>NZ_NWTA01000027.1:0-66792 GCF_002531955.1 Rhizobium sp. M10 | reverse complement strand
CGTCACCCCCGACGAGTTCAAGTCCTACGAGACGGTCGCCTACAGCAAGGGTTTCCTGATGGTCGCCTCCAGCCCGCTGACCCGCTCCTCCCACCATGCCGGCGACGACTTCGCGCGGCTGAGGGCGGCTCGGGAAAAGAAGCTGTTGATGGCAGCCGAGTAAGATTTCGCAACCTTTCGCCGCGGTCAGGCTGCTGGCGATAATGTCTGCCAACCTCTCTTTCGTCATGCTCGGGCTTGTCCCGGCATCTGCCGCCGGTCGATGCGCAGCAGATACTCGGCACAAGGCCGAGGATGACGTCCAGTGAGAGTGAGGTTGGTGAACAAGCTGACCGCGGCGATTCTGCCGCGGTTCTTCTTTGGGCGGTCGCCGATGAAGAGTGCATCCGGGTTGAAATCGACGCTGGCCGAAGCCCGCCGTATCCTGGTGATCGGCTGCCCCGGCAGCGGTCGCTCAAAGCCGCACCGGGAAGAATGATTCTCGGCACGGCGTTTCCTTTCACCGGCTGAGAGCCCACACGCCGAGCGAGGAGGCGGCGAAGGCAAGGGCGATGCGGAAGTTGTGAACGAACAGCCAGGTATCGAGCTTCGCCGAAACCTGGTCGACGGCCACGGCCCTCGCGGCGAATGCGTTATTGCTTGGCGCAAAATAGGCCATCGTCAGCACGAGGATAGCGGCGATGCAGCCCGCCTCGGCAAGCCAGAGATTGCGGGTTGCCGCATTGTTCCAGTCGATCCAGAGCATGCCGGCCAGCCCGATCAGCGTTGGGATCACGACGAGTGGAATGGCGCGTTGGATAAAGCCGCCATACCTGCCGAACGAGTCAAGGAAATCGGCGGGAGGCAGGCTTTTCCAGTGTCCGCCAAGGATGATGCCGATGGCGAGCATGACGCCCCCGAACCCCGCGGGACCGGCGATTGCCATGATTCTGAACAGCAGTGACATGTGATTTCTTCCCTTTCATGGCCCTCAAGCTGCGCAGATGCCGGATACGGCGACCTTCTGAAACAGGTGCGGCCTAGCGACGGCGGATGCCGGATATGCAGCGACCTGGGCGCGGAAGTCGGGATGATTGAAGGCGGCTCGAAATGCCTCGTTCGATTCCCACACCGCATAGTTCAGGTAGGTCATGCTCTCGCCGAGTGCTCGATGAAGCTGAGTCGAGATGAAGCCCGGCTGTCGCTTCATAAACTCGGCATCGCGGCTCCAGACTTCGAGGAAAAGCGGCTCATCAGCGGGATCGAGCGTGAAGAGGTTGATCAGCACGACCGGGGCTGCATCGACATCGAGCTGGCGCTGGATCGGAAAATTCTCATCAAGCGGTTGTATGTGCGTCACTTCAGACTCCTTTCGTATTGGTGTAATGATGTCAATTTGGTGTGGTACATACATAATAACTTGACATGATGATGTCAATAGCAATATATGGTGACAAATGACTGAAGCGACGAGAACCACGATAGGCGACGCCTTGACGGAACTGATCCTTTCGATGTTTCGGGTGAATAACTTGACCTTGACCTGGGGAGACAGACTGGTGGCGGCCTATGGGCTGACCAGCGCACGCTGGCAGATCCTCGGGGCGATCGTCCATGCGGATCGGCCGCAGCCGGTGGCATGGCTGGCCCGAGACCTCGGCGCCAACCGTCAGAACGTGCAGCGCATCGTCAATGATCTGCACGGAGAAGGGCTGGTCGCCTTCGAACCCAATCCGCATCACCGGCGGGCGCAACTCGTCGTGCTGACCGACAAAGGACGACAAACCTACGATGCTGCGATCGCAGCCTACAACCCGCGCGTCAACGCCATGGCCGCGGGGCTTTCACTTGCCGAAATCCAAACCGCACATCGCGTCATGACGAGGCTGCGGCACAGTCTCGAAGGAGAAATTGATGCTGAAAAGCACGACTGAGCGCTACGGCGCCATCGCCGTCACCATGCATTGGCTGACCGCCATATTCTTGCTCGTTGCCTTGGTCTCCGGCTTCCGAGCAGGCAACATCGTCGAACCGGTCGCAAAGGCGGCGCTTCTTCGTGTTCATATCCCAGCGGCGATCATGGTTCTTCTGCTGACCGTGTGCCGCATCGTCTGGTGGTGGCTTTTCGACAGGAAGCCGCTGCCTGTTCAGGGCGCGCCCTTGTGGCAAGAGCGGCTGGCCCGCGCCGTGCATCTTGCCTTCTACGTGGTCATCCTCGGCATGATTGCGAGCGGCGTCGGCATGATCGCGCTGAGCGGCGCGGCGCAAGCCATATTCGGTGCCGGCACGGAACTGCCGAACTTCCACCTCTATCCGCCGCGCCTGCCGCATGGGCTTGGGGCAAATCTCCTGCTGGCTCTGCTTTCCGCACATGTTGGAGCGGCGCTGTTCCATCAGTTCGTCCGCAGCGACAGGTTGCTCCAGCGTATGTGGTATAGGCGCTGAGACCGAAAATCTGCATCTCGCCGCCCTGCTAGCGCTTGCGACGAGAAAGTCGCGCCGCCATCGCCCCGTTCTCGGCTAAAATCCCGCCGTCGGATGCGCCAGCTTCTTGATCTTCTTGGCGCAGCCGCTTAAGTGCCGCCTATGCCGCACTTCGAAACGCACCGTTCCGTCCCGCATACGCCCGACCAGATGTTCGATCTCGTTGCCGATGTCGAACATTATCCCGAGTTCCTGCCGCTTTGCGAGGCGCTGTCGGTCAGAAGCCGCAAGGAGCGTGACGGCAAGATCCTGCTCGTGGCCGATATGACCGTCGGCTACAAGGCGATCCGCGAGACCTTCACGACCCAGGTGCTCTTGAACCGGGCCGAGCGCGTCATCGAGGTCAAATATATCGACGGCCCGTTCAAATATCTCGACAATCGCTGGCATTTCGCCGAAACGCCGGCTGGCGGCTGCACCATCAATTTCTTCATCGATTACGAATTCAAAAGCCGCATCCTTGGCGCACTCATGGGCTCGATGTTCGACCGCGCCTTCCGCATGTTCACCGAAGCCTTTGAAACGCGCGCAAGCAAGATCTACGCTCCAGCCTGACGGGCGGTTGCAGGCACATCAGTGCGTGAGGAGCAAACGCAGCATCTCGAGTGCCGTCCGGACCGTTGCCAGCCGAACCTCGCTGCGGCCGATGTCGCCATAGAGCATTTTGCGGTGGATGAGCGCGCCGCCGCGCGATTTCGCGGCAAGATGCACGAGGCCGACCGGTTTGTCGGCCGATCCGCCGCCGGGGCCGGCAATGCCGGTGACGGCGACGGCGATGTCGGCGCGCGAGCGGAAGAGGGCGCCGTGCGCCATCTGCCGGGCGGTCTCCTCGGAGACTGCGCCGAAGCGCAGCAGCGTTTTCGCCTGCACCCCGAGCAGCTCGGTCTTGGCGCTATTCGTATAGGTGACGAAGCCGCGGTCGACGACGGCGGATGAGCCGGATATCTCCGTCAGCGCGCCTGATATCAGCCCGCCGGTGCAGGATTCGGCCGTGGACACCATCAGGCCTGCGGCGGTGAAGTCGCGGATAATCGCCGCTGCCGCCGAATGGATATCCTCGGGAAAGAGGCTCATCATTTCCTCCCGCGATAAACGACGGTCGCCGTGGCGATCGCCGCGATGCCTTCGCGCCGGCCGACGAAGCCGATCGTCTCGTTGGTCGTCGCCTTGACCGAGCAGCGCTCGAGATCGATGCCGAGATATTCCGACAGGTTCGCCCGCATGGCCTCGCGGTGCGGGCCGACCCTCGGCGCCTCGGCGATCAGCGAGACATCGGCATTCATGATCGTGCCGCCGCGTTCGCGCACGATCCGCGCGGCGTGCTCGATGAAGATTCGCGAAGCCGCCCCCTTCCATTGCGGGTCGGATGGCGGGAAATGATCGCCGATATCGCCGGCGCCGCAGGTGGCAAGCAACGCGTCGGTCAGCGCATGCAGCGCGACATCGGCATCCGAGTGGCCCTTGAGCTTCTGGTCGTGCGGAATGAATACGCCGCACAGCGTCACGCCGTCGCCCGCTTCGAGCTGGTGTACGTCGTAGCCATTGCCGGTGCGCACGTCGGGAAGCAGCGACACCGACAGCTTGTCGTCGGCCATGGCAATATCGCTCTTGACCGTGAGCTTGACGTTGTCGGCCGTGCCCTCGACGATCGTCACCGGAATGCCCAGCCATTCGGCGATCGAGGCATCGTCGGTGAAATCGCTGCGCCCGCTCGCCGCCGCCTTCTCATGCGCATCGAGAATCGTTTCGAAGGCGAAGGATTGCGGCGTCTGCGCCGCGTAGAGCTGCTCGCGCGAAACCGTCGTCAGAACCGTGCCGGCGCCATCTGCACGTTTCAGCGTATCGGTTACCGGCATGGCCGGCAGCACCGCCTGCGCGCCGCTTCCAAGTGTTTCGGCAATGCGGTCAAGAAGCGCGTGGTCGAAGAAAGGTCGCACTGCATCGTGGATCAGCACGTGGCTGACATGCTTGTCCTTGAGGTATCGAAGGCCGGCCAGCACCGATTGCTGCCGCGTCGGGCCGCCATGCACCATTTCGATCGGCGTTGCCGAAATGATATGGCGGAATGCCTTGGCAAACAGCGCCTCGTCATCGGGATGAATGACGACGACGATCTCGGTCGCCGGCTCCCATGTCATGAAGTTTTCAAGCGTATGGACGATAACCGGCTTGCCGCCGATCAGGCGATATTGCTTGGGACCTTCCTTGGAGGATCCGGCACGCTCGCCGCGGCCGGCGGCAACGATGACAATTCCAGCCGATATCGGTTGCTTGGACGGCATTTGCAGCATAAATCCCCTAAAATATGCGGAATTGACCGGAGTGCTCTAACCTCTTGCTTTGGCCTTTTCCAGCATCTGCCCGAAAAATATCGATTCCGATCCAAGCCCTCTTGGCAAAGCCATGGATCTATGGCTAAAAATAATGCAGTCCCATGGTGTGCCTGAAAGATAATCATTTGATTTCCAAGGACCTCGCAGCGCCTTTCCGAGTCGGAGATGTATCCGTGCGGAATCGCGTGGTGCTGGCGCCGATGTCCGGTGTGACGGACATGCCGTTCCGCGAGCTGGCCTGGCGCTTCGGCGCCGGCCTCGTCGTCACCGAAATGGTGGCGAGCCGCGAACTGGTCAACGACACGGCCGAATCCTGGTCGCGGCTCAGGGCGGCGGGCTTTCGGCCGCACATGGTGCAGCTTGCCGGCCGGGAGGCGCACTGGATGGCGGAGGCGGCCAAGATCGCCGCCGATCATGGCGCCGATATCATCGACATCAACATGGGCTGTCCGGCAAAGAAAGTGATCGGCGGCTACTCCGGCTCGGCGCTGATGCGCGATCCCGATCACGCGCTCGGCCTGATCGAAGCGACGGTCAAGGCCGTCGACATTCCGGTGACGCTGAAGATGCGCCTCGGCTGGGACGAGAATTCCATCAACGCGCCCGACATTGCGCGCCGCGCCGAAGCCGCCGGCATTCAGCTCGTCACCATTCATGGGCGCACCCGCATGCAGTTTTACGAAGGTCGCGCCGATTGGGATGCGATCCGTGCCGTTCGCGACGTCCTCTCCATTCCGCTGATCGCCAATGGCGACGTCGAAACCGCCGCGGATGCGCAGGAAATATTGCGACGCTCCGGCGCCGATGCCGTCATGATCGGCAGGGGCTGCCAGGGCAGGCCGTGGCATGCCGGCGTGCTTGCCGGTGCGGCGGAGCCGCGACGCGAAGACATTGCCGATATCGCCGTCGAGCATTACCGGATGATGCTCGATTTCTACGGCGAAGCGGTGGCGATCCGCCATGCCCGCAAGCATCTCGGCTGGTATCTCGAGCGTTTTGCGCCCGCACTGGCCGCCGGCGAGAAGGCTGCGATCATGACCTCGCGCGATCCGGGCGAGGTGGCCGCGCGCCTTTACGATGCGCTTGATGCAGCTCTTGTCGACAGCCGGGAGGCGGCATGACGAAGGATACGATATCTCCGCCCGATCAGACCGGCGGAACCGTTGCCATGGCCGTGCTGAACGCCATCCAGAACCCGGTTGTCATGGTTGACGAGTCCGGCTTCGTCGCCTTTGCCAATTGGGAGGCGGAGGCCTTTTTCGGCGCCAGCGCCTCGCATCTGGCGCGCTACCGGATCTCGACCTTCATCCCCTTCGGCAGTCCGCTGCTTGCCCTGATCGACCAGGTGCGCGAGCGCAAGGCGCCGGTCAATGAATATCGCGTCGATCTGAGCTCGCCCCGGCTCGGTCAGGACAAGCTCGTTGACCTCTATGTCGCCCCCGTGATCAGCGAGCCCGGCGCCGTCGTTATCGTCTTCCAGGAACGCTCGATGGCCGACAAGATCGACCGGCAGCTGACGCATCGCGCCGCTGCCCGCTCGGTCACCGGTCTCGCTTCGATGCTGGCGCATGAGATCAAGAACCCGCTCTCCGGCATCCGCGGCGCCGCCCAGCTGCTCGAACAGTCCGCGGTCGACGACGACCGGGCGTTGACCCGGCTGATCTGCGACGAAACCGACCGTATCGTCTCGCTGGTCGATCGCATGGAAGTCTTTTCCGACGAACGTCCTGTTGACCGCATGCCGGTCAATATCCATTCCGTGCTCGATCACGTGAAGGCCGTCGCCAAGGCCGGTTTTGCCCGCAACATCCGCGTGACCGAGAGTTATGATCCGTCGCTGCCGGCCGTCTATGCCAATCGTGACCAGCTCGTCCAGGTCTTCCTCAATCTGGTGAAGAACGCCGCCGAAGCGGTCGGGGACCGGCCGGACGGCGAGATCATGCTGACGACCGCCTATCGCCCCGGCATCCGCCTTTCCGTCGCCGGCACCCGCGAAAAGATCTCGCTGCCGCTGGAGTTCTGCGTCCACGATAACGGCCCCGGCGTTCCCGCCGATCTGCTGCCGCATCTCTTCGATCCCTTCATCACCACCAAGACGAACGGCAGCGGTCTCGGCCTGGCGCTGGTCGCCAAGATTATCGGTGATCACGGCGGCATCATTGAATGCGACAGCCAGAACAGCCGTACCACTTTCCGCGTTCTCATGCCGGCGTCAAAGGACGTTTCGCTCGAGGATGCTTCTTCCGTAAGCTCGACAGGACCTTCTCGATGACAGCCACGATCCTCGTTGCAGATGATGATGCGGCCATCCGGACCGTGCTCAACCAGGCTTTGAGCCGCGCCGGCTATGATGTGCGCATTACCTCCAACGCCGCTACCCTCTGGCGCTGGATTTCGGCGGGCGAGGGCGATCTTGTCGTCACCGACGTGGTGATGCCTGACGAAAACGCCTTCGACCTGCTGCCGCGCATCAAGAAGGCGCGTCCCGATCTGCCGGTCCTCGTCATGAGCGCGCAGAACACCTTCATGACCGCCATCAAGGCTTCGGAGAAGGGCGCCTACGACTATCTGCCGAAGCCCTTCGACCTGACCGAGCTGATCGGCATCATCGGTCGGGCGCTCGCCGAGCCGAAGCGCAAGCCCGCCAAGCTCGAAGAGGATATGCAGGACGGCATGCCGCTCGTCGGCCGCTCGGCGGCGATGCAGGAAATCTATCGCGTGCTTGCCCGCCTGATGCAGACGGACCTGACGCTGATGATCACCGGCGAATCCGGCACCGGCAAGGAGCTTGTCGCCCGCGCGCTGCATGATTACGGCAAGCGCCGCAACGGCCCCTTCGTCGCGATCAACATGGCGGCGATCCCGCGCGACCTGATCGAATCCGAGCTCTTCGGCCATGAGAAGGGCGCCTTCACCGGCGCGCAGACCCGCTCGACCGGCCGCTTCGAGCAGGCCGAAGGCGGCACGCTCTTTCTCGACGAAATCGGCGACATGCCGATGGATGCCCAGACCCGGCTTCTGCGCGTGCTGCAGCAGGGCGAATACACCACCGTCGGCGGCCGCACGCCGATCCGCACTGACGTGCGCATCGTCGCCGCCACCAACAAGGATCTGAAGCAGGCGATCAACCAGGGCCTCTTCCGCGAGGATCTCTACTACCGCCTCAACGTCGTGCCGCTGCGCCTGCCGCCGCTGCGCGACCGCGCCGAGGACATCCCCGATCTGGTGCGCCATTTCATCCAGCAGGCCGAAAAGGAAGGCCTCGGCTCCAAACGCTTCGATCAGGAAGCGCTGGAACTGATGAAGGCCTATGCCTGGCCGGGCAACGTGCGCGAGCTGGAGAACCTCATCCGCCGCCTGATGGCGCTCTATCCGCAGGACGTCATCACCCGCGAGATCATCGACGCCGAGCTGCGCTCCGACGTGCCCGACAGCCCGATCGACAAGGGGCCGATCCGCAACGGATCGATGACGATCGCGCAAGCCGTCGAGGAGAACATGCGCACTTATTTCGCCAGCTTCGGCGAAAACCTGCCGCCGCCCGGCCTCTATGACCGGGTGCTGACCGAAATGGAATATCCGCTGATCCTCGCTGCGCTTACGGCAACGCGCGGCAACCAGATCAAGGCGGCCGATCTTCTTGGCCTCAACCGCAACACATTGCGCAAGAAGATCAGGGAACTCGGCGTCTCTGTTTATCGAAGCTCCCGCACCGCCTGAAAAAGGCGGTGAGCCCCTCGTTGGCCCACCGCCTCCTCCTCCCAGTATCCGCCGCCACGGTCGGGAACAAAACCAAATCTATCCCAGCCCCGCCACGGTTTGTATCTGCGCCGGCAAACAAAAGCGCAGTGTCATTTGATGGTCACATAGTATTTGAGAGCTATTGTTTGCCGCCGGGCAAATGTCATTGAAGTTGCTGCGCTCGCCGCCACCGCGCCTGTGGATAAGCTGTGGATAACAGGTGGATGGTATGGCTGGTCAGTGGGCGATAAGGTTCTCGATTTCATCAGGATGTTGCTCATCCGTTCCGCGTGTCGCTATCGCCGTTGCGCCCCGAAATGAGGTTTGGGGGCGGTGACGGGCAGCTCTCTCAGATCAGCGTGATGAACGACTGCTGACACGCCCATCTCGCAGCGGCAACGGCGCCGACAAGGAAGCCAGTTTCAGTCACGCTCGTCTCGCTGCCGGCCATAACAGCCAGCCGAAGACGCCGAGCACGGAGGTGCCCCGCTACGATCGTAGTTTCAAAACATCGGCGGGCTGCAACGGTGCGTCTTTGATCCAGGCATAGGCACCCTCCGGACCGGCGCTCGCCATCAGGTTTTCGCCTTGAGGCAGTCGCATCCAGCTCTGGGGTCGAAGTCGCTCCGTTCCAACGGACAGTTCACCTTCAAGAACCAGCAGCTCCAATCCACGATGATTCGAAAGTTTGATCGAGGCGCTGTGATCCCACCTTTGAAGATAGACCTGCTCATGACCGTCATCGAACAGGATCGTTGCGGTGACGGCATCGTTTTGAAGTCCAGGCTCTCCTTCACCCGGTCTGCGCACGATTTGCGCCTCGTCGCCCTCGCGAAACTGCCAGAGCTTGACGAAGATGGTGCACCCGTCAGCGGATGCCGGCGCATGCGACGTACCCGGCGGATTGCGGAAGTATGATCCGGCCGGGAAATGGCCGTGTTCGTCCTCGAATATGCCATCGAGCACCAATATTTCCTCACCGCCCGTGTGGGTATGAGACGGAAATACGCTGCCTGCGGCATAGCGGACAATCGAGGTCGCCCGAGCCACTTCCTCGCCGACGCGATAAAGCATCCGGCGATCGACCCCGCGAACCGGACTGGCAACCCAATCCAGTTTCGCGGCGTGCACGACCGTCGGCTTGGTGAAATCATCATTCAGACGCATCGGTTTTCTCCATGGTCAACACCACCCGAAACTTGAGCCCACCGGACTTCACCTTTTCGAAGGCGCTCGCGGCCTGTTCGAACGGCATCGTCTCGAACTGGGGACGCACGCCAACGAGGACGGAAAAGTCCAAGGTTTTTTCGTTCTCGAAAGGCGTCCCGGTGATCGAGCCCAACACGCTGCGCTCACCGCCGACCAGCGGTCCTGATGACACCGCCAAAGGGTCCTTTCCGATTCCGAGGACGACGAGCCGGCCTTGAGCCGCATTCCCCGGGATGAGTGCCGAAACCATCTGGAGATCTCCAATGGTGGAAATAACGGCCTTCGCACCACCCAGGCGCTGCAGACATTCTACTGCGTTTTCCCTCGCGGCATCGATATAATCATATGCTCCAAGCGATCTGGCGTCGTCAGCAATGTCGTCGCCCCGTCCGATGGCAATCACCTTGAAACCCATCTTGCGGGCATACTGCAGCGCCATGTGGCCAAGACCGCCTATGCCGACAATCGCCACGACGTCGCCGGCTTCTGCACCACACGGCGGCTATGCCGAGATGATGATTGCCCACATCACAGGAGAAGACGATCCGCGATATCGCCGCATCGACTGGTATCGATAGGCCTGCTTTCGACCGGTTGATTTCTGATCGATCAATCCTCGACGGCTTGAATAAACTCACGTCTCAGGCGCGCGAAGACTTCAAGGTCGAGGTTACACCGACGTTCTTCGTCAACGGCAAGAAGTTCACCGGCGCACAATCGGTCGAGGAAATGAGAGCCAATATCGAGGAGGCATCAAAACCGCATTGAGCGTCTTTCTCAGGGCTGGTTTAAGCAGCTTGTTGCGCCGAGGCTCGCATATCGTTGTTCATGCCATAGATTAAGCCGATCGGTCGTTGATCGATCGTCTGATGTCGAGGCCGGTTGCCGGCCGGCACATGTTCATAAATTGCGGGAGCTGCATGATGGAATATCGTCGTTTGGGAAAGTCGGGCCTGCAGGTGAGCGAGTTCTCCTTCGGCTCATGGGTCACTTTCGGCAAGCAGGTGAACGGCGGCGACGCCGTCGACCTCATGAGGCTTGCCTACGATAACGGGGTGAACTTCTTCGACAATGCCGAAGGCTACGAAAGCGGCAAGTCCGAGCTCGTCATGGGCGAGGCGCTGAAGGCGCTCGGTTGGAGCCGCGACAGCTTCGTCGTCTCCAGCAAGGTTTTCTGGGGAGGGGAGAAGCCGACGCAGCGCGGCCTGTCGCGCAAGCATGTGACCGATGCCTGCCATGCGGCGCTGAAGCGGCTTCAGGTCGACTATCTCGACCTCTATTTCTGCCATCGCCCTGACATCGATACGCCGATCGAGGAAACGGTCCGGGCGATGCACGATCTCGTCGCCCAGGGCAAGGTGCTCTATTGGGGTACGTCGGAATGGTCGGCGCAGCAATTGACGGAAGCCTATGCCGTGGCCCGGGACCTGCGCATCACGCCGCCGACCATGGAGCAGCCGCAATACAACATCTTCGAGCGCCAGAAGGTCGAAGCCGACTATCTGCCGCTCTACGACCTGATTGGCCTCGGCACCACTATCTGGTCGCCGCTTGCCTCGGGCGTTCTGACCGGCAAATACAATAACGGCGTGCCGGCCGACAGCCGTATGAACCTGCCCGGCTATGAATGGCTGAAGGAGAAGTGGTCGAGCGACGCCGGGCGCGCCCAGCTCCAGCAGGTCGGCCAACTCGCAAAACTCGCCGATGAGATCGGCCTGTCGATCACCCATCTCGCCCTTCTGTGGTGCCTCGCCAATCCCAACGTCTCCACAGTCATTCTCGGCGCCTCACGCGCCAGCCAGCTGCAGGACAACCTTGCGGCCCTCTCGCACCGGCACAAGATGACACCTGAGGTGATGGAGCGGATCGATGCGATTGCCGGAAACAAACCAGAGGGCCCGCGTCGATTTTAGTTGGAACGAGGCGCTCCGGGGCTGGCTTCGCTTGGCCAGCTCCGGAACGCAAACCGGGTTAAAGGCAGTCCGAGGTCATTGGTTGTTTCGATCGGACGGCGCAGCAATGGCTTCCGCCTGATCGAGGAAGTACTGGAACTGCTCCTCCGGAACGAATGAACCGCCAGTTGTCCAGAGCACGTGCGTCGCCCGCGACATCTTCTCCTCGATGCCGTGCAGGGTTTGGAAACGACGGCCTTCCCCATGGCGCAAGAGGAAGTCCGGGCCGAGCAGGGCGGCGGCGGCCGAAGGCTCCAGCTTCTGCCCTTGGGTGATCCAAGCCATGCGAAGCAGCTTGAACAGATCGTTGTCGGCGGCGGTGTAGACGCCGGCGAGCATCTCTCGCATCACTTTGGCCACGAAGGCCGACATGCGGGCGACGGCCATGCCGTCGGCTTCGGTCTTGTTGGTCAGGCCGACGTCATAGACCGACACCAGCTCCTGCGAGCCCGACATCATGTGGACGAGGGCGCAGGGCGACTGCACCGGCTCGACGAAGAAGGCGTGCACATTGTCGCCGAAGATCGCCTTGGCGCCGAAGGCGACGCCGCCCGGTGCGCCGCCGATGCCGCAGGGCAGGTAGAGGAAAAGCGGATTTTCCTCGTCGATCGTGATCCCACGCTCGTCGAGCTGCGCTGCCAGCTCCGACGCCGCTGCGCTGTAACCGAGGAACAGGTGCCGAGACTGCTCGTCGTCGACGAAATAGATCGTCGGGTCGGAGTCGGCGATGTCGCGGGCGTTTTCGACGGCGGTCGTGTAGTCGGCCTCGTGCTGGATGACATCGACGCCGAGCTTCCGCAGGCGCTCGACTTTCCAGGCCTTGGCGTCGGACGACATGTGGACCCTGGCTTTGAAGCCGAGCGCGCGCGCGGCGATGCCGACGCTCAAGCCGAGATTGCCGGTGCTGCCCACCGCCACGGTATGGCCCGAAAATAACGAGCGGGCTTCTTCCGTTGCCAGCGTCCGGATATCCTCGCCGTCCCCGAGCAATCCCTTCTGACGGGCGAGGCCTTCGGCAAAGAGGAAAACTTCGTAGACGCCGCCGCGAGCCTTGATAGAGCCGGCAACCGGCAGATGGCTGTCGGCCTTGATGAAGACGTTGCCGAACTCTCTCGTTCGATAGCCGAGCGGCTCGCGGAGTTCCTTGAGTTCCACCAGTTCCGAGCGGATCTCGCCGCCCGTATCCTTCAGTTCCGGAAAGCATTCGGCAAGAAGCGGCGCCAAGCGCTGCCAGTTCAGGCGCGCGCTCTGCACGTCGGCCGGCGAAACCGGCAGGTCCGAGGTGTCGATCGCCTGTTTCCTATAGGAAGGATTGAGCCAGAGGGTGGGTCGGCCCGCGAGAACATCGTCGCGAGCGGGATCACTGGGCAGTATCGTGTTCATGGACATTTCCGTTCGTGAGCCGGGCTCGGTGGTCAGTGTCTTAGGACGCGCGCGAGAAAAGAGCGAGCCCGGTCGTTTTTCGGATTGTCGAAGAACTCGTCCGGTTTCCCGATCTCGATGATCGAGCCCTGGTCGATGTAGACGACGCGGTCGGCGACCTCTCTTGCAAACCCCATTTCGTGCGTCACGACCATCATCGTCATGCCCTCGGTGGCCAGTTCCCGCATGACGTCGAGGACCTCACCGACCATTTCCGGATCAAGCGCGCTGGTGGGCTCGTCGAACAGCATCAGATGCGGCTCCATGGCGAGCGAACGGGCGATGGCCACACGTTGCTGCTGGCCGCCGGACAGCTGGCCCGGATATTTGTGCGCATGCGCCTTGAGGCCGACGCGGTCGAGGAGCTTCATGGCGATCGCTTCGGCCTCTTCGCGCGACTTTTTGCGGACCCGCATCGGCGCGATGGTGATATTGTCCAGCACGGTCTTGTGCGGGAACAGGCCGAATTGCTGGAATACCATGCCGACGCCCTTGCGGATCGCCGCGAGTTCGCGTTCTCCGCCAAGCTTCCGGTCGGCCTCGACGGGCATGTCATAGCCGTCCACGACGAGGCTGCCGTTCTGGTACATTTCGAGGCCGTTGACGCAGCGAATGAGGGTCGATTTTCCTGAGCCGCTGGCCCCGAGGATGACCATGACTTCGCCGCGTGTGACGGCGAGATCGATGTCCTTGAGCACATGGTGAGCGCCGTAGAACTTGTTCATGCTTTTCATTTCGACGATGGCGTTCATCGTGACTTCTCCGTGTTGGAACAGCTCAGCGGGCACTCGTTGCCATATGGTCTTCGAGCTTTCTGGCGGCATAGGTGATCATCGAGCCGACCAGGAAATAGGTGACGAGCAGGAACGAGAGGACTTCGAAAGTCCGGTCGCCATATTGTGGGTTCGCCAGGATCATCTGCCCCGCGCGGAGAAAATCCGTGAGTCCGATGATGAAGACGAGCGGCGCGGAGTTGAAGATGTCGAGCACGTTGCCGACCAGAGGCGCGACCACCACCCGGAGCGCCTGTGGTAGAACGATCGAGCGGTTGATGTCGAATTCGCTGATGCCGAGAGACCCTGCCGCCTCGGTCTGGGCGCGCGGAACCGCCTGAAGGCCGCTTCGCACATATTCGGCGACGTAGGCGGAATAGAAGATGGTGAAACCGATCATGCCGCGCGCGACGTCGGCCAGCCCCCACTGGGGCGCAAGGACCGGCATGAGGATCCAGATCCAGTAGACGACGAGGATGAGCGGCACCGACCGCATGACCTCGATGTACCAGGTGCAGATGATCCTGAGACTTGAGAGCCGGCTCTGCCGTCCGAACGCGAGCAGGATGCCGATCGGCAGAGACAGCACCGACGTCACCAGCGTCAGCAGGACGCTGAGAAGAAGTCCGCCCCAGAGCCCCACGCCCGGAGGGGCCATGACCGCCACGACGACGATGAAGCCCGTAAACGCCGCAGCAGGCATCGCCTTTCTGGACAATGGCACATACGACGTCAGCACCCATCCCAGCGAAGTCGCGACAACGACGCCTGCCGCAGACAGTGCGTTCCCCGGATCGCCGTGATCGACGATCAAAAGCAGCAAGGGGACGAGAACGAGAACCAGCCCATGGTGGCGTTTGAACGAAAACACGCAGCCGAGGCCAGCGCCGAGGATCGCTCCGATGATCGCCGAGGCCGTCCATGCGCGCCACGCCTGATCGGCTGGAAAGACGCCGATCATCAACACCCGCAGGCTCTGCACGATGATGTCCCACCTGGCGGTGGCGAGCGCCCAGTCAAGGATCAAATAGGCGAGCCAGAGCGCGCCGTGAATGACCAGCAGCGACAGGGCGACGTCGAAAGGCTTTCCAAACAGGTTGTGACGGGTCCACTTTATTGAGGTGGCGATCATTGCGACACTCCCATGGGGTTAAGACGGCGGTTCGCCCAGTACACGGCCGAACTGATGATCCAGCTGAGGATCAGGTAGGACGCCATGACGATGATGATGCCTTCAAGGCTGTGACCGGTCTGATTGGCGATTGTCCCGTAGATGTTGAACAGATCCGGATAGCCGACCGCGATCCCGAGCGCGGTGTTCTTGGACAGGCTGATATACTGGTTGCCGAAGGAAGGGAGAACGACGCGGAACACTTGAGGAAGGATGATGTCGTTGACGGTGTCGCGCCGGCTGAGTCCCAGCGATCCGGCGGCTTCCCACTGGGCCTTCGGAAGAGCGTCGATCGCGCCGCGAACGGTTTCGGCAATGAAGGAAGCGCTGTTCACGACGATCGCAAGCAGGAGCGCCGCCATCTCCGGGCTGATGCTGGTTCCGCCGCTGGCCTTGAACTTGTTGGCGACGGGGAAATTCGCGGTCATCCCGCCGGTCGCGACCAGCAGCCCGAGGCAGACGACCGCTGCGGCGACGCATATCCGGCGTGCTCCACGGACGGGGTCGAATAGTGCGCCCAGGACCGATACTCCGGTGGCGGTGACGAGGATCAGCGAAAGGGTGGATGCGCCTCCGGTCCAGGACAGCGTCGGGACGTATATGCCTTGCTGGCTGACGATAAGGCCGCCGTAGAGCTTTGCTGCAGACGCCATTGGCGGAAAGCGCAGCACGACGGCGAAGTACCAGAAGACAAGCTGTATGAGCAGCGGCGTATTGCGGACGAACTCCACGATCCAGAAACAGAGGTTTCTGACCACCCAGTTCGTGGAGAGACGGCCAACGCCGAGCATCGTTCCGAGGATCGTGCTGAGGATGATCGCCAGCAGTGCGATCTTGGCGGTGTTGAAGATGCCTGTAACGAAAGCCGACGCGACCGGCATGTCCGAAGAGAACTGGGCGAGGTTGGGGACGAAGCCTTCACCTGACGTCAGCGTCCAGCCTTCGCTGATATCGAAGCCGGCGGTGTTGGCAAGAAACGAGAAGCTGAACCGTATGCCCTTCTCGGCAAGGCCCGCCTTGACCGCGTAGGCCAGCATGCCGAGCAGCACGACGACCAGAGCGACGATTGCCAACTGGATCGTCTCGTGCCGGATGCGATTGCGCAGGCGCCGCGACCGCAGCCTATCGCGCTCTGCCATGCCGTGGATCGCCCTCGTTTCGTGGATTGTCATGTTCAGGCTCCAAGAGCTTGGGGGGCGAAACGTTGTGGTTCCGACCCCCGCCGGCATCAGTTCCAGAGCGGCGAGTAGATTGCGCCACCCTGCGTCCACAAGGCGTTCGGTGTGCCCTTGCGGTCGAGATACATCTTGGTCTTCGGACCGAGGTTGCGATCATAGGCCTCGCCGTAGTTGCCGACGGCCTTGATCGCCTGAGCAATGAAGTCGTCGGAGAGGCCGAAGTCCTTGCCGTAGCCGCCGCCGACGCCGAGGAACTTCTGAATGAACGGATCTTCGCTCTTCAGCTTTTCGGCCAGATTGGCCTGGGTGATCTCGGACTCCTCGGCCTGGAAGAGGCCGTATTCGATCCAGCGCAGCGCGTTGCGCCACTTGGAGTCGTTGGCAGCCACGAAGCCGCCGAATGGGGACTTGTCGAGCGTATCCGGAAGGATCAGATAGTCGGCTGGCTTCGGTGCATTCCCCGCCCAGGCGGCAAGGGCTGATTTGTCGGTGCTCATCGCATTGCAACGACCCGAGTTGAGAGCGGAGAAAAGCTTTTCGAGGTTTTCATAGGTCAGGACCTTGGAGTCCTTCCAACCGCGCGCCTTGAAGGCAGCAGCCAGAACGGTCTCGGTGGCCGATCCCTGGGTGGTGCAGATTGTTGCACCGTCGAGGTCTGCAAACTCCTTGATACCGGTATCAGTTTTCACCATGAGGCCGGTGCCGTCGTAGAAGTTGATCGGCAGAAAATCGATCGCGATTGACGATTCGCGCGCCGGTTTGATCGTGGTGTGGGCGAAGACGACATCGACCTGGCCGGTAAGGACCGCGTCAAAGCGGCTCTTGTCGGTTACCGTGATGAACTTGATCTTCGAGGCGTCGCCGAGAACGCCGGCGGCAACCGCCTTGCAGAAGTCGACGTCGAGCCCTTCCATCTGTCCGGTCGCGGTATTGAGATACCCGAAACCGGGAGCGGTGTTGTCGGTGCCGCAGTTGAGCACACCGCGCTGCTTGACCGTGTCGAGAACGGAAGCGGAAGCATTGGCAGCCGTGAACGCGACGCCTGCCAAAACGCCGGCAGTCAGGATTTTCAGTAGATTCATCGAGGTTCCCCTTTCGGATCGCATGGTGACGGTGACGCCAAATCAATGAGCGATGGCTCGATCGAAGTCCGGTAAGACGCAGGAGGCGTTATCGCCATTCTGAATGCGTCGTTCCCACTATTGGCCAAGGTCTGCGTGCGATCCTCGCTCCCAGTCCCATCAATTGGCAGATGGACAGTAGGAGCGGGGTATCTTCAAATCTACTTAATTCTCCTGAGGTGATACATTAGGAAATCTGTTGGTTTATTGAATCCGATGAGAGAGTTTTGTCGGCATGCGGCTCGTTGCGCTGACACCCTAGCGTCAAGCGAGCGGCGGCTTCTCGGCCATTCGGTCAAGGAACGCCTGCAGGGCCGGACTGCGCTTTTCCTCCTTCCGGAAGGCGATAAATATCCTCCGGCGGATTTCCGGAACGAGCCTGCACACCCAGACGTCCTCGAGATCATAGCTGGCGCGCAGGCCGGGCAGGATCGAGATGCCGTAATTCTGCCGGATCAGCGCGATGGTCACTTCGAAACCTTTGCACCTTGCGACGATGTTGGGCTTGAATCCCGCTTCCTGACAGGCTTCCACCAGCATCCTCGTATAGGTGTCGGAAGCGGTGTCGATCGCCCACCGCTCATCCCCAAGCTCATGCAGGCCAACGGTCGGCCGCTCCGAAAGCCTGTGATCCCTGGAAACCATGACGTTGAAGACGTCCTCCATCAGGAAGATCGTCTCGATGTTGGGATCGAGCGCGCCGGTCGGTATGTTCAGGTCATCGATAATCGCGACGTCCGTCTGCCAGCTTCGCAGCGCGGCAACGCTTTCGCCCGGCTCCATTTCTTCGAACTGGACGGTGAGGTGAGGGTGTCGGTCGGCGAGATCGTAGACGACCTTCGGAATGACGGCGGCCGCCACGGAAGGAAACGCCGCCACCCGAAGCTCGCCGGAAACGACGCTTTTCAATTCGGCGATGTCTGCTTTCGCGGATTCGATTTCGATGAGGATCTTCTCTGCCCGTAGCACGAGCTGCTGGCCGGCGGGTGTCATGACAACGCCCCGGCCGCGGCGCTCGACGAGCCGTATGCCGACCTCTTCTTCGAGAAGCGCAATTTGCTGCGACACGGCCGACGGCGAGACGTGCAAGGCTTCTGCCACCGCGGCCATGGTCTTGCGGATCGACAGTTCACGAAGTGCCCGCAGACGTCCGACGTCCATATCGACCTCCTCACAACTCCCGAATCATTAGCATGTCTGAACGCATAAGCAAATATTATTAACTTTTTCTGGTGTTTCGATCGATCTAGGTTCCCCAAAATTCGAGGAATTGGAGAACTCAGATGACCAACGGTGCAAGGGTGCATTTCAACACCACCGTCCAGGAAGTGGATCCGCTCGTCGCCGATGCCCTCGCGTCCGAGCGGGCCCGACAGCAGGACCAGATTGAGCTCATCGCTTCGGAGAATATCGTCAGCCGTGCGGTTCTGGACGCCTTGGGGCATGAGATCACCAACAAGACACTCGAAGGTTATCCGGGCAACCGTTTTCACGGTGGCGGACAGTTCGTCGACATTGCCGAGCAGGCCGCGATCGACCGCGCCAAGCAGCTATTCAATTGCGGCTACGCCAACGTCCAGCCGCACTCGGGAACACAGGCTAACCTCGCGGTCTTCTTCCTGCTGCTGAAGCCAGGCGAAAGGGTGCTGTCGCTCGACCTTGCGGCCGGCGGCCACCTATCGCACGGCATGAAGGCGAACCTGTCGGGCCGCTGGTTCGACGCCAACAATTACAGCGTCAACCCGCAGAACGAGGTCATCGACCTTGATGAGATGGAACGCATCGCCGAAGAAATCCGCCCGAAGCTGCTGATCACCGGTGGTTCGGCATATCCGCGCGAACTCGACTTCGAGCGCATGTCGAAGATCGCAAAGAAGGTCGGCGCCCACTTCCTGGTTGATATGGCCCACATCGCCGGCCTCGTTGCAGGCGGCGTCCATCCTTCGCCATTCCCGCATGCCGACATCGTCACATGCACCACGACCAAGACGTTGCGCGGTCCGCGTGGCGGCCTGATCCTCACGAACAACGAGGAATGGTACAAGAAGCTGCAGGCGGCAGTGTTTCCCGGCGTCCAGGGATCGCTGCACAGCAACGTCCTGGCCGCCAAGGCGATCTGCCTGGGTGAAGCTCTCCGCGACGATTTCAAGCTCTATGCCCGCCAGGTCGTGGCCAACGCCAAAGTTCTCGCCGAAACGCTTGCGGATCGCGGCGTTCGCATCGTTTCAGGCGGCACCGACACCCATATCATCCTGCTCGATCTGTCGAGCAAGGGACTGCTTGGAAAACAGGCTGAGACGCTGCTCGCCAAGGCGAACATCACATCCAACAAGAACCCGATCCCCGGCGACAGTCCCCGTCCTCCGGAGTGGGTCGGCATGCGCCTCGGTTCGTCCGCAGCGACGACGCGCGGCCTGAGGGAGGAGGAATTCCGGGTTCTCGGCCATGTCATCGCAGACCTCATCGACGCCGAAACAGAGGGCAGGACCGACGAGATCGTCGGAACCGCCCGGGCGAAGATCGCGGAACTGACCGAGAAGTTCCCGGTCTACGGCCACTAAGGCAACGTACCCAGGATGCGGAAATGCCCGCCCACATCTCCGGCCGCGGCATTGTGCTGGTTCGAGCTTGGATGCAATGGAGCACACCATGGGAATGGACAGATTCACACGCGCCGCAAACATCGACGGCAAGGAGTATGCAGCAGGGCTCATCGAGCGCATCAAGGCCGATGTCGAAACGCTGAAGGCAACGACTGGGGCCGTTCCCGGTCTGGCCGTCGTTCTGGTGGGACACGACCCGGCAAGCGCAATCTACGTGAGTTCAAAGCACCGTCAGACGGTTGCCGCCGGGATGAGGTCCTTCGAATATCGGCTTGCTCAGGAAACCACGCAGGGCGAATTGCTCGACCTCGTGCATCGCCTCAACGACGACCCGGAAGTGCATGGAATTCTTGTGCAGTTACCGCTGCCAGCGCATTTGGATCCGAACGCCGTGATCCAGGCCATCAATCCCGACAAGGATGTCGACGGCTTCCATGTGTCGAACGCCGGCCGCCTTGCAACGGGCAACCCGGCTTTGGTTCCCTGCACTCCTCTCGGCTGCATGATGCTGATCAAGGATACGCTCGGCGAGAACCTCTCCGGCCTTCATGCCGTCATCGTCGGCAAGTCCAACATCGTCGGAAAGCCAATGGCGCAGATGCTGATGAACGCCCATTGCACCGTCACGATTGTTCATTCGCGGACAAGGAACGCCGCGGAGCTCTGCCGGACGGCCGACATTCTTGTTGTCGCGGCCGGTCGGGCGGGCCTCGTTCGTGGTGACTGGATCAAGCCTGGCGCCGTCGTGATCGACGTCGGCATCAATCGGATCCAGGACGGCGAAAAATCGCGGATCGTCGGTGACGTGGCTTATGGCGAAGCCGGCCACGCGCGCGCCATCACGCCGGTGCCGGGCGGCGTCGGCCCGATGACGATCGCGTGCCTCCTATCCAATACGCTCACCGCATTCCGCCGCCATCACGCGATGATCGCCGCGGCCTGAGACGACGAACAAGGATATAGACATGACCATCACGGCTCCTCGCTACGCTCTGCGTGTCGCATGCCCGTCGATCCGCGGCGTGACGGCCGCCATCGCCGGCTATCTCTCCCAGAACGGCTGCAACATCTCCGACAGCGCGCAATTCGACGACGCCGACACCGGCCGATATTTCATGCGGATCAGCTTCCAGCCACATGACGGACATACGCTTGACCAGCTTCACCAGGGCTTCGAGCCGATCGCCGGGAAGTTCGAGGCGAGAGCCGAATTTTTCGATGAGAGCGAGAAGAAGAAGGTGATCCTTATGGTGAGCCGCTTCGGACACTGCCTGAACGATCTCCTCTACCGCTGGCGCATCGGGGCGCTGCCGATCGACATCGTCGGGGTGATTTCCAACCACACCGACTACCAGCGGGTCGTCGTGAACCACGATATCCCGTTCCACTGCATCAAGGTGACTAGGGAAAACAAGCCGGAGGCCGAGGCGAAGCAGATGCAGATCGTCGAGGACTCAGGCGCTGAACTCATTGTGCTGGCCCGCTACATGCAGGTCCTGTCCGACGACATGTGCCGCAAGATGTCCGGCAGGATCATCAACATCCACCATTCGTTCCTGCCGAGCTTCAAGGGCGCCAATCCCTACAAGCAGGCGTTCGAACGGGGCGTAAAGCTCATCGGCGCGACGTCGCACTACGTCACCGCAGACCTCGACGAAGGGCCGATCATCGAGCAGGACATCGTCCGGGTCACCCATGCACAGAGCGGCGAGGACTATGTCAGCCTCGGCCGCGACGTCGAAAGCCAGGTGCTCGCCCGGGCCATCCACGCCCACATCCATGGCCGGGTGTTCATCAACGGCAACAAGACCGTCGTCTTCCCAGCTTCACCCGGCTCTTACGCGTCGGAACGCATGGGTTGATCGCCAGCTTAAGGGAGAGCTTCGAGTTTAGCGAAGGCGGTGACGCGATCTGTGGCTAAAACCGGTTCCTTAGATTCGCGGAAATTTCCGGACGTTCAAAATCCCTTGCTCAGCCAATGACGATGGGGCAAGTTTGTCAAACGCCGGCAGACGAGCGGGCCTAACAATATGCCTGGGCAACACCCTGTTGTGACGGTCCGAAGGCTAGGCGCGGCTTGACAACGTGACAAGGCGCGTTGCATTTTCGCCACAATGCGTTGCTTAAAGGTCACGCAAGGGTTTTGGACATTTCGCTCCCGATCGAGTCGTTCCGACGCTGGCTTTCTTAAGCCGGCGTTGTTTGGTTTCGATCGGCGGGCAGGGCGGCAGAGTGCCGTCCGAAGAGAGGCCGAATGACGCAGGATGGGGTAGCGCCGGCGGCGGCGGGCGAGGCGGTGACGACGGTGACCGATCGCCGCGCCCTTTTCGCCGTGCCCGGCCTCGTGCTCGCCGGCGGCGCGCTTCTCTGCGCCACGATCACGCTTTTCGTGCTGCTCGGCCTCACGCCGATTGCGCCGACATCGCATGTCGTCATCACCTCGGTGATCGTCAATTCCTTCTTCGTGCTGACCCTGCTGGCGCTGATCGGCCGCGAGGTGGCGAGGCTGCTCAAAGCCCGCACCCGGGGCAGGGCGGCGGCACGCCTGCACATCCGCATCGTCGTGCTCTTCTCGATCGTCGCGATCACGCCGGCGATCCTCGTCGCCATCTTCGCCAGCATCACGCTGAATGCCGGCCTCGACCGCTGGTTTGCGCTGCGCACCCAGTCGATCGTCAGCTCGTCGCGCAATATCGGCCAGGCCTACATGATGGAGAACGCCAGCTACCTGCAGGGGCAGACGGTTTCCATGGCCAACGACCTGGAGCGCAACCGCGCCCTCTACAGTCTCGACCGGACGGGCTTTGCGGAGTTGATGACGCGCCAGGCGAGGGGCCGCGGCCTGCTCGGCGCCTTCCTTGTCGAAAGCGATGGTTCGGTGGTCGTCCAAGCCGATATCACCACGGAAAAACCGTTGCCGGCCATTCCGCAGGACGCGCTGCAAAAGGCAGCGGCGGGCCAGCCGACGCTGATCCCGCCCGGCGTCACCAACCTTGTCGGCGCCATCATCAAGCTCGATGCCATCCAGGGCACCTTTCTCTATACGGTGCGCGCGGTCGATCCCAAGGTCATGGGCGCCATGCGCATGATGGAGGAGAACGCCACCGAATACCGCTCGATGGAGGCCAATCGTTTCTCCCTGCAGGTCGCCTTCGCGGTTCTCTACATCGGCTTCGCGCTGATCGTGCTCTTGGCAGCGATCTGGACGGCAATTGCCGTTGCCGACCGCATCGTCCGGCCGATCCGGCTGCTGATCACCGCGGCCGACAGCGTCGCCTCGGGCAATATGGATATCGTCGTGCCGGTGCATGCCGTCGATGGCGATGTCGCCAATCTGTCGCGCACCTTCAACAAGATGATCTCGGAAATCCGCACCCAGCGCGACGAGATCCTCGAGGCCAAGGATGAGGTCGACGACCGCCGGCGCTTCATCGAGGCGGTGCTGTCTGGTGTTACCGCCGCTGTCATCGGCGTCGAACAGGACCGCCGCATCGCCATCGTCAACAGCTCGGCCGAAACGCTGATGTCGCTGTCGGCCGAGGCGATGCTCGGCAAGCAGCTGGCCGATATCGCCCCCGAGGTCGATCAGGTGCTGACCGAGGCGGCGGTGCGCCACCGCGGCGATTTCCGCAAGCAGATCGCGCTGGTGCGCGGCGGCACGGTGAGGACGCTGAGCGTCCAGGTGACGCGCGAAGAGGTGCGCGACATGAGTGAATCCTACGTGATCACGCTCGACGACATCACCGACCTCGTCATCGCCCAGCGCTCGACCGCCTGGGGGGACGTGGCACGGCGCATCGCCCATGAGATCAAGAACCCGCTGACGCCGATCCAGCTGTCGGCCGAGCGCATTCAGCGCCGCTACGGCAAGCAGATCGACCAGGACGACCGGGCCGTGTTCGACCAGTGCACCGATACGATCATCCGCCAGGTCGGCGATATCGGCCGCATGGTCGACGAATTCTCCGCCTTCGCCCGCATGCCGAAGCCGACCAAGGAGCCGAGCGACCTGCGCGATATTCTGCGCGACGCGATCTTCCTGCGCGAGATGGGCAACAATCATGTCACCTTCGAGCGGGATTTCGGCGACCAGCCGCTGGAGGGCTTGTTCGACAGCCGCATGCTCGGCCAGGCCTTCGGCAATCTCATTAAGAATGCCGTGGAAGCGATCGAGGCGGTTCCGAGCGACGAGCGCGACGAGCGCAAAATCCTCGTCCGGGCCGCCCTCGATGCCGGCCGCGACCGCTTCACCGTCGACGTGATCGACAATGGCCGCGGCCTGCCGGTTGAGAACCGCCACAGCATTCTGGAACCCTATATGACGATGCGCGAGAAGGGCACCGGCCTTGGCCTCGCCATCGTCAAGAAGATCATCGAGGAACATGGTGGGCAGCTGGAGCTGCACGATGCGCCCGCCGATTTTGACCGGGGAAGAGGGGCCATGATCCGCGTGCATCTGCCACGCCGGGATCCGACGCCTGCCGCTCCCGCAGCCAATGACAAGGAAAGCGTTTATGGCCTCTGATATTCTCGTCGTCGATGACGAGCACGATATTCGCGAGATCGTTTCCGGCATTCTCTCGGACGAGGGACACGAGACGCGCACGGCCCATGACAGCGACAGCGCGCTGGCGGCGATCTCCGACCGCGTGCCGCGGCTGATCTTCCTCGATATCTGGATGCAGGGCAGCAAGCTCGACGGCCTGTCGCTGCTGGACGAGATCAAGACCCGCCATCCCGATCTGCCGGTCGTGATGATCTCGGGCCACGGCAACATCGAGACCGCCGTCTCGGCGATCAAGCGCGGCGCTTTCGATTTCATCGAAAAGCCGTTCAAGGCCGACCGGCTGATCCTGATTGCCGAACGGGCGCTGGAAAATTCCAAGCTGAAGCGCGAGGTTTCCGAGCTGAAGCGGCGCACCGGCGATGCCCTGGAACTGATCGGCACCTCGGTCGCCGTTTCGCAGTTGCGTCAGACGATCGAGAAGGTGTCGCCTACCAACAGTCGCATCATGATCCTCGGCGCCTCCGGCTCCGGCAAGGAGCTGGTGGCGCGGATGATCCACAAGAAGTCGGCGCGCGCCAACGGCCCCTTCGTCGCGCTGAACGCCGCCAACATCACGCCCGATCGCATGGAAGTGGCGCTCTTCGGCACCGAGGGCACGCCCGGTCAGGCGCGCAAGATCGGCGCGCTCGAGGAAGCCCATCGCGGTATCCTCTATCTCGACGAGGTCGGCGAGATGCCGCGCGAGACGCAGAACAAGATCCTGCGCGTGCTGGTCGACCAACAGTTCGAGCGGGTCGGCGGCTCCAAGCGCGTCAAGGTCGACGTCCGCATCATCTCTTCGACCGCCTATAATCTCGAAAGCCGCATCGCCGAGGGCTGGTTCCGCGAAGATCTCTACCATCGCCTCGCCGTCGTGCCGGTGCGTGTGCCGGCGCTTGCCGAGCGGCGCGAGGATATTCCTTTTCTCGTCGACCAACTGATGCGGCAGATTTCCGAACAGGCCGGCATTCGCCCGCGCCGGATCGGCGACGACGCCATGGCCGTGCTGCAGGCGCATGACTGGCCGGGCAATATCCGCCAGCTGCGCAACAATATCGAGCGGCTGATGATTCTCGCCCGCACCGACGGGCCGGACGCGCCGATCACCGCCGATATGCTGCCGACCGATCTCGGCGACATGCTGCCCAAGGTTTCGGCCAAGAACGACTATCACATCATGACGCTGCCGCTGCGCGAAGCCCGCGAAATGTTCGAGAAGGATTACCTGATCGCCCAGATCAACCGCTTCGGCGGCAATATCTCGCGCACCGCCGAATTCGTCGGCATGGAGCGTTCGGCGCTGCACCGCAAGCTGAAGTCGCTCGGCGTCTAGAGCATGATGCCGAAAAGTGTCAGCGGTTTTCGGGCAACATCATGCTCCACTTTTTGATTTACTAGGTGCGACGCGGGCCGCGCCGTATCCCTTTATCGCTTCCCGGAAGACCAGGTTTCCCATGCCGAGAATTGCCTATGTGAACGGCCGTTACGTCAAGCATTCCGATGCCAGCGTCCATATCGAGGACCGCGGCTACCAGTTCGCCGACGGCGTCTACGAGGTCTGCGAGATCCGTCACGGCTATATCGTCGACCTCACGCGCCATCTGAACCGTCTCGACCGGTCGCTCGGTGAGCTCAGCATCGCCTGGCCGATGAGCCGGGCGGCGCTGACGCAGGTCATTCGCGAGACCTTGCGCCGCAACCATGTGCGCAACGGGCTTTTCTATATGCAGGTGACGCGCGGCGTCGCGCGGCGCGATCATGTCTTCCCGGTCGAGGGCACGCCGCCGTCGCTTGTCATCACTGCCAAGAGCACCGATCCCAAGATCATCGCGGCCAAGAATGCCAACGGCATCAAGGCGATCACCGTCACCGACAACCGCTGGGACCGCGTCGACATCAAGTCGGTCGGCCTGCTGCCGAACGCCATGGCCCGCCAGCAGGCCAAGGAGGCTGGCGCCCAGGAGGCGATCTATGTCGACGGCGACGGCATGGTGAAGGAAGGGGCGGCAACCAATGTGTGGATCGTCGATAAGGACGGGACGCTGGTGACGCGGCCTGCCGAACACGGCATCCTGCGCGGCATTACCCGTACCACATTGATGGATGTCGCAGCGAAGCTGGGCCTGAAGATCGCCGAGCGGAATTTCTCCGTTTCAGAGATGCTCGCAGCCCGCGAGGTTTTCCTGACGGCAGCCACAAGTATTTGTTTTCCGGTCGTTTCCATCGATGGCCAGGCCATTGCCAACGGCCATCCCGGCAGCGTCTCGCAGAAAGTCCGCGAAGCCTTTTTCGACGTTGCGGAAAAGATTGCGATTTGATACCAAGATTTGCTGGACAGGTGGAATGAGGGTGCCGCCGGTCTTGCATGGTGAGGTTGATTGATATTCTACCGGCCAACTCAGGTCGGCAATAAAGAAAGAAGCGGCGCGATGGCGGAACGTTCTCAGAATTTGCAGGACTTATTTCTCAATACTGTTCGCAAGCAAAAGATTTCCCTGACAATCTTTTTGATCAACGGCGTGAAACTCACGGGCGTTGTTACCTCTTTCGACAATTTCTGTGTTCTTCTTCGCCGTGACGGCCATTCGCAGCTGGTGTATAAGCATGCGATCTCGACGATCATGCCGGGTCAGCCGATGCAGATGTTCGAGAGTGAAGAAGCCGCGTCCTAACAGGATCAGCCGTCATTTCGACACGCGATACCAAGAACGATTCGATCATCCCTGAGGCCGCCAAGCACAGGGACGATATGCGCGCGACCGTCGTCGTGCCGGTTCTGAAATCGCGCAGCCGCGGTGGCCAGACCGAATCGGCCTCGACCCGCACGCCGGAAAGCCGGCTGGAAGAGGCGACCGGCCTTGCCCAGGCGATCGACCTCGATGTCGTCAACGGCCAGGTCGTGCCGGTCAATGATCCGAGACCGGCCACGCTGCTCGGCACCGGCAAGATCGAGGAGATCAAGGCGCTGCTCGACGAGCGCGATTCGGGTCTCGTCATCGTCGATCATCCGCTGACCCCGGTGCAGCAGCGCAATCTCGAAAAGGAATGGAACGCCAAGGTCATCGACCGGACGGGCCTCATCCTCGAAATCTTCGGCCGCCGCGCCTCCACCAAGGAAGGCACGCTGCAGGTCGATCTGGCGCATCTGAATTATCAGAAGGGCCGGCTGGTCCGCAGCTGGACCCACCTTGAACGCCAGCGCGGCGGCGGCGGTTTCATGGGCGGCCCCGGCGAAACCCAGATCGAAGCCGACCGGCGGCTCTTACAGGACCGCATCATTAAGCTCGAACGCGAGCTGGAGCAGGTCGTGCGCACCCGCCAGCTCCACCGCGCCAAGCGCCGCAAGGTGCCGCACCCGATCGTGGCGCTCGTCGGCTATACCAATGCCGGCAAGTCGACGCTGTTCAACCGCATCACCGGCGCCGGCGTGCTGGCCGAAGACATGCTCTTCGCCACGCTCGACCCGACGCTTCGCCGCATGAAGCTGCCGCATGGCCGCACCGTCATTCTGTCCGACACCGTCGGCTTCATCTCTGACCTGCCGACCCATCTGGTCGCCGCCTTCCGGGCGACGCTGGAAGAGGTGCTGGAAGCCGATCTCATCCTGCATGTCCGCGACATGTCCGATCCCGACAACCAGGCGCAGAGCTCCGACGTGATGCGCATCCTCGGCGATCTCGGCATCGACGAGGCCGAAGCCGGCAAGCGGCTGATCGAGGTCTGGAACAAGATCGACCGGCTGGAGCCCGAAGTCCACGACGCCATGGTGCAGAAGGCAGCCGGCGCCAGCAACGTCGTCGCCGTCTCGGCCGTCAGCGGCGAGGGCGTCGACACGCTGATGGACGAGATCAGCCGCCGCCTCTCCGGCGTCATGACCGAAACCACCGTCCGCCTTCCCGTCGACAAGCTGGCGTTGCTACCCTGGCTCTACGACCACGCGATCGTCGACGGCCGCGAGGACAACGAAGACGGCTCGATCACCCTCGATCTCCGCCTCTCCGAAACCGAAGCCGCCGAACTCGAACGCCGCATCGGCAATGGGCCGAAGCCGCCGCGGGAAGATTGGGAGCGGTAAGGCACTTATTCTCTCTGGGCGTCCAGCCACTGAGTCTTTTGCGCCCAAGGACTTGGGCGCGCTGGATTCCTGTGACAGGCACAGGAATGAGGGAGGGGAGATGTGGCCTTCCGCCAATTGTCGCTGGATTCGCTGCGCACTCCATTTCTCTACCCACTGGGCTGATAAGCGTCGGTATTTCGCTGGATATCTGGCGAAGGCGCCAAACTCACCCTCCCTCATTCCTGTGCCTGTCACAGGAATCCAGCCACCGCGCGTCTGCGCGGTGAATGACGCTTATCAATGCAAGTGAATATCCCGTGTCAGATGGACGGAGAGCGATGCCGCCGAGTACTCACTCAGCGCCCGAGATCACAGCCCGCTCAATCGCCTTCGCCGCCTGCCAGATCTCCTCCATCCGCTCCAGGCTCGCCGCCTCCAGCGTCTCGCCTTCTGCATCAAGAACCTGCTCGATGTGATTGAACCGACGCCGGAATTTTGTATTCGTGCCACGCAGTGACTGTTCTGGATCGGCCTTCACATGCCGGCCGATATTGACCACCGCAAAGATCAAGTCGCCGAGTTCGTCGCTGACCTTTGCCCGGTCGCCGTCTCGAAGCGCCATCCGCAATTCGCCGATCTCTTCCTCGATCTTGTCGAGGATCGGCTCCGGCGCCGACCAGTCGAACCCGACCTTGGCGGCGCGTTCCTGCAGCTTCAGCGCTTCCGTCAAAGCGGGGAAGCTGCGCTGCACCGAACCGAGGAAGCCGCCCTTGAAATCCTCGGTAATCCCCCGCCTTGACCGGCGCTCGGCGCGTTCGCGTTTTTCCGCCTGCTTGATCTCGTCCCACTGGATCTTCACCGCGTCGGGCGTGTCGGCCGCCGAGCGGGCAAAGACGTGCGGGTGGCGGCGGATCATCTTGGTGGTGATGGCGTTGACCACGTCGCCGAAGGAGAATTCACCGGCCTCCTCGGCCATGCGGGCATGGAAGACCACTTGCAGCAGCAGGTCGCCCAGCTCGTCGCAGAGATCGTCCATATCGCCGCGCTCGATCGCGTCGGAAACCTCATAGGCCTCCTCGATCGTATAGGGCTTGATCGTCTGAAAATTCTGCTCGATGTCCCAGGGGCAGCCGGTCTCGGGATGGCGCAATGCCGCCATGATCTCGATCAGCCGCGAAATGTCTTTTGAAGGTTCCATGGTGCCTCGGTTCAGCATCCTCAATTGAGGGGAATATCGTTGGCGCTCTTCGACGATTGGTAGCTGGTGGAAAGCGCGTCGTAGCGCGCCTTGATGCGGACGGTCTGCGCCGTCAGCGCCTCTCTCTGTTGAGCGTCTTCGGTCTCGACGAGATCGGCGATGGCAAAGCTGTTCCAGAAGGCGTTCTGCCTGCGGTAACCGCCGGGTTCAAGGCCGAAGACCTCCTTCAGGATCTTCAGGTCATGCGGAATGGCAAAGGCATCGCGGGAATCCTCGTGGCTGAAGAAATAATAAAAATTGTCGAAGCCCGCCCAGGTGATCGCCGACATGCACATGGTGCAGGGTTCGTGCGTCGACAGGAAGATCAAATCCTTGGTCGCCGGCTTGTCGCCAAGTTCGTAGAAGCGCTTCAGCGTATGCACCTCGCCGTGCCAGAGCGGATTCTCCAACTCGTTATTGGTCTCGGCGACGACGAGCGACAGATCGGATTTGCGCAGGATCGCCGCGCCGAACACCTTGTTGCCAAGCGAAACGCCGTGTTCGGTGAGCGGCAGGATATCGTCCTCGATCACCGAAAGCAGGCGGGCAGCGATGGTCTTGTCAGGCATTGGCGTCTCCGGTTTTTCCCAGTCTATCGCCTTGGAGGCGCGAGCGAAATGCGCCAAACGCCGGTGGACGCCGTTTATCACAGGCTTTATACTGCACTGCAACAAAGAGAGTGGGAACAGGTGGTTTTCGTCGGCACGGTTGACTTTTCTCAAATCGCCGACGGCGCGAGCAAAAGAATACGCGCGCGCTGGGGCTTTCGAATTTCTGTTCCTTCAATCCCTTGTCGATCACGGGCATATTCTGGCAACTTCGAAGTGGATTGATGATGTCTCCCAAGACTGAGCAGCTTTCGGTATTTCCAGCCTTCTTTCGCGTGGAGGGCCAGAAAACGGCTGTCTTCGGCAACGGCGACGAAGCCTTCGCCAAGGTGCGGCTGCTGCTCAACACGCGGGCGCGGATTATCGCCTATGCCGAGCGGCCGGAAGCCGATTATCATGCCTTCCTGATCGCCAACCGCATCGAGACCGTGCGCGCCGGCTTTTCCGCCGAGCAGGTCGAGGGGGCGGCCCTCGTCTTCGCCGCAACCGGCAATGAAGCCGACGACCGCGAGATCGTTGATGCCGCCCGCGCCGCCAGCATTCCGGCCAATGCCGTCGATCAGCCCGATTACTGCGATTTCTTCACGCCGGCGCTGGTCAATCGCGCGCCGGTTGCCGTGGCGATCGGCACCGAAGGGGCGGGGCCCGTTCTTGCGCAGATGATCCGTGCGCAGATCGACCAGCTTCTCTCGCCCTCGCTTGGACGCCTGGCGACACTGGCGACGAGCTACCGCAAGGCCGTCGAGCAGCTGGTGCCCCGCGGCGTTTCCCGCCGGGTCTTCTGGCGCCGCTTCTTCTCCGGCGCCGTTGCCGATGCGGTCGCCAACGGCAACCTGCCGCAGGCCCGCCAGGCTGCCGACCGATTGCTGGGCGCGATGGACAAGGTCGCTGGCCACGTCTGGCTGGTCGGTGCCGGTCCGGGGGCTGAGGATCTGCTGACGCTGCGCGCCCAGCGCGTGATGATGGAAGCCGACGTCATCGTTTTTGACGCCCTCGTGCCGCAGGCGATCGTCGATATGGGCCGCCGTGACGCCGAGCGGCTTTCCGTTGGCAAGCGCAAGGGCTGCCATTCGAAATCGCAGGAAGAGATCAACGAGCTCCTGGTCGATCTCGGCCGCCAGGGCAAGCGCGTCGTCCGCCTCAAGTCGGGCGATCCGCTGGTCTATGGCCGGGCAGGGGAAGAGATGGCCGCATTGCGGGCTGCCGGCATCACCTATGAGGTCGTGCCCGGCATCACTTCGGCTTTCGCCGCCGCCGCCGATTTCGAGCTGCCGCTGACGCTGCGCGGCGTCGCCTCCTCGCTGGTCTTCACCACCGGCCATGATCTGACCGGCGACGTGCTGCCCGATTGGGCAAGCCTTGCCGTCTCCGGCGCGACGATTGCCGTCTATATGGGCCGCACCGTTGCCGCCTCCGTCGCCGAGCGGCTGATGCAGGCCGGCATTCCCGCCGAAACGACAGTCGCCGTCATCGAAAATGCCAGCCGCGCGGACCGCCGTCTGCTGCACGGCACGCTCGCCGATCTGCCCGATCTGCAGCACCGCGATGAATTGTCGGGGCCGGTCATGGTCATTATCGGCGATGCGGTCGCCGGCGCCAATTTCGAACTGTCCGAGCCGCTGGTGCGTGCGAACGCCCGGCTCGAGGAACTTGCAAGGAGCTGAATATGGGTGACAAGGTTCTGACGGCCAACCGGCTGACGGACGGCATTGCCGTCTGGCTGGATGCGAACGGGAAATGGTCCACCTCGCTGCAGGAGGCGCTGGTCGCCCGTCACAATGAAGCCGTCGAAGCGCTCGAAGCGACCGGCAAGAAGTCCTATGCCGACAACGAAGTCGTTGACGTCGCCGTCGTCGACGTTCAGGAAACCAACGGCATTCTCTGGCCGCTTCGCCTTCGCGAGCGCATCCGCGCGCAAGGGCCGACCATGGAATATGCTCCGGGCTACGCTCCCGCCGATCCCGAATTCATTGCAGTCTGAGGAAGACGATGTACCGTTACGACGAATTTGATCATGCCTTTGTCAGCGAGCGCGTCGAGCAGTTTCGCGATCAGGTCCAGCGCCGCCTTTCCGGCGAACTCGCCGAGGATGCGTTCAAGCCGCTGCGCCTGATGAACGGCGTCTATTTGCAGCTTCATGCCTATATGCTGCGCATCGCCATTCCCTATGGAACGCTGAGTGCGCGCCAGATGCGCATGCTCGCCCATATCGCCCGCACTTATGACCGCGGTTATGGCCACTTCACCACCCGCCAGAACCTGCAGTTCAACTGGCCGAAGCTGTCGGAAATCCCCGATGCGCTGGCCGACCTCGCAAGCGTCGAGATGCATGCGCTGCAGACCTCGGGCAACTGCATCAGAAACGTGACGGCCGATCACTTCGCCGGTGCTGCCGCCGACGAGGTCGCCGATCCGCGTCCTTATGCTGAAATCCTGCGCCAATGGTCTTCGGTCCATCCGGAATTCTCCTTCCTGCCGCGCAAGTTCAAGATCGCCGTCACCGGCGCAGAGCGCGACCGCGCCGCCATCCAGGTCCATGATATCGGCCTGCACCTGAAGAAGAACGACAAGGGCGAAATCGGCTTTGCCGTCTATGTCGGCGGCGGCCAGGGCCGCACGCCGATGATCGCCAAGCTGATCCGCGACTTCCTGCCCGAGGAGGATCTGCTCTCCTACACCACGGCGATCGTCCGCGTTTACAATCTGCATGGCCGCCGCGACAACAAGTACAAGGCCCGCATCAAGATCCTGGTGCACGAAACCGGCACCGAGGAGCTGACGCGCCAGGTGGAGGCCGAATTCGCGGCGCTCAAGAATAGCGAACTGAAGCTGCCGGAACAGGATGTCGAGGCGATCGCCGCCTATTTCGCGCTGCCTGATCTGCCGCAGCGCGCCGAGGGCTGGGAAAACCTCGCCCGCTGGAAGAAGGCCGATCCGGCTTTCGCCCGCTGGGTCCAGCAGAATGTGCAGCCGCACAAGAACCCCGATTACGGCATGGTGACGATTTCGCTGAAGCCGATCGGCGGCATTCCGGGCGATGCCACCGATGCGCAGATGGATGCGATCGCCGATCTCGCCGAGGAATATGCTTTCGACGAAATCCGCGTCAGCCACGAGCAGAACCTGATCCTGCCGCATGTGGCGCTGGCCGATCTCGAAGCCGTCTATCGCGGCCTCGTCGCCATCGATCTCGCCGAAGCCAATGCCGGCCTGATCACCGATATCATTGCCTGTCCGGGGCTGGACTACTGCGCGCTCGCCAATGCGCGCTCCATTCCGGTCGCGCAGGAAATCTCCCGCCGCTTCGGCAATCCCGAACGCCAGGCCGAGATCGGCGAACTGAAGATCAAGATCTCCGGCTGCATCAATGCCTGCGGCCATCACCATGTCGGCCATATCGGCCTGCTGGGTGTGGAGAAAAAGGGCGCCGAACTCTACCAGATCACGCTCGGCGGCTCCGGCGACGAACATACCTCGATCGGCGAAATCATCGGCCGCGGCTTCGAGCCGGACCGGGTGACGGATGCGATCGAGACGATCGTCGACACCTATCTCGGCCTGCGCCTCGATCCGTCCGAAACCTTCCTCGCCGCCTACCGCCGTGTCGGGCCGCAGCCCTTCAAGACTGCGCTCTACGGCTCGGCCGCCGAAGCGGCATAAGGAGGGGATGATGACGAAGATCTGGAAAGAAACCGGTTTTGTCGAGAACGATCCCTGGGTGATCGAGACCGACGAGGTGAAGGCGAGTGGCGAGCAGAAGCCGCTGCTCGGCCTCGACGAGCTGATCGCCAAGGCCGACGAAAGTAACGATATCGGCCTCGGCGTGCTGATCAAGCCGGCTGACGACGTGCGCCGGCTGGAGCCCTATCTCTCTCGCCTTGACATCATCGCCGTCGCCTTCCCGGCCTTCAACGACGGCCGCGCCTTCAGCCATGCCTCGCTGCTGCGCCAGCGCTTGGGCTACACCAACGAGCTGCGCGCCGTCGGCGACGTGTTGATCGACCAGGTGCCGCTGATGCTGCGCGTCGGCATCGACAGCTTCTCGGTCAGCAACGCCACGGCGCTGAAGCGGCTTGCCGAAAACCGTCTTCCCGCCATTCCCCATCATTATCAGCCGGCGGTGCGTGACGCCGAAGCCGGCAAGGGCTATAGTTGGCGCCGTCAGGCGAAGCCGGCCGCATAAGCGACCGATCCGCCGTTTTATGATGAGCGGAACGGTAGCATGAAGACATTCGAAGTGGCGGTGATCGGTGGCGGGCTCGCCGGCATGATTGCCGCAATCGCGCTCGCGCGCGGGGGCCGCAGCGTGGCGCTGGTAGCACCCGTTGCCGCAAGGGAGGACCGGCGCACCACGGCGCTGATGGATCAATCCATCCGCTTCCTCGACCGCCTGACGCTCTGGGACAAGCTGCGTTCGGCGGCAGCACCGCTGACCAGCATGCGCATCATCGACGGCACCGACCGGCTGTTGCGTGCGCCGACCACGACCTTCCGCGCCGCAGAGGTCGGTCTCGATGCCTTCGGCTATAATTTCCCGAACAAGGCGCTGACCGACATCCTGGAAGCGGCCACGGCCGGCGAGGGCAATATCAGCCGTTTCACCGATATGGCCGAATCGATCGAGATCTCCGCTGAGAGAGTGTCGATCACGCTTGCCGGCGGCGAGACCTTCGCGGCCGATTTTGCCGTCGGCGCCGACGGGCGCGGCTCAAAGCTGCGCGAAACATCAGGGATCGGCGTGCGCAACTGGTCCTATCCGCAATCGGCCATGGTGCTGAATTTTGCCCATTCCCTGCCGCACCAGAACATCTCGAGCGAATTCCACACCAAACACGGCCCCTTCACGCAGGTGCCGCTGCCGGGAAGCCGCTCGAGCCTCGTCTGGGTGCAGGATCCCGCGGAGGCGGCCGCCCGCATGGAGTTGCCGCTGGCCGAACTCGGCCGCCTTGTCGAGGCGCAGATGCAGTCCATGCTCGGCAAGGTCGATGTGGAGGAGGGCGTCCAGCTCTGGCCGCTGTCGGGCATGATGGCCCGTCGTTTCGGCAAGGGGCGCATCGCGCTGATCGGCGAGGCCGCCCATGTCTTCCCGCCGATCGGGGCGCAGGGGCTGAACCTCAGCCTGCGCGATATCATGGCGCTCGTCGACATCCTCTGCGACAGGGCCGAATTGCCGGTGCCGGCCGATGCCGGCGACAGCTTCGACCGCAAACGCCGCGCCGACATCATGACGCGTACCGCCAGTGTCGATCTTCTCAACCGCTCGCTGCTTTCGGATTTCCTGCCGGTGCAGATGCTGCGGGCTGCCGGCCTGCATATCCTCTCGGCCATTCCGCCGCTGCGCAACCTCGTCATGCGCGAGGGCATCGAGCCCGGCCGCGGCTTCCGCGACATTCCGGATTCCCTAAAGGAAAAGCTGAAGCGGAAGAAGGCCTGAGCGGATCGCGATCAGCCAGAGCGAAACGCTCGCCACCGAAAGCACCGTCGTGATCAGGATCGTCGCCGAGGCGCGCTCCTGCCACACCCCATATTGCTGGCCGATGACGAAGACGTTGGTCGCCGTCGGCAGCGAGGCGAGCAGCACGGCGGCCTGGATCCAGACCGGCTCGAAACCGCCGACAGCCGTCAGCGCGATGAAGACCGCGATCGGATGCAGGATCAACTTGGCCGGCACGATGTAGGAGATCTCTGCCGGCACCCGCTTGAGCGGCCGCAGCGCCAGGGTCACGCCCATGGCAAAGAGCGCGCAGGGCGCGGCCGCCTGGGCGAGGTAATCGACGAGGCGCTGAAACGCCAGCGGCTGGTCGATGTGGAGGGCGGCCACGGCAAAGCCTGCCGCCGTCGACAGGATGAAGGGATGCAGCGCCACCTTCCGGGCGATATCGGCTGCAAGCCGGCCGGGCGAACGCGTGTCGTCGCCGGCCGCCGCCATCAGCGCCGGCGCGACGATGAAATGCAGCGCATTCTCGAAGCAGATGATCAGCGCCACCGGCACGGCCGCAGCTTCGCCGAGCGCGAGCAGCGCCAGGCCGGGCCCCATATAGCCGATATTGCCGTAGGCGCCGGCAAAGGACTGGATGGTGCAGTCATCAAGCGCATTGCCGCGCACGAAACGGCCGATGGCAAAGAGCAGGATGAAGACCGCATAGGTCGCGGCAATATCGGTGACGATGAAGTCGACCCGCGTCAGCTCTTCGATCGGCGTGCGCGAGACGAGCTTGAAGAACAAAGCGGGCAGGGCGGCATAGATGATGAAGGTGTTCAGCCAGCCAAGCGCCTCGGCCGGCTGCCTGGTCGCCTTGGCGGCGGCATAACCGATCAGGATCAGGCCGAAGAACGGCAGGAGCAGGCTGACGATATCGGCCAAGAGATCTTCCAGTGCGCGGGTATGATCGGCGGGTAGGGAAGACCGGTTTAGCCGATTTGCATCAGGATCGGAAAGGTCTGCTGGAACCAGATCGCCACATCGCTGACCCATCCGAACAGGAAGGCGAGGCCGGTGAGGATGAGGAAGGCGCCCATCACCTTTTCCACCGTGCCGAGATGGCGGCGGAAGCGCGACAGGAAGCGCATGAAGGCGCCGGAAAAGCCGGCGGCGATCCAGAAGGGAATCGCAAGACCCAGCGAATAGACGGCAAGCAGCCCGGCGCCGGAGCCGACCGTCTCGCGCGAGGCGGCGACACCGAGAATCGCGCCGAGCACCGGGCCGATGCAGGGCGTCCAGCCAAAGGCGAAGGCCAGGCCCATGACATAGGCGCCCGTCAAGGTCGCGGGCTTGCCGCCACTTTGGAAGCGCGCCTCGCGGGCGAGCAGCCCGATTCGGAACAGGCCGAGGAAATTCAGCCCCATGACGATGATGATCAGCCCGCCGATCTTGGAGAGCAGGTCGAGATGCTGGCGCAGCGCCATGCCGATGCTGGACGCGCCGGCACCGAGCGCCACGAAGACGGTGGCAAAGCCGAGCGTGAAGAGCAGCGCCGAGAACAGCACACCACGCCTGATATCGGGCGCCACCGCAACCGCCGAGCCGCCGCGGAACTGCTCGACTGATATACCGGCCATATAGCAGAGATAGGGCGGAACGAGGGGAAGCACGCAGGGCGAAAGAAAGGAAAGCGCCCCGGCTATCAAAGCGCTCCACAGGGAAATATCGGCAATCGACACGCATTCTCTCCGGCTGCAATCTGCGCCCTGTTCCTAGCTTTGCCAGGCCGCGATTGCCAATCACCTTTTTGCGCTTGGCGCCGATGTGTCGTTACGCCCGCGCAAGCGATTTGCTTTGCGCCGCGCAAGAAATGTGCCGATCACTGAAAAAAGCCGAATTTTTCGGTTGACCGCAATGGGTCGCCTGCCTATGTTCCGCCCACTTCCAGCCGGGGTGCTTCACAGCCTGCGGAAAGGGAGAGCGTAGCTCAGCCGGTAGAGCAACTGACTTTTAATCAGTAGGTCTCGGGTTCGAACCCCGACGCTCTCACCAATGGCTCGATAAGTTAGAAAAATCTCTGTTTTCGTCGGCCGGGCCAGTCGCCACTGAGTCTCCACCAGCCGTGGGTGCGTTCATAATTGCGATTCATCAAAAACTTCTCCGCCACCGCGTTTTGATGAGACTTGTTTGATCTAAAATCACTCTCGAGTTCGCCGGGCCAGCCTCGTACCCACCGATAGCAGACATTCAAGCCACTGCTAATGCCATCCATTACGCTTGCGCCGGGCATCGTGCTCTGGGGCCAGAGCAGCGGCGCGCTCTTGCGTTGTGGATGGTGCGGTCGAGCCGCAGATTCTTTTCTCAACGGAAGCCGAAGAAGCTCAGGATTGCGAGCACGATGACGACGGCACCGACGATCCAAATAAGCTGGTTCATGTGAAATCTCCTCCGAAAATGGAATGAGCCAAGTTGCAAGCATGTAATGCGTTGCGGCAGCTCTGGTTCCCAATTTCGCATTACCATGCGCGCCTCCTCTCGCAATGACGCCCCGCGATCTCAGGCGAGACATGCGGCAACTGGGGCCGAGGGCTGATCGCCAGTGCGAGCAAAAATAAGCGGCGCTTTGATCGCCGTGTCGAAGCGCCGCCGCTTCGCTTGCCGTTGTGATGGGTGCGGCAAAGACCGCCACACGAGAATCGACGCGCGGGAAATCCGGCGAAATTGGATCTGCAAGTGGTGCCGAGCGGGATCGTCGGCTCAGGGCAGGGGCAGGGAGCTAATGATTGCGTTCCGACCCATATGCCGCGCGTGAACCGCGACGTGATCCGGAGGAATGAAAAAGCCCCGCCGAAACACGGCGAGGCTCTGATGCTACCGATCCGAGAAACTCTTATTAGAACTTCACACCGATACCGAACTTCAGTTCGTGCTGGTCGAGGTCGACATCAATGCCCAGGATATCTTTTTCGCCGTAGTCGTTGAAGCGATATTCGCCGCGGGCGAAGATGTTGTTGGTTATGGCAAAGTCGACGCCGGCACCGACGGTGTAGCCGTTGAACGTCTCGGTTTCCTTGTCGAAGCCGGGCGCATCGACGTAACCGCGCGTGGCGGCCCAGCCGGCTGCGCCGTAAATCAGAGCCCTATCAAAGGCGTAGCCAACACGACCGCGAACGGCTCCAGCCCAATCCGTCCCGACTTCTGCACCCAGCGCGTCCTCTTCATTCCAATTGTATTCGAGGTTTCCTTCGATGCCCACGACAAAGTTATCGAACTGGAAATTGTAACCTGCGAACCCGCCGAAGACGCCGCCGTTGAAATCCTCAGAGGCAGAGGCACCGCCGGCGCTGAAATCACCGTTCAGCCAAGCGGCGCCGCCATCGATACCGAAATACGGACCCGACCAGGTGAAAACAGGTGCCGCCGCAACCGGGGCGGTCGGGGCCTCCTGAACGACATCGGCCGCAAAGGAAGTGGTAGCGACAAGTGCGAGAAAGGCAGTGGCGATAGCTAACTTCATCTTGGTACCTCATGGAATTACATTAGAGCTAAATAATATAGCAACTACTCAACAGAAGGCTGTAGCAATAAGGACACACTCGCGAAAATGTAGGCTGTCGTACAAGTTGTTTTATCGCCGGGAGAGAGGGGAGGGCCGAAGCCGGCGTCGTCAGAAGTCGTCCTGATCAGGGCACACGGATCGTCGATTTGCCTTTCCGAGACCTTCGACCCCGGAACCAAACCCGCTCGCATGGAATTTGACCGCTGAGTAATCTTGGAGGTCTCCGATGGACAAGACACCGAAAACGGCCATCCGTGGAATGATGTTGTACGTGCTCGCTCTCATCGTCTTGGGCGTTCTGGCGGGCGCCGTCTACACGATCTATGGCCATCCCGCCGATCCGTCTGAGCGGCCAGCGGCGGAGACCATTCCGCAAAAGGCCACAGCTCCGCAGTGAGCGGCACCATCCCGGTTATTCTCAATCGCCCTTCGAGAACGAATGGTGACATGGAAGGCGTTTTTGGAAACGCCTGGGGTTCTACGCCAGGAAGCCGCACAGGCGGCAATGAAAAGGGCTTTGGAAGGCAAGGCGGAAAAGTGGTCACCGATGAGGAATGGCGCGCGGCCAAGCCCGTTCAGCGCAGGCGAATGATTACCGTGGGCGCCTATAGTACCCCTACCCAAACGGAGTAACTTTCGCTTTCTCGGTGCGCCTATCGGGTAATCTTGACAGTCGCTTGCATTCTGACACCCTGCAGCTATGGGGAGTGGTCGTGGCCACGGGGAAAGCATGAATATTTCTAAGCACGCAAAATCAGTTTGCTTCTTTCTCTCTTTGACGTTGCTTTCGGCTCATCAAGCATTCGCGTTCACTCTTACCCGCCGTATAAGTGTCCCGGACTGGATGGATCCCTATATGGCCATATTTGTAGTTGGCGCATTGTTTGGTTATCTAGGACTGGTGGTGACAAAACCACGCGGAGTGCCTGTTAAGCAGCTTTCGAGGGTGAAAATTTCACCCCTCGCAAACTTCTTTCGCGTCTTCTTTGGTTCCATGTTTCTCACGTTCATGGCTATGCTGTTTGTAGGCATGGCCCTTCGTCGGTACGCCGAATATTAAATGCCGGCATATGATTTGGATGAGGACTGCGAAGTCGACGGGTCAGCAATTCAAGAACATCGATTTAGCGCAGACCCACCGTGTCGGGAAAATAATTGCTTTCAAGCATAGTTGGATATGCGGGTTCCGGAGCGCCTTTAGCATCATTGTTTCCTCAGTGCACAATGATGCCTATTTCGCCTCGATTGCGTTAAGCTGAACGGAAGTCCGCGTTGCGAGATCACCGCATCGAGCCGGGTTACGCAACATGATGAGGCCGCGGCGTACGCACGCCTTCTGCATCCCGCGTCTCGTGTGCGCCGCAGGCACAGCCCTGCGCAACACCTACGCACCCAACAGATGATCCTCTGGCCGGATCGCCGCGGCGACGGCCGGGTCGGCCGGAAAACAAGCGGCATCCGGGGCTGTCGATTTCTATTGGCAAGGTCCCGTGTTATGATCCCGGAAGTGGCGTTGTTCGCCCGTGTTGTCTGCACAGAGACTTCTCCAATGAGTGAAATGGACGTGCTTTTTGCCACCCTGCGACAGGCGGCTGACCCGCAGACGGTCGAGTGCATCGAAAACGTCGTCAGGCATGGCGCCGATCGCGATCTCAATCGCATCAATGCGCTTGCTTTCGCCGAAAAACACCATCTCGACGAAGAGAAAACCATCGCCGCCTTTCTGCATGCCGCCCGCATAGGCGCGTTCGAGATGACCTGGAATGTGCTTTGCCCGGGATGCGGCGGCGTCCTTGACAGCGGCGCAACGCTCAAAGGCGTCGTTCAGGACACCTATCACTGCGCGCTTTGCGCGGCCGGATATGAACCGACGCTCGACGAGATGGTCGAGGTCACCTTCACGGTCAGTCCGCGCGTGCGCAGGATTGCCGCCCACGAGCCCGACCGGCTGCCGCCGCTCGAATATTACCGCCAGATCTTCTTCAGCTCCGGCGTCGACCTGCCGGAGGATCTGGAAGCGAAGTTTCAACGCATTCTGCTGGAGATGATCGAGCTGGCGCCCGGCGAGAAGGCATTCGTGTCGCTGCAGCTGCCGGCGCAATTCGTCATCATCTTCGACGCGGTCACGCATTCCGCGCAGTTCATCGACGTGCAGGGTGAGCCAACCGGCGAACGCCAGAACCTCTCGATGGTCATCAGCCGCGGGCATGCGCTGAACGAAACCGTGACGCTGCGCCCGGGTCTGCTGCGGCTCACCCTCGAGAACCATACCGATCGCCGGGTGGTGCCGAATGTCTGCATCGCCGGAGATGATTTGCACGATCTCCTGGGCCGCCGGCGGGCTTTTTTGACGGCCAAGCGTCTGCTGACGAACCAGAGCTTCCGCGACATCTACAGGACCGATACGCTCGACGTCGACCAGCGCCTGAAGATCACCAGCCTGACGTTCCTGTTCACCGATCTGAGGGGCTCGACGGCACTTTACGAGCGCGTCGGGGATCTTGCCGCATTCGACCTGGTGCGGGCGCATTTCCGCGTTCTTCACGAGATCGTCGCCACCGAGGCGGGCGCCGTCGTCAAGACGATCGGCGATGCTGTCATGGCGACCTTCCCGAGCCCGGATCGCGCGGTCGCTGCCGCACTCAGAATGCGCGAGGCGATGAGCCGGTTGAATGCCGAACACGGCAGCGAAGACCTGCTCCTGAAGATCGGCATCCATGAGGGACCGTGCCTTGCCGTCAACCTCAACGACCGGCAGGACTATTTCGGCCAGACCGTCAACATCGCCTCCCGCGTCCAGGGCCTTGCCGACCCCAACGTGATCATGACGACGGAAGCGATCGTCGAGGATGTCCATGTCTCGGAGATCCTGCGCGACAGCGGCGTCACCTCGGCGTCCCGGATGGCGGAACTCCAGGGCATCGGCAGGGAGGTCAGGATCTTCGCCCTGTCGTGAGCGTCGTTGCGCGAGTTGGCAAAGCTCGACGTCATCCTCGGCCCTGTGCGCCTTGTGCCGAGGATCTGCCGTCCTATCGACCGGCGGCAGATGCGCGGCACAAGCCCGAGCATGACGAAAAGCGAGGTGAACCTTGTCAGTCGTCGGAATGCCGGGGCGTCAGCCCCGGCATTCCGGTTTAAGCCACCAGACCCTTGGTCAGTTCCAGCGCCTGCCGTTCGAACAGCCGCCGGTAGATGCCTCCGTTGAGGCGGATCAGCGCCTGGTGGTCGCCCTCTTCGACGATCTTGCCCTTGTCGAAGACCAGCAGCCGGTCGAGGGCGCGGACCGTCGACAGGCGGTGGGCGATCACCAGCGTCGTGCGGCCGTCCATCAGCCGTTCCATGGCCTGCTGGATCTGCACTTCGCTCTCGCTGTCGAGGCTCGACGTCGCCTCGTCGAGGATCAGCACCGGCGCGTCGGCGAGGAAGGCGCGGGCGAGGGCGACGCGCTGCCGCTCGCCGCCCGACAGCTTGACGCCGCGTTCGCCGACCATCGTTTCATAGCCCTTGGGAAGGCTTATGATGAAGCCGTGCGCATTGGCCTGTTTCGCCGCCTGCTCGATCTCGCGCCGCGAGGCGTTCGGTCGGCCATAGGCGATGTTTTCCGCCAGCGTGCGATGGAACAGGATCGGCTCCTGCTGCACGATGGCGATCTGGCCGCGCAGGTCTGATTGCCTGACGTCGGCGATATCCTGTCCGTCAATGCGGATGGCGCCCGAATTGACGTCGTAGAGGCGCTGGATGAGCTTGACGAAGGTCGTCTTGCCCGAGCCCGAATGCCCCACCAGGCCGACGCGCTCGCCCGGCTTGATGGTGACGGAAAAGTCCTCATAAAGCGGATCGGGATGAGCGCCATATTGGAAGGTGACGCGGTCGAAGACGATCTCGCCCGTACCGATCGCGATCGGCCTGGCGTCCGGCTTGTCCTCGACACCAAGCGGCATCTTGTCGAGCAGCACCAGCTCTTCCATATCGTTGACGGCGCGCTGCAGGTTGCGAATGTCCTGGCCGACATTGCGCAGATACCCCTGCAGAACGAAGAACATCGCCAGCACGAAGGTGATGTCGCCAGGGGTCGCCAGCCCCTGCCGCCACATGATGAGGCCCGTTCCCAGAATGCCCGCCTGCATGGAAACCATCATGAAGCCCTGGATCGTGCCGCTGAATGTACCCCGCTTCCATGTGCGCCGGGTGCGCCTGTCCCATTTGGCCAGCACGTGGTGCAGGCGCAGCTCTTCGCGGTTTTCGGCGCCGAAGGCCTTGACCACCGAATTGCAGCTGATGGCATCGGCGAGCGCGCCACCAAGCTTGGTGTCCCAGGCATTGGCGAGCCGCGCTGCCGGCGAGACGAAGCCCATGGAAAGCGCCACGGTCACGCCGATATAGATCAGCGACCCCAGAGCCACGAACAGGCCCATGACCGGCCAGTAGCTGCCGAGCACGAGACTGGCGCCGACAAGCATGACGATCGATGGCAGCAGCGCGACCAGCAACAGGTCGTTGAGCGAATCGAGCGCCCACATGCCGCGGGTGATCTTGCGCACGGTCGACCCGGCAAAGCTGTTGGCGTGCCAGTCGGTGGAGAAGCGCTGCACCTTGTGGAAGCCGTTATTGACCACATCCGCCATGATGCGCAGCGTCAGCCGGATGATGCCGTTGAAGATGAACCAGCGCAGCACCACGCTGGCAAGGCCCAGAACCACGACCATGACAAAGGCGCTGAGCGCGCCATCGGCCGCGTTGCCGCCGGCAATGGCATCGACGATCCGGCCGGAAAACACCGGCACCATGACTTCGGCCAGCGTGCTGGCAACGACCAGCACGATGATGGCGCCGACCAAAACAGGCCGATGGGTCCAATGATGAAAAACAAAGCCGAGCACCTGGCGATAGGCATCGGCGCGAAAATCGAGCTTCTTGCGAGTCATCTTAACCTGCCCGGCCCGGATTTCGGCGACCGGTCCTCAAAATCGAGAGTGAGATGCCACAGCCCAGGCGGGAGACAAAATGATCCCGTCAGATCAATCGGGCTATGAAGGATGAAAAAACCGTATGTCTGGCGCGCTGGAGGCGGGCCGCGAATGGAAGTGACCTAGCGTCGGCACATTCCATGCGGGAAGCTGTCGATGAATGCTGGTGTCATGCAACGCCTCCCTGTGTTCGATCTGGAGTGTTAGATCTGAGCGGTGAGCGTTATGTAGCGGAGCAATTCGCCATTGCCAAGCGGATTTTTACAACCCTGCAGACAGTGATGCGGAAACGACACAGCTTATGAGCTTGCATCCTGCGGTATCCGTCCGTCTGTTGCTGCGCGCAGACACTGCCGAGCCCTGCGCCCGTCAATAGCTGCACGAGCGCGCGTTGCCGGGTCTGAATCCACCGGCACAAGCCGGGTTCCTCGATGTATCCAGCTGATATTGAAAATCCTCCCTGTCGTGCCGACCAGGTGAGGTGCAGGAAGACGCGATGGCGGAGAGGCCGATCAGCACTCCGGCTGCGGTCAAGCTCATAAATCGGTTCATCTGCGTCTCCTCCAGGGTTGATCGGCGCGCGCAATCTATCATGGCGGCATATGCAATCGCGAGGAGAGCTGGACGCGATCATGCGCATCCGAGCATGCGATTTGCACATTTTATGTCCGGTCGATCCGGCCACGCTATTCTGTCGTTATGGAAGTAGTTGCACTGTGTTTGCTGGCGAACCAAACCTGATTTGTCTTGAATTACTCAAGCTTTTTCAGTAATATAATCCCATAAAAAAGTAATATAAATGGGAGGATACTATGCCAGAAGCTCGGTTCGAGCCGGTTTTGCTTCGTCGTCAACATTTCGTCGCTGAGATCACAAGTCTCGACGAAATCTTCGATTTTCTGGAAGAGTGGCCGCAGGACAAGCGAGGTTTGGCATATGACACGCTGCTGAAGGCATGCAGGGATACGGCGAGCGGCCGTTTCCCGCTGAACGCGGCGCGGGAGAATTTCCGGCGGTTTCTGAAGATGTCGGGCGTGCTGGCGAAGGCCGAAGGCGCGGCGAAATTCGAACCGCTGATGAGCGATCATCCGATCGGCAATGCCTGATCACAAGCGCACAGCCGCGGCCGAAAACGAGGCGGGTTCGGCCGCCGCGAGAAAATCGGCGGTGCGCTGATGCATGTCGCCCGGAAATGTGCAGCGGTTCCGGGCGACATGCATAAAAACAAAGAGTTTTAGCTCAGGTGCCGGCTGGTATTGCTCCAGTCGCATCGGAAAACCAGCATCGGCTTGGAAAATCCCTTGAGCCGCCGGCGCGTCGCGTGGGCGAAGACATCGGTCGCGCCATATTCCCGGAAAATATTCTCCGACACCAGGATCTGGTCGCTGGCGGCTGCCGCGCAGAGGCGGGCCGCCAGCTGCACGGTCGAGCCGAAGAGGTCGTTGCTGTCCTCGACCGGCTCGCCGCAATCGAGCCCGATGCGGATATGGATCGGCTGTGCATTGTTGCCGCCGTTGTAATGTTGGAATTCCTGCTGGATCGCCATGGCGCATTCGACGGCTGCCGTTGTCGCCGCGAAGGCCGCCATGATGCCGTCGCCGGTGTGCTTGACTTCGCGGCCCGAATTTTTGCCGAGGCATCGGCGCACGATCGCGTCATGAGCCCGGACCAGCTCTGTCCCCATGCGGTCGCCAAGGCGCGCCGTCATCTCGGTCGAGCCGACGATATCGGTGAAGAGGATCGCCCGGTGGCCTGGATCCATTTGCGGTGACGACTGGCCGGGCGCCGGATCGGGGTCATTGATGCGGCCGAGGAAGGCCTCCACCGCCGACAGGGCTACCTCGACGATCTCGTTGGCGACAAAACCGTGCGCCTCGCGATGCACGCATTGGACGGTTTCCATATCGGGCGCATCCACTAGGCAGAAGGCCGTCCCGCGCCGCTGGTCGAACCAGTAGGTGAGGAACTTGACGCCGTACTGATCCTGAATGTCGATATCCATCCGATGCGCCTGGGCAACCTCGGCGGGCGAGGTACCTTCGAGATAGTGCCGGTCCATGAAGATGGGCATCGCGCGTCCTCCCAGATCCGCCGCGTGCAAGAGACGGCATTGTACGATCTGGATGCCTCCCCGTCCACCTTCGGGACAATCAACGATGCATCGTGGCGCTGCGTTGCTTCCGAAAAAGCAGAGCGTTGCTGCATCTTCGGTAGAATATGTAAGAAAATAGCCAGTTTTAACGAGTAGGCCCGCTGCGCTAAGTCTGATATTTACCATAATCTGTCATTTAATGACTGATGGCAGGGTTTCCGGACCCCCTCGAGAGGCTTCAGGCGTTTCCCGTTCTCAAGCCTCGCCCGCCGGATCCTGGTTGGAGAGACATGTCTGTCGCGGCTATGATGGCCAAGATCGAAAAGCCGCCGCCAACGGCACGCAAATTGCATATCATCGATTAGCTCGCCGAAATCAGGAAAAGCTGTAGCAAAGTGAGACAGAGGGCACATTTTCGACCGGTCGGCCTGGCCTCGATGGGGCTCGGGCACTATGCCGTTATTAACTCTGTGTGGGATGCCGCGCGCACGCTCCTCCATGACTGGCCGGTGGACGACGGCGAGGAATATTTCGAAGCCGTCAAAGCCTGCCTGGATGCGATCATCGGCGATCTGCCGCCGGATCATGTGCGGGCCGCCTTCGTCAGGGCTGCGCAGGAGGCGGGCATCGCCGTCATAGAAGCCGCCGACTGAACAGCGGCCGCCTCTCGATCTCTGTTTTCTCCCGTTTCCACGTGAAGGTCCCGCGGCGCTTGACTTCTGCGGGCAAGGGTCTAGATTGGAACAAAACAGGAACACTGGAGATGGTCATGACACATACGGAACAGGTGATCGCCAACGCCCTGGCCCTCGTCGAAGCCTCCCGCGCGGCCCGCGAACGGGATCAGCAGCGTCGCGCCGCCTGGCAGAAAAAAGTCGAACTCAGCCGGCCGCTGCCGCCCTTGCCGCGGCCGGTCCAATTGCCGCTGGCGTTGAACTGATGCAGCCGGCAAAGTCATTCGGGCCCGATCCGGCGTGCTCCACCTCGGCTTGGCCCGATCGCGCATGGGAGGTGGAGGCCGTGCTCGCCTGGCATGACGACGATGCCAAGGCGGCGATCCGCACGCTGCTCGACGACTGCAGGCATCTGCGCCGGCAACTGGCGCTGGCGGAAAGCGTGATGAGCCGCGGAATGGCCCGCGGCTGGACACCGCGATACGAACGCGACGCCCTCTGAAACGTGCCTGCGGCGACGTCTGTTGCGATCGCCGCGACCGGGGCGGTCATGACTGTTGGTCCGCAACCGGGCCAAGGCCGACAGTCGCGAGATAGGTTTCCAGCGCTGAAGCCTCGCCGGATGCGACGATGGCGCCGATATAACCGTCCGGGCGCACGAGCACCTGGTCGCCCGGTGTCAGGGCATAGGCTTCGCGGAAATGCCCTTCTTCGTCGATGACATCGCCGCCCCGGCCGATCCTGTGGATATGCAATCCTTGGCGCGGCGGCACGGCCGGCTGGCCGACCTCATAGCAGAGCAGGGTCCAGTGGGCGCCCTTGAACATCTCGAACAGACGTCTTGGCTGGCCGGCTGCACCGGTGAGCGGCGCGTCCGGCGCGCGGTCGCCGGCAAGCACGCCGCCGCGGCGTTCCGGCTTTTCCAGCGCAAGCGAGGATTCGGGATAACCGATATCGAGCTGATGGACGTCGCGGCCGCGCCTGATATCGCCGCGCTTCAGAGCATCGAGCAATCTGGTCGCCAGGCCGAGCATCGCCGCGGCGACCGGGCGACGCTCCTCCTCATAACTGTCGAGCAGGACATCGCCGGCGCCGGCCGCGACCGCCGCCAGTTTCCATCCGAGATTATAGGCGTCCTGGACGCTGGTATTGAGGCCCTGGCCGCCGGTCGGCGGATGTGTATGGGCGGCATCGCCGACGAGAAAGACGCGGCCGAGCCGGTAGCGATCGGCAAGCCGGGCATTCATGTTGAAGGCCGAGGCCCAGGAGACCGAGCGCACGAAAATGTCGTCGCGGCCGGTGCGCTCGCTCACCAGCGCGGTCAAGCCGGCGGCCGACAGGTCGATTTCGCCGTCAAGCGGGATTGGCCCCTGGATCTGGAACAGATCGGTTCCCGCCAGCGGGCAAAGCGCCAGCTGTCGCTGCATGTCGCCTTCACCGAAGCGATGCCAGGCATCGCGGTCCAGTCCCGTCAACTCGACATCGGCGACAATGGCGCGCACGCCGAGCGTCTTGCCGGGAAAGCCGATATCGAGCGCCTGGCGCACGAAGCTGCGGCCGCCGTCGGCGCCGACCAGCCATCGCACGCGGATGGTCTCTTCGCCGGATCGGCCCTTGAGCCGCGCCGTCACGCCCGTCTCGTCCTGCTCGAAACCGGTGAGCTCGCATCCGAATTCCTGCCGGTGCCCCAGCTCGATCAGACGCTCGCGCATCACGCCCTCTGTCAGAAACTGCGGCACCATCAGCGGAAGACGATAGGGCTCGGCAGGCGTCGGCTCCTCGCGCAGGACGGCGTCGGATTCACCGACACTTCCGTCGTCGCGATATTCCCGCTGCCGAGGATATGCGCCGCCGCCCGCGACGACCCGGTCGAGGATGCCGAGATCCTCGAGGACCTCCTGCGTGCGCGGCTGAATACCCTTGCCGCGCGAGCCGCGGAACGGGTCGTCCAATTTCTCGATCAGACGGAAAGATACGCCACGCCTGGCCAGCTCGATCGCCAGTGTCAGCCCGGCCGCACCGGCCCCTGATATCAGCACGTCGATTGCAGAATTCTGTGTCATTGTCGTCTCCATATGTGTATTATGCACATAATTGGAGAACCATCATGACGTCAAGAAAAAATGTGCATAATACACATATTTCGGAAAAACTGCGCGAACTGCATGGGGCCCTGATCGAGATCGTCAGCGTCATGAACCGGCCACAGCGCGACGAGCAGATGGTGCGCGAGGCGGGCATTTCGCTCGACCGCGCCCTGTTTCCGCTGCTGGTCATGGTGGAGCGCCTCGGTCCGATCGGCGTCGTCGACCTCGCCGACCGCGCCGGGCGCGACTACACCACCGTCAGCCGCCAGGTCGCCAAGCTTGAAAGCCTTGATCTCATCGAGCGTCGCGGAAGCCCCGCCGACCGCCGCGTGCGCGAGGCGGTCGTCAGTGCAAAAGGCAAGGCGATGACAGACCGCATCGACGCCGCACGCGAAAAGCTCGGCCGTGCAATCTTCGAAAGCTGGGACGAGCACGACTTCAATGAACTGGTGCGGCTGATGCGCAAGTTCGCCAATGAGATCAGCGGCGACATCGGCGGCAGCGCGACGAAGCCGCAGGAAGAGGGCGATTGACGGGTGGGCGTCGACAAAAGCCTTGTGTCAAAATACTTTTGCGGCCGTAACTTCGACCTCCACGAGGAATTCGGGGCGGGTGAAGCCGGCGACGATGATCAGCGTCGAGGTCGGTTTCGGATCGAGCGTGTAACGATCCCGGACCGCCATATAGTCGGGGAAGTGCTCGCGCTTCGTCACAAAGCCCGAGATGCGGATGACGTCGGCAAAACTCATCTCCGCCTCGGCAAGAATCGCACTGATTGCCTGGAAGCAAAGGTCTGCCTGCGCGCCGACGTCCTCCGACACCTTCTCGTCGAGACCGATGCCGAGTTGTCCCGAGGTCACGAGCAGCGAGGCGCCCGGCGGCACCAGCAGTCCGTGATTGTAATTTCCGAAGGGACGGCGCACGGACGAGGGATTGAAGATCCTCTTCATTAGAAGCGCTCCATCGCCGTCTTCACCTTCTCCAGAAACCTCGCCCGGGTTTCGGCTGTGCAATTGTTCATGTCGTAATGCGCAAGAAAGGTGACCGGCCTTAGCGGATTGATCTGAGCTCTCAGGACACGTTTGACGATCTTCTTCGGCGGATTGCCGGCCGCGAAGGCACGAAACGGCGTGGCGCCGTATGTCAGAACGGCTGCGAGCTTTCTGATATGGCGCAGCCGCGATTCCACCTTGCCGTCGACGAGGTCGAAGGAAACGCCGGGAAGCCAGACGCGGTCGAAATAGCCTTTCAGGATCGCCGGGAAACCGAAATTCCAGATCGGCGTCACCAGCACCAGTCCTTCGGCTTGCTTGAGCCGCTCGACATAGGGTTTTACCAGATCAGTATTGGCGGGATAGTCGTGATAGATGAGCCGGTCCTGACGAGAGAGCACGGGATCGAATTGCTCGGCATAAAGATCGCAGGCATCCACTGCGTGACCGGCATTCTGAAGGCTTTCCAGCGTCTGTTTGTAAAGCGCCGTGCCGTAGCTTTCCTCGACCGGATGCGAATGAAGGACGAGAACGTTCATCAGGCCTCCATGACGCTTGCAAGCCCTGGAAACAGATAGTTCTTGCCGGCATTGAAGTCGAAATCCGGTTTCTCCCAGGCAATCATCTTGCCGGGGTTCAGCAGCCCGCGGGGATCGGTCTCGTGCTTGAAGGCAAGCTGCACCTTGTCGGTACGCTTCATGCCGCCTTCCTCCAGCGTGTAGCGGTGCGGATTGAAGATCGGACAGCCATGATCCTGGTGGATCTTGATGATCTCTTCGAGCCGTTCCTCTGTGGTGTAGCGCACCAGCGGCAGGCCGGAGCATTGGATCTGCCCGTCGAACTTGATGAATTCGAGATGACCCGGCACTTCGTCACCGAAGATCTCCACCATCTTGGCCACCTTGGCCACGTGATCCGGGCCCGGATACTGCACTTGCAGATAGGTGAAGCTGGGGTCGACCTTGAGGGCACGCAGCGTCGTGTGGTTCCACGCAAGCTCATAGGCATGCGGAATGCCTTTCATGCTTTCGACCCGGTCGGAGCGGAAGACGACCTCGCCCTTGTGGGCGGCGGTAAAGGCCAGGAAGGCATCCATGGAATGCGGCGCGATCATCAGCACCACCACCGACTGGCCCTTGCGGATGTAGGGTTTGTGCCGGGTGAAATAGTCGTGCGGTATCGGTGCGGCGATCGGCGCGATCTCCTTGACCAGGATGCCGTTGCATTTGGCGAACGCATCCGAGAAGCGCACGGCGGCCATGAAGTCATCGTAACCGACGAGCACGTCGACCCAGTCATAGGCGGGCGCCAGCGGCATCTCGATCTCGGTGATGATGCCGTTGGTGCCATAGGCATGGCTGACCTTCTGCAGGTCCCAGCCGGTGAGGTCGAGTACGCGTGGCTCGGCCTCCATGGTGACGACGCGCAGGCGCAGTATATTGCCGAGGTCGCGCAAGCCGCCCCAGGTGATCGAACCGACACCGCCGGAACCGCCGGCGATGAAGCCGCCCACTGTTGCCGTCTGGGCCGTCGACGGATGGAAGCGCAGTTCCTGGCCGGAATGGGCCTTGGTGTGCTTGTCGAGCTGGGCGAGTACGATGCCCGGTTCGCAGATCACCCGGCCCGGATGGATCTCCTTGATCTTATTCATGGCTGCAAGGTTCAGCACGATACCGCCGGAAAGCGGCATGGCCTGGCCGTAATTGCCGGTCCCGGCGCCGCGCGGAGTCACCGGCACGCCATGGGCAAAGGCGACCTTCAAGGTCCGGATCACCTCTTCCTCGTTCTTCGGCGTGACGACGAGATCGGCCGTCACATTGTCGAGCTGCGCCTTCAGGATCGGCGAATACCAGTAGAAATCACGGCTCTTCTGGCGCACCAGCGCCGGATTGTCCTCCACGGCTACACCCTCGAGTTCCGTTTTGATCCTTTGATAATCCGGCATGTCAGGCTCCAACGAGGTTATCGAGTTCGCGATAGTCCGGCAGGCTGCGGTCGATCACCTTGCCGCGGCGAAGCACGACGCGGTCGGACTGCGGACGGGAAAGAAATTCGCTCCAGCGCCGGGCGCTGAAGAGCACGAGATCGGCCGAGGCACCGGCGGCGATGCGCCCCTTATCGGGCCTGCCGAGAATATCGGCGGGCGAGGTGGTGACGACCCGCGCGGCCGTGTCCAGCGGATGGTCGAGATGCAGGATGCGGACCGCCTCGCGGAACACCTCCACCTGGTCGAGATCGCCGTAGGCGTAGAAGGGGTCGCGGGTATTGTCGGAGGCGACCGCCGTCGCAACGCCGGCCGCGGCCAGTTCCTTGAACAGGGTGACGCCGCGCCAGCGCGGTGTGCGGTCGGGATAGCGGTCTTGCAGATACATGTTGCACATCGGCAGCGAGACGACGCCGACACCGGCCTCTGCGACCAGTGCGACCGTGCGCTTTGCCGTCTCTTCGTCATGCCGGGCGAGGGAACAGCAATGGCCGGCTGTCACCTTGCCGTCGAAACGGTTGCGCAGCACGGCTTGGGCGATTGCCCTCAAGGTTTCGGCAGCCGGATCGTCGGTCTCGTCTACATGGAGATCGACATCAAGGCCGTTATCGGCCGCCGCTCTGAACAGCGTGTCGAGCTGGCTGTCGAGAGCGGGGCTCATCCGGGTGACGCCGCCGATCAGACCACCCTTGTCGCGAACTACGGCGACGAGGTCGGCGAAATAGGCGGCATCCGCCATATTTTCCATCGGGAAGAGCGCCACCGCCTGCAACGCGATCCTATCCTTCCAGGTCTCGCGGATCTCGGCAAAGACCTCGAAGGAAATACGATGCTGCGGCGTCAGGGAGTCGAGATGGGTGCGTATCAGGCTGGTGCCGTGCGCATAGGCTGAACGCAGGGAGAACTCCATGCGCTTCTTCACGTCGCCGGCCGACCAGTTGGCTTCGCGGTCGGCGCGAACCGCCTCCAATGCTCCCGGAAATGTGCCGTCCGGATTGGCGCTGCGCGGCCAGATATGACCCTTGTCGAGATGGGTGTGCATATCGGTGAAGCAGGGCCAGACCATGCTTTCCCTGAGGTCCGATTTCGCCAGATCGGCCGGCGCCTCGCCGGGCGGAAGCACGGCGGCGATGATGCCGTCGGTGATGACGAGGTCGGCCTTGACGAGCCCTTCGGCGGCAGGGGCGTCGTAGCCGGTGACCGCAGCGGCAGGCAGCGTTGCGTTGCTCAGCGCGAAGCGGCCGGCATTGGGTGGGGAAATGAAGGAATGGGTCATCAATTTTCCCGCTTCAGGCTGCTCTCGTGCCAACGGTGCAGGGCAAGCCAGGAGATGAAGGAGGTGGCGGCAAAGATCGCCACGCCGAGCAGGGAGAGCATCAGCAGCGCTGCAAAGAGGCGCGGAATGTTCAGCCGATACTGGGCTTCGAGAAGCCGGAAGGCGAGCCCGGAGCCCGCGCCCGCCGAGCCGGCCGCAAATTCAGCGACGACGGCGGCGATCAGCGCCAGTCCGCCGCCGATTCTGAGGCCCGTCATGAAGTAGGGCTGGGCGGCAGGGAGCTTGAGGAAGAACAAAGTCTGCCAGCGGGACGCGCCATAGAGCTCGAAGAGATTGATGAGGTTGTGATCGACGCTTTTCAATCCTTGGACCATATTGGAAAGGATCGGGAAGAAGGCGACGAGGAAGGCGCAGATCAGCAGCGCCACCTGCGTCGACGGCGCATAGATCAGGATCAGCGGAGAGATTGCCACGATCGGTGTCACCTGCAGGATGACGGCCAGCGGATAAAAGGCGAGTTCGATCCAGCGCGACTGGACCAGGAAGATTGCAAAGCCGACGCCGCCGACAAGCGCCAGCATCAGCGACAGGAAGGTGATTTTTGTGGTGACCCAAAGCGCAGGGGCAAGCGTGCCCCAATCGGCCACGAAGGCGTCCGCCACGGCCGCCGGACCCGGAAGAATGTAGGGCGGCACGCCGGAAAGCTTCACATAGGCGTGCCAGATCAGGATCAGCGACACGATGACAAGCAGGGGGGTGCAGATTCGCAACGCCAGATCCATGCGTCTGGCCGCAGCGGCGCCTGCGGCAAGCAGTGGCGTTGCATTGCTCTCGTCGCGCATCAATGATTCTCCGTCGCGTTGATCGCCCCGATGAGCGAATGCGAAACCGTCTCGCAGGCTTTGCGGTATTCTTCCGAGGTGCGGTAATGCCCATCCCGTTCGAGACTGGTCGTCAGCGGAAGGTCGGAATGAACGCGTCCGGGCCGTGCTTTCATCACGACGATACGGTTCGAAAGATAGGCGGATTCGAAGACCGAATGCGTAACGAAGATGACGGTGATGCCTGTCGTCTTCCAGAGCCGCAGCACGTCGTCATTCAGTCTCTGGCGCGTGATCTCGTCGAGGGCGGCGAAGGGCTCGTCCATCAGCAGAAGCTTCGGCTTCGTCACCAGCGCGCGAGCGATCGAAACGCGCATCTTCATTCCGCCGGAAAGTTCGCGCGGATAGGCGCCGGCAAAATCCTGGAGACCAACGGTGCTCAGCACGTCCAGAATCTGGTCATGAGCCTCCTTCTTCGAGATACGTCTGAGCTTCAACGGCAGATGGACATTGTCGAACACATTTTTCCAGGGCATGAGCGTCGGCTCCTGGAAGACGAAGCCTATGTCGCCCTCCGGAAGGCCGCTGGAATTGACCCGCGAACTCGGCCAGTCGATTTCGCCAGACGTGACATCGCCGAGACCAGCAATGATGCGCAGTGCCGTCGACTTGCCGCAGCCGGAGGGCCCGAGCAGGCTGATGAACTCACCGCCTTCCACCGTGAGCGACATGTTCGAAAGGGCCACGGTACCGCTGGAGAAGACTTTCGAAACAGATCGCATGACGACCAGTGGCCGCTTGCGCGTCTCTTGCGGGGATCGGGCCTGGACTTCAAGCATTGCCTGTCTCGTTCATTGAGGGGGAGAGCGTTGGCCGGGCGCTTACTTCTTCATTGCCATTCCGGTGCTCTTGCAGACGAATTTCGTCGTAAAGGCCTTGGTATAGTCCGTCTCCGGTTTGAACACCTTGATCGCTACCATCTCGTCGAAGAACGCTTTGTAGTGCGCGTCGGTCATGCAGCCGATGCCCTTGTCCAGGCTGTCGCCGGACTCGATGATGCCGTATTCCTTCATCTTGGCGATGGAGTAGGCGATCTGGCCATCGGTCATTTCAGGATTATCCTTCTTGATCAGCTCGTTGGCCTTGCTGTTGTCGCCGTAGAGATAGTTGTACCAGCCTTCGATCGAAGCATCGACGAAGCGCTGGACGATGTCCGGCTTGCTGTCGATCATTGCCTGGGTGGTGGTTATCATCGTCGAATAGGGCGAATAGCCGTTATCGGCGAGCAGGAAGACTTTGGGCTCGAAGCCGGCCTGCTTCTGAATCTCATAGGGTTCCGAGGTCAGGTAACCTTGCTGTGCCGAACCCTTGTCGGCGAGGAATGGAGCCGGGCTGAAATTGTAAGGCTTATACTGCTCGTCCCGGAAGCCTTTGAAGTTCGCCTTCATCCATTCGAAATAGGTGAGATAGCCGTCCTTGCCGAGAAACAGGGTCTTGAGCTTCGCGAGATCTTCGAACTTGTCGATGCCGGCATCGCGGTGCGCGATCAGCACCTGCGGATCCTTCTGGAAGATGGCCGCGACGTCGACGAGCGGAATGCCCTGTTCGACGGCCGAGATCTCGCCCTGTGGGCCACCCATGTAAAAGTCGATCTTGCCGGAGATCAAAAGTGCGCTGTTCGCCGCATTCGGGCCACCTTGGACGATGGTCACGTCGAGGCCATGTTTCGCATAGGTGCCATCGGCGACCGCCTGATAAAACCCGCCATGTTCGGCTTGCGCCAGCCAGTTCGTACCATAGCTGACTTTGTCGGCCGCTTGCACGGCTGTGATTGAGGCAAGAATTCCGCCGAGGCCGGCAAGTGCGGAAAAGACGCTGTTCTTCAGTGTATTCGGCATGATCGACGTTCCCCTCGTGAGTCCGCAACGTCTTTGGCGACGTCCGATTTTCTTCATAGGAGCGATTGCTTTGCTCTTTGAAAAGCATCAAATTTCGTGCGCAATGATGCCTTTTCGGCATCTCACCGAAAGCCTGTGCCTAATTTGCGCTATGCGCTTCTTTTTTGTGCAACGAGGTCATGATGCTGCATTCGAGAAAGCTTCTCTATATCAACGAGATCGCGCGCTCGGGGTCGATCCGCAAAGCGGCCGCGCGGTTGAACGTGGCGTCATCGGCAATCAACCGACAGATTCTGGCTCTGGAAGAGGAAATGGGTGCGCCGCTCTTCGAGCGCCTGCCGCGCGGCCTGCGCCTGACGGCAGCCGGCGAGCTCTGCATCGAGCATATTCGCGAGGTCCTGAAGAATTATGAGCGGCTGGAGGGCCGCATCCGCAGCCTGAAGATGCAGCAGGCCGGCAAGGTGCGATTGGTGACCACGGTCGGCCTTGCCGCAGGACCACTGCCTGACATCATTGCGCGCTTTCAGTCGGAGCATCCGCGTGTTTTCATGCAATTGCGCAACGACGCTGGTACGATGACCGTCAATCCGGTGCTGTCAGGCGAGGTGGATATCGGTCTCGGCTTCAATATTCCGGCAACGCCCGGCATCCGCACGCTCGGCAATTTTGACATCCCGATCGGCGTCGTCCTGCCGCCCGGCCATCATCTGATCGGGGCGGGTCCGATCAACCTTGCCGATATCGTCCAGGAGCGCCTGGTGCTCGCCCAGCAGGGCACGAGCCTGCGCGATGTGATCAATCTGGCCCTGGCGCGTCTCGACGTGCATGTCGAGCCGGTGCTTGAAACCAATGCGTCTGAGATGCTGAAGAAGCTGGTCAAGTCGGGGGCGGGGCTGACGATCCTGAACCCGCTCGACGTCATCACCGAATGCCGTCAGGGCGAGCTGGTCTTCCGGCCGATCGCCGAGCCACATGCGCGCCACCAGCCGATGAAGCTTTTTGCCCGCGCCCGCGCGCCGCTCGATTCCGCGACCAGCCTCTTCGTCGAGTATCTCCTGGCCGAGCTCGCCGGCCTGGTGGAAGAACTGCAGGCTAAAGGCCATATCGCGGTGGAGAAAGCCGCTGCGATCTGAGCCGCGTCTTGGGCAGACCGGGACGGAACTTTATTTCGAATAGAGATTGGACAGCGGGTAGCGCTTCAGGTCATAGAGTAGATCGACAAATCCCTTGACTTGGTGGCGGCAGATTGCTTCGCCCTTTCCGGCTGTCCCGAGCGATGCGTCGCCGACCACTCCGTTTGGATTGAGGTCGTGGGCGATCCAGGCAAGGGAATGCGGCGGCAGGGGCTGAATATATTTCGATTGCTGGCGCATCCATTCCGCCTTCGAGGTGAAATTCTGCGCCTTGTCCATCCGCACCAGATCGGGACGGAAATGCAGCATCAGTGAGGTTTCCACCTCGCCGCCGTGGATGCCGTATTTCATCTCGTGTTCGCCGATCATACCTTCGGGATGGCCGAAGCGGCCCCATTGTGTCGAGATGACGGCCATCTGACAACGGACCCGCAGCTCGCGCGCGACGATGCTCATGATGTCGACATTGCCGCCATGCGAATTGACGATCACCATCTTCCGGATGCCGGTTTCGGCGACCTTTGCCCCGATCGCCGTCCAGACGGGAATGAGCAATTCCGCACTCAGCGACAGTGTTCCCGGGCCGTGAATATGCTCGTTCGCCTTGCCGATCTCCTGCGTCGGCAGGACCAGGAAATCGAGGTCCTCGGGCTTTTGCTTTCGCAGCTCGGCCAGCATGCCGTTGGCGATTGCAACATCTGTTGCAATCGGAAGGTGGGGGCCGTGCTGTTCGGTTGAGGCGATCGGGAGGATGGCGATGGTCGTGTCCGGCGAAAGTCCGGCGAAATCGTACGTGTTCAATTCGTTCCAGTAGAATGGCAGTGCCATCGCCGCGCCTCTCATTGCCGTTCAGATCGTGAGTAGGAAATATCGTTGCGCGCGAAAAGCATCAATTTGCGCCCGCACCGATGCCTTTTTGCGGGTGATGGAAAGGCGATGCTCGCGCGAGCTCGCGGGATGCCTCGTTTTGAAACCGGGCTGCAGCCAGCCCATTGACCAAAACCATTGCGCCGGCGTGCCGGCAATGGTTCTGTGGCGCCTCCTATCTCAAGCTTTCCGGTGATTCCCGATGTTCGATATTCTGTGGCGCGGCCTGGCGATCGGCGCCGGTGCAACCATCCTCATGGACCTCTGGGCGATCGTGCTCGCCAAGGTCTTCGGCCAGCCGCCGGCCAATTGGGCACCGGTCGGCCGTTGGTTCTGGCATCTTCGCCACGGCAAGGTCTTTCACCAGAACATTGCCGATGCCGATCCCTATGAGCATGAACTCACCCTCGGCTGGATCAGTCACTACGCCGTCGGCATTCTCTACGGCGTGATCTTCGCGATCATCGTGGGGCAGGGGTGGTTGATCGCGCCGACATTTCTGCCCGCCTGGATCTTCGGCATCCTCACCGTCGGGGCAGGGTGGTTCCTGCTGCAGCCCGGCCTCGGCCTCGGCTGGGCCGCTTCCAAACATCCGAAGCCGATAAAGGTCCGTTGCTTCAACCTGCTTGCGCACACGGTGTTTGCGTTGGGGCTTTATGGGACGGCGTTGATCATTCGCTGAGATCGCGGCCTGCCCCCAACCCCTCCCCACAAGGGGGAGGGACTAAGCTGTGGCGTCCGGCGGCGACCGAAAGCAAACGGTCTTGCTGGCTGTTACCGTTCGACGGATTGATACGATAGAGTTTATGTGAAGCGGTGCGGCATCTTAGCCCCTCCCCCTTGTGGGGAGGGGTTGGGGAGGGGTCTATTGGTTCCCTGCGAAAGGCACTATCTCACCGCGCCGCCCAATTCGCACCGCGGCGGAAGATCGTCTTCATCTCGGGAACGTCGAATTCCTTCGCCTGGTGGCCGAGCGAGGAATAGAAGACGCGGCCCTTGCCGTATTTGCGCTTCCAGACGACGGGCATGACGACGCCGTCGATCCAGTAGGCGTGCTCGCCGGTGAACTTGGTCGTCGCCAGAACCTCGTTCGAGGGGTCAACATGCATGTAATATTGCTCTGACGTATAGGGAAAATCCGAAATCCCCTCCATCAGCGGATCGTCCGGCCGGGTGACGTTGACGGTATAATCGATGATATTGCCGGGATGGGCCACCCACTGGCCGCCGATGATGAACTGATAGTCGACGGAATCGCGGAAGGCGTCGCCCGCGCCGCCGTGATAGCCGGCAATGCCGACGCCGCTCTCGATCGCGGCGGCGAGGTTCTTGACCTCTTCCTTCTCGATCTTCGACATCGTCATGATCGGCACGACCAGGCTGAGATCATGGACGGACGGGTCGGCCAGCGCCTCGGTGCCGTGTTCGAGATAGACCTTGAAGCCGTCCTCCTCGAGCATGGTCTTGATGATTTCGGCGCATTCCTGCGGCTCGTGGCCGCTCCAGCCGCCCCAGACGATCAGTGCTTCACGCATAGTCATTCCTCCTGAAATTATTTCGCCAACCGTCCGTCGACGATGGAATCCGACAAGGGGGCAGGGCGCTCCGTCGCCGTGGTGATGGTGACCGTCCGGCCGGTCGCAGACGCAGTATGGAACGCTTCCATGACCTCCAGCACATGCAGCGCCAGATCGCCATTGGCGCGATGCGGCCGGTTAGAGCGGATCGCATGCGCCATGTCGGCGACGCCGAGCGAGCGGTAATTGCCGTCGGCATAAGGTGCTGTGAGTGGCTGGTCCTCGAATTGGCCGCCCTTCCTGAGATATTCCACAGGGCCTTCGAATTTGTTCGGATCGGGCACGATCAGCGTACCCTCGGTGCCGTAGACCTCCAGCGGCACATGCTTGTGGCCGGCGACGTCGAAGCTCATGGCGATCTGGACGACAGCGCCGTTGGCAAAAGCCATCATGCCGGCGACATGGGTCGGCACATGCACGGGAATGCGCTCGCCGTTGCGCGGCTCGCTGGTAATCAACCGTTCGGCCCGCGGCGTCGTCGCAAAGCCCGCGACTTGGGCAACCGGCCCGAGAAGATTGATGAGGTCGGTGATGTAATAGGGACCCATATCGAGCATCGGCCCGCCGCCCACCTCGTAGTAGAAGGCCGGGTTCGGATGCCAGCGCTCATGGCCCGGGCACATGAAGATCGCCGAGCCGCCGACCGGCTGGCCGATGACGCCCTGGTCGATCAAGGCGCGCGCCGTCTGATGGCCGCCGCCGAGGAAGGTGTCGGGCGCCGCACCGATGCGCAGATTGCGGGCGCGGGCCGCCTCGGCCAATTTTTTCCCTTCCGCGAAATTAATCCCGAGCGGCTTTTCCGAATAGGTGTGTTTGCCGGCCTCGAGCGCCTGTAGCGCGACGGCGACATGGGCCTTCGGGATCGTCAGGTTGACGATGATCTCAACCTTGGGATCGGCGAAAAGCTCTTCGACCGTCCGGGCGGGAACGTTGAATTCGGCGGCCTTTGCTTCCGCCAGTTCCCGATTGAGGTCGGCGACGCCGCGGATGTCGAGAATGGGAAAGGAGGCCATCGCTTTGAGATAGGCGCCCGAAATATTGCCGCATCCGATGATGCCGATACCGACTCTTTCCATGAATTCCTCCATCTGATCGTGATTGTGACGCCCGTCAGAGCGCCGGCCCGGTGGTGCTCCAGGGCGATTCGTAGAGTTCGTAGAGCGCCACCGCGGCGGCACCCTGCGCCCAGAAATCATCGCTCGAATCGTCGAAGACGAGTTCGCTCACCCCCTTCAGCGAGGGCGGAATGGCGAGCGCATAGGCATCGCGCAGGCTGTTCAGGAATGGCTCGCCGAGCGCCAGGCTCGACCCGACAAGGATGACGCGGGGCGGCGCAAACAGCGTGACGATATTGGCGATGGTCAGTCCCACCGCTTCGCCGGCGCGGACCGCGGCGCTGATCAGCCGGTCGTCATCAGCCTTGATCAGCGCCTGGGCATGGGTCATGCCGCGCCCGAGCCGGATCGCTTCGGCAAAACGCCCGTCGGCCTGCTGTTCGCCGAGGATGGCGGTTTCGCCGGCCTGGCTGAAGAGCCGCACCACGCCATTCGGCCCCATGCCGAGCACGAGGTCGCCGAGATTGTGGCTGAGGCCGCCGGCGCCGCGAAACAGGCTGTTGCCGTGCAGCACGCCGAGACCCAGCGTCTGCTCCAATGAAATCAATACCATATCCTCGAGATCGCGCGCTTTGCCGAACCAGTGATGGCCAAGCGTGATGGCATGCGCATCGCTTTCGACGATGGTCGGCGTCGACAGCCGCGTCGACATCTCGGCGGCGAAATTGACATTGGTGTCCCGGAAGATCGGGCTGCTTCTGATGTAGCCGGTGCGGTGCTCGATGACGCCGGGAAAGCCGAGGCAGACGCTGTCGACATCCTCAAGCGACAGCCCGGCATCGACGACGCAGCGCCGCACGCCATCCTCGACCAGATCGGCGATGACGCCGATCGGCTGCCGGTCGAGGCGGATCGGCAAAGCGAGTTTCGACAGCACGTCGCCGCGGAAATTGGTGACGACGAAGACCATCCGGTTGGCGGCGATCTTGCCGCCGACGACGCGGGCGGCATCGGGATTGAGCTCCAGCGCCACGCGCGGCCTGCCGCGCACCGCCTCGTTGCGGATATCGCCTTCGTGACGCGGCAGGATCAGCCCATCGTCGAGCAGGGAGGCGGTAATGGCGGAAACGGTCGTGGTGGAAAGCTCGGTCCGTTCGCTGATCTCGATGCGCGAGATCGGACCATGGCGCCGGATGGTATCGAGCACGTTCAAGCGATTGATCGCGCGCATCAATTCTGGATCTGCGGTCTTCATGAAAAACTAGCCGGCATCGTTCGTTGGGCGGAAGCCAATATTTTTAACGGGTTACGAAATAAATAGCAGGCAATCCCGCGGACCTGTCAAGCGCATTTGGTAAAAATAGCGGCAATTGGGTTGACATCCGGCAAAAGCTCCGGTGAATTAATCCGCATAGGGGAAAAATTGTGAGGATAGGTCCCCTGGGAGGAAAATCATGAATTTTATGCTGAAAAACGCCGCTTTCGGCGGCAGGCGTTTCGTATCCATGGCGGCGGCGGCCGGCCTGTTGCTGGCGGGAGCGGGTGCCGCCTCGGCGACGACGGTGGTCAAGTGGCTGCATCTCGAACTCGACCCGAAAAACGTCGCGGCCTGGGAAGACATCGTCAAAAAATACGAAGCCCAGCATCCCGACGTCGACATCCAGATGCAGTTTCTCGAAAATGAAGCCTTCAAGGCCAAGCTTCCTACGCTGCTGCAATCCGACGACGTGCCGGATTTCTTTTTCAGCTGGGGCGGCGGCGTGTTGAAGCAGCAGTCCGAAACCGGCGCGTTGCAGGATGTGACGGCAGCCCTCGATGCCGACGGCGGCAAGTTGCGCAACGCCTATACGCCGGCTTCGGTCGACGGGCTGACCTTCGACGGCAAGACCTGGGCCATTCCCTACAAGGTCGGTCTGGTCAGCTTTTTCTATAACAAGGCGCTGTTTGCCAAGGCCGGCGTCAAGGCCGAGGACATCAAGACCTGGACGGATTTCCTCGCTGCAGTGAAGAAGATCAAGGCGGCCGGCATCGTGCCGATTGCCGGCGGCGGCGGTGAAAAATGGCCGATCCATTTCTACTGGAGCTATCTCGTCATGCGCGAGGGCGGCCAGAAGGTTTTCGAAGCCGCCAAGAACGGTGAGGGCGAAGGTTTTCTCGATCCCGCGATCATCAAGGCCGGCGATGATCTCGCCGAACTCGGCAAGCTCGAACCTTTCCAGCCCGGCTATCTCGGCGCCACCTGGCCGCAGACGCTCGGCGTTTTCGGTGACGGCAAGGCGGCGATGATCCTCGGTTTTGAAGCGACCGAGGCCAATCAGCGCAAGAATGCCGGTGACGGCAAAGGCCTCGCACCCGACAATATCGGCCGTTTCGTCTTCCCGACGGTCGATGGCGGCGCCGGCAAGCCGACCGACACACTCGGCGGCCTGAACGGCTGGGCCGTCACCAAGAAGGCCTCCAAGGAAGCGATCGATTTCCTCGCTTTCCTGACGAATGCGGAGAATGAGCGGGCGATGGCCAAATCAGGCATGCTGCTTCCCGTTGCCGTCGGCGCCGATGACGGCGTCGTCAACCCGCTGCTGGCCGAATCCGCCAAACAGCTGGCCGGTTCGACCTGGCATCAGAACTTCTTCGACCAGGATCTCGGCGCGGCCGTCGGCCGTGTCGTCAACGACGTCTCGGTGGAAATCGTCTCCGGCCAGATGAACTCCAAGGACGGCGCCCAGATGATCCAGGACGCTTTCGAGCTGGAACAATAGCAGCGCCCGCAGAACCTTCCTGGCGCTCCCGATCAAGCGGAGCGCCGGCATAGCTGCCGACGAACGAAAGCAGGATCCATGGCCAATATTTTAGTCCCCTCGATGACATCGGCGGCGAGGCCGGCAAGACGCGCCGCAAACCGAAAAAGCTCGGTCGCTCACGACCGGCTGACGGTGCTGTTGCTCTTCCTGCCGCCGGCACTGCTGCTGTTCACGCTCTTCGTCATCATGCCGATGGGCGAGGCGGCCTGGTACAGCCTCTACAAGTGGAATGGCTACGGCACGCCGACCGAGTTCATCGCGTTGCGCAATTTTCAGGTGCTGTTCCGCAACGCGGCCTTCACCCAGGCGCTGGTCAATAATGGCCTGATCATTGTCATCTCGATCTGCATCCAGGTACCGCTCGCCATCTGGCTTGCCACGATGCTCGCCCACCGCATTCCCGGTGTCGTCGGCTACCGGCTGATCTTCTTCCTGCCCTATGTGTTGGCCGACGTTGCCGCCGGCCTGATCTGGCGCTTCGTCTATGACGGCGATTACGGTCTGTTTGCCGCCGTTTCCAATTTCTTCGGCTTCGCCAACCCTTATGTGCTCGCCGACAAGGATGTGGCGATCTATGCCGTGCTCGGCGTCATCGTCTGGAAATATTTCGGCTTTCACATGATGCTGTTCATCGCCGGCCTGCAATCGGTCGATAAGAGCGTGCTCGAAGCGGCCGAAATCGACGGCGCCACCGGCTGGCAGAAATTCCGTTACGTCACCTTGCCGCTGCTCGGCTCGACCTTGCGCCTGTCGATCTTCTTTGCCGTCGTCGGCTCGCTGCAGCTCTTCGACATGATCATGCCGCTGACCGGCGGCGGACCGTCGAACTCCACCCAGACGATGGTCACCTTTCTCTACACCTATGGCGTCATGCGCATGCAGGTCGGCTTGGGCAGCGCCGTCGGCGTCGTGCTCTTCATCATCTGCGTGACGCTCGCCTTCGGTTACAAAAGGATCTTCATGCGCCATGACTGATATGAGCTCTTCCATCCGCATGCGCGCATCGACCCGCATCTACCTCTACGTGTCGCTGACCCTGATCGCTGCCATCGTGCTGATCCCGCTGCTGACGACGGCGCTTGGCGGCTTCAAGACGCTGGGCGACCTGCGCACCAATCCCTTCGGCCTGCCGACGGAATGGCAGTGGGCGAATTATACCGACATTCTGTTCGGTGAGCGTTATTGGCTGCAGATCGGCAATTCGCTGATCATTGCAGCGCTGACCGTGCTGCTGACCCTGATCGTCTCGTCGATGGCGGCCTTCGCCTTCGCCCATGTCCGCTTCTTCGGTTCGTCCTTCCTGCTCAATTATTTCCTGCTCGGCTTGATGTTTCCGGCAGCCACCGCGATCCTGCCGCTCTTCATCCGCATCCGCGATCTCGGCCTGCTGAACACCTATTGGGGCGTGGTGCTGCCGCAGGTGGCCTTCGGCCTCGGCATGAGCATCCTGTTGTTCCGGAACTATTTCCGCAACCTTCCGGAAGAATTGTTTCAGGCTGCCTTTGTCGATGGCTGCGGTTATCTCCGTTTCTTCTGGCATATCTCGCTGCCGCTATCCCGGCCGATCGTCGCGACCGTCAGCATCATTTCCTTCGTCGGCAGCTGGAACAGCTACATCCTGCCGCTGATCATGCTGAACTCGGAATCGAAATATCCCTGGCCGCTCGGCATCATGGTCTATCGCGGCGAATACGGCACGGAATGGCAGTTGGTGCTGGCCTTCATCACCCTCACCATCCTTCCCACAATCATCGTCTTTTTCGTCGCCCAGCGGCACATCATCGCCGGCCTGACCGCCGGCGCCGTCAAGTCCTGAGCCGAATTATTGGAGTTGCAATCATGGCATCCGTTTCACTGCAGGATGTAACTAAGGCCTATGGCGCCGTCGACGTCATCCACGGCATTTCGCTTCATATCGAGGATGGCGAATTCGTCGCCCTCGTTGGCCCGTCCGGCTGCGGAAAATCGACGCTGCTGCGGATGATCGCTGGCCTGGAAGAGATCACCGACGGTGAGATTGCCATCGGCGGCAATATCGTCAACGCCATGACGCCGCGCGAGCGCAACATCGCCATGGTCTTCCAGTCCTACGCGCTCTATCCGCATATGACGGTCGCCGAAAACATGGGCTTCAACCTGAAGCTTGCCGGCGTTCAGAAGCCTGAAATCGAGGCCCGTGTCGCCGAGGCCGCCCGCATGCTCGATCTCGCCCAGCTGCTCGACCGCAAGCCGGCCCAGCTTTCCGGCGGCCAGCGCCAGCGCGTCGCCATGGGCCGCGCCATCGTGCGCGATCCGGCCGTCTTCCTGTTCGACGAGCCGCTCTCCAACCTCGATGCCAAGCTGCGCGTGCAGATGCGCTCGGAGATCAAGACGCTGCACCAGAAGGTGAAGACGACGTCGATCTATGTCACCCACGACCAGATCGAAGCGATGACGCTCGCCGACCGCATCGTCGTGCTCAATCAGGGCAGGGTGGAGCAGTCGGGCACGCCGCTCGAACTTTACAAGAAGCCGGCCAACCTCTTCGTCGCCGCCTTCATCGGCTCGCCGGCGATGAACATGCTCGCCGGCACGGTGGAGGGTGAAAACGGCGCGCCCGCCGCCCGCCTCGAAGACGGCACGGCGATCCGTATCGCGCCCGACCGCCGGGTCAGGCCCGGCCAGGCCGTCACCATCGGCCTGCGCCCCGAACATCTCATTCCCGGCATAGCCGCCGGCACGCCGCTTGCCGGCCGCACCATGCTGGTGGAACCGACCGGCGCCCAGACCCATGTGGTCTTCGATCTCGCCGGCCAGCAGGTCACCGCCATCGTCGACGGCGAATATCCCGCCCGCTACGGCGCTGTGTTCGAAGCAAGCATCGCCAGCGACCAGGTGCATGTCTTCGACCGCGGCAGCGGGGTGGCGCTGTAGGCGAGGATTAGTCTGCGGGGATCGGAGAGGGTGCGGCAATTCCTCTTCTCCCCTCGGGGAGAAGGTGCCGGCAGGCGGATGAGGGGGCGGAACGGCACCCCCCACGCAAATTCGATTCCGGCACGCCGACGGAAATGTTGGGCCCAGCACCCCGCGCATGGTCGAGATGAGCCGGAGGAGAGACCGGCATCGCCGGCCCCTTGCATGTTCAATTTGCGCTGATTGTTGGATGATCGGTGCGCACTCCGGCGGATGGCCAT
>NZ_NWTA01000026.1:0-78941 GCF_002531955.1 Rhizobium sp. M10 | reverse complement strand
TGCCCAGATCAAGGCCCAGATCGAAGAAACCACCTCCGACTACGACCGCGAGAAGCTGCAGGAACGCCTCGCCAAGCTCGCCGGCGGGGTTGCCGTCATCCGCGTCGGCGGCTCGACCGAAGTCGAAGTCAAGGAAAAGAAGGACCGTGTCGACGACGCGCTTCACGCAACCCGCGCGGCGGTCGAGGAAGGCATCCTGCCGGGCGGCGGTGTGGCCCTGCTGCGCGCCGTCAAGGCGCTTGAAAAAGTCCAGACCGCCAATGCCGACCAGCGCGTCGGGGTCGACATCGTTCGCCGCGCACTTGAGGCGCCGGCTCGCCAGATCGCCGAGAACGCCGGCGCGGAGGGCTCGGTGGTCGTCGGCAAGCTGCGCGAAAAGACCGACTTCTCTTATGGCTGGAACGCCCAGACGGGTGAATATGGCGACCTCTATGCGCAGGGCGTCATCGATCCGGCCAAGGTCGTTCGCACCGCGCTTCAGGACGCGGCATCCATCGCCGGTCTTCTCGTGACGACGGAAGCCATGATCGCCGAGAAGCCGAAGAAGGATGCCCCTCCGGCAATGCCCCCCGGCGCCGGCATGGATTTCTAACAGATGAAACATCGGCCCGCACGCATCGCCGGGCGGGCTTTTTTCGAGGGAATGAAAATGGTTCAAACGATCGTAAACCGATCGCAGGTGCCGCTGGACTCCCGCGATCTGGCAACCTGCCAGCAGGTCTTCGACAAGCTCAGCGCCGACTACGCGATAGCAAGAGACAGCGCCGAAGCCGAACGAATGGCGAGCATCATCATCGAGCTCTACCGACAGGGCGTGCGCGACCCCAACCACCTGCAGTCGATGGTCGAGGCGGCTCGCGGCCTCTTCGAAGCGGACGGCGCTGTCAACCGGCCGGCGGCCACGCCGACCGGTTGACAGGCCGTTGACGATGCCTTCAGGAGCGGCATATGCCGCTCCTTCCGAAAATCGATTCCGATTTTCGGGCCGATGCGCTAGTGACAAGGCTCGAGTGCATTCTGAAGGTTTCGAAATGATCCCACGCCTCCAGCCGAAGGCTCCCATCCCGCTTCCCGCCCCGGGTTTTTTCCAGCGGCTCGTCGAGGCGGGATTTGACGGCGATATCGAAACCGGCGCGGCAAGCCGAACCGTGTTTTCGACCGACAATTCCATCTACCAGGTCGAGCCGACCGGCATCCTTTTTCCAAGGGCCGTCGAAGACCTGCAGGTCGTGGCGGCCGTGCTGTCGGAACCGGCCTTCCGGGAGATAAGCATCGCGCCGCGGGGCGGCGGCACCGGCACCAACGGTCAATCCCTGACATCGGGCGTCGTGGTGGACTGTTCGCGGCATATGAAATCCATTCTCGACATCGACCCTGTCCGAAGGATTGCGCGTGTCCAGGCGGGCGTTGTCAAGGATGAGCTGAACCGGGCCCTGAAGCCCTACGGCCTGTTCTTCGCGCCCGAACTTTCCACTTCCAACCGCGCCACGATCGGCGGCATGATCTCCACCGATGCCTGCGGTCAGGGTTCATGCCTCTACGGCAAGACCAGCAACCACGTTCTCGGATTGCGCATCGTGCTTACGGACGGCTCCGACTTTTGGTCGCGCCCGCTCGACGCGGAGGCGTTCGAGGAGATCGCCGCGCGAGAGAGCCGCGTCGGCGAGATCCACAGGACGGTCGAACGGATCGCCCGGGAAAAACACGAGCAGATCGCCGAGATCTTTCCGAAGCTCAACCGCTACATGACCGGCTACGACCTCGCCCATATCAGGCGTGACGACGGACGCTTCGACCTCAATGCCGTTCTTTGCGGCTCGGAGGGAACGCTGGCGATGATCGCCGAAGCCGAACTCAACCTTCTGCCGATCCCCGCCCATGCGGCGCTGATCAACATCCGCTACGGCGACTTCAACACCGCCTTGGAGGATGCCCGCAACTTGGTGGCGCTGAATGTCGCTTCGGTGGAAACGGTCGACGAGAAAGTTCTCGGCCTCGCGAAAGGCGACATCGTCTGGACCGGCATTGCCCGCTTCTTTCCCGACGATCCGGGCAGCGCGACCAACGGCATCAACATCGCCGAAGTGCTGGCCGACGATGAAGAGGAACTCGAACGCAGGCTTGCGGAGGTGACCGCCGCGCTCGACACGGGCGCGAATGCCCGCCATGCCGGATATACGATCGCCCGGGGCCATGCCGATGTCGAGGCGATCTGGTCGATGCGCAAGCGCGCGGTCGGCCTGCTCGGCAACGTGGAAGGGCCGGTCAGACCCGTCGCTTTCGTCGAGGATACGGCCGTGCCGCCGGAAAACCTGGCGGCCTATATTCGCGAGTTCCGCGCACTACTCGATGGTGCCGGCCTCTCCTACGGCATGTTCGGCCATGTCGATGCCGGCGTCCTGCACGTACGGCCGGCACTGGACCTCACCCGCGCTGATCACGTCCGGCTGGTTCGGGAGGTCAGCGACGCCGTCGTGGCGCTCACCCGCAAATATGGCGGGGTGCTCTGGGGAGAGCATGGCAAGGGCGTGCGTTCGGAATATGTGCCGGAGTTTTTCGGCGACCTTTATCCCAGCCTGCAGGAGATCAAGCGGGCTTTCGATCCCGAGAATCGGCTCAATCCCGGCAAGATCGCAACCCCTTCCGCGGAAGGACTGACGAAAATCGACGATGTTCCGTTGCGCGGAGATATCGACCGCATCATCGGCAACGAGATCCGCGCCGCCTTCGACAACGCCGCCTACTGCAACGGCAACGGCGCCTGCTTCGATTTCGACGAAACGAGCCCGATGTGCCCCTCCTACAAGGCGACGCGCGACCGGCGCTTTTCGCCCAAGGGCCGCGCCGCGCTGATGCGGGAATGGCTGAGGCTGCTGGCCGAGAACGGCATCGATCCCCGCCAGGAGGCGATGCGCCTGCGACGGAGCATTCCGTTCGCCAGCCTGGCGCGGCGCGCCTTCAATTCGCTGAACCCGGCAAACCGCGATGACTTTTCCCACGAGGTGCGCGCGGCGATGGACACGTGCCTGGCCTGCAAGGCCTGCGCGGGGCAGTGTCCGGTGAAGGTCAGTGTGCCGGCCTTCCGCTCGAAATTCCTGGAACTCTATTACGGACGCTACCTCCGCCCGCTGAAGGATCCGCTGGTCGCGGCGATCGAAACCACGCTGCCGCTCGTCCGGCGCATCCGGCCAGCCTATAATATGGTCGTGGGCACGCGCGCCGGCAGAACGATGATGCGTGTCGCCGGGCTGACCTCCCTGCCGCATCTGCCGCGGATCTCGCTCGCCAGGGAAGCCGCCCGCCTCGGCGTGCCGCTTGCGACCGCTCAAACGATCGAAGCTCTGCCGCCGCAGGAACGGCAGCGCAGCGTCGTCTTCGTCGCCGACGCCTTCACCGCCTATTTCGATCCTGAGGTTGCGCTTGCCGCAATCGGGCTCGCCAGGAAAATCGGGCTCACGCCGTTCCTTGCGGCCTCCCACACCAATGGCAAAGCCCTGCATGTTCATGGCTATCTCGGACGCTTCGAGGCGGCGGCCAAGCGGACGGCCCGCTATCTCGAGCGACTGGATGAGACAGGCGTAGCGCTGGTCGGGCTCGATCCATCGATGACGCTCGCCTTTCGCAGCGAATATAAGGGGATATCGAAGGCGAATGTCCTGCTGCCTCAGGAATGGCTGACCGCCAACCTCGACCGGCTGACCGCCTCGCCTTCCGCTGCCGAAGGCAAAAGCTTTCGCTTGATGGCCCATTGCACCGAGCGCACCAATGCGCCGGCCTCCGTCGCACAATGGCAAAAAGTATTCGAAAGCCTCGGCATCGACCTACAGGCGGCGCAAACCGGCTGTTGCGGCATGGCCGGCACCTTCGGCCACGAGGCCCGCAACCGGCCGATCGCAGAGCGCCTCTATGCGCTAAGCTGGAAGCCCGAGCTCGATGCGGCCGGCGATGCCGATATCCTTATGGCGACCGGATATTCCTGCCGCTCCCAGGTGAAGGAAATCGACGACAGGCGCATCCCGCATCCGCTGCAGGTCATTGCCCGGATAGTGTCGGAAAAGGCAGAAATCCCGCACTTGCACACGACACCTCCACGGAGCTGACGACGAAGGCAGTGGCTGCGACGCAAAGACCGGCCGGCAATAGCCGAGCCGCTTCGCGAGTTCACGCCACGGCCGCGATCGCCTCACCGTCACTCGGCAGCAGCCGCGCCACGGCGCTCAGCAGATCGGTCTGCGATATCAGGCCGAGGATCCGGTGATCGTCATCGACAATGATGACGGCATGCGTGCGCCCATCGGTCAGAACGGGCAGCAGCGACAGAGCGGCATCCGAAGCTCTCGCCACCGCCGGCCTGGAGATCGCATGGGCAATCGTATCGCCGCTCGCGAACAACTCCCGCAGGCCGACGGTGCCGACGAGACGGCCCTCCGGATCCTTCACCGGCAACGTCCGGATATTATGCTTCAGGAGAAGATGCCGTGCAGCATCCGGTTCCGAAGCCTCGCCGATAGCGATCACATCGCGCGACATGATATCGGCACAGCTGATCTTGCCGTTCGAGCGGATGGCCGCTTGCAACTCGACCTGCTGCAGCAACCGCCCGAGATCGGCCCGATCGATATCGAAGGTTTCATCGAGCGCTTCCAGGGCGGCATCGACATCCTCCTCGCGAAAGCCCACCCGCACGGCAGACGGCAGGTCGATCGTCTGATGGGCATTCTCCGCCGGCTTCGGCACGACATGCGGATAATTCCGCCTGGAAAGCCTGTGGAACAGCAGCCCAAGTGCGACGAGAATGCAGGAGTTCAGGGCGACGGGCACGAAGGGAAAGAGGAACCCCCAGCCGGCAACGACGGGACCGCCGAGCACCGCGGTCAGCGCCGCAGCCCCTCCGGGCGGATGGAGGGATCGTGTGAACGACATCGCCCCGATCGCCAGTGAAACTCCGACGCCGGTCGCGATAATCGGGTCGCGAATGAAATAAGCGGCAATGATGCCCATCATGGCGGAAATGGTGTTGCCGCCGATGATCGACCATGGCTGCGCCAGCGGGCTTGCCGGCACTGCGAAAAGCAGCACTGCCGAGGCGCCCATCGGCGCGACGATCAAGGGAAGATGCGGTCCCTGGCCGAACAGATAGCCGCTGATGACGCCGGTGAGACCGATGCCCAGCAACGCGCCGAAACAGGCGATCAGCCGCTCTTTTAGCGTCGCACCGGCCAGGATGGGCGAAAATAGGCGAAAGCGGCGAAAACGGCTCGGCCCCATCTTTGGGGAAACGGGATATTGCATGCAAAGACCAACTGGAAGCGAGGATTGTCTGGCGAGCGAAGGAGGAAGACGGAGAAACTAGTTTGTCGCCAGCCTCATGTCTCTGCCTTTGGTCGCGCTGAGGACTTCATGGAAGGCGCTAAAGGCGCTGGGGCGACTACCCCTGCGGGACACCAGCAGCGTCTCGACGGGGCCGAGCTGATGGGTCGGGAGAGCCGCCGGCCAGTGCATGAGGTCGAGCACGGATTTCGGCATCACGCCTGCGGTATTGCCGGTCGCAACACTCGCCAGGATCGCGTGGTAGGAGCCGAGCTCGCTCGTCGGCAGGGCGCTCGATTGACGCGCCCAGTTTTCGGCGATCCTGCGATAGGTGCAGCCGGGCTCCAAAGCGGCGAGCGCCCCGACACGCAGGTCGGCGGCGGATTTGATGGCGGGATGCCCGGACGGCAGCACGATCAACAGATCTTCGACGAAGACCGTCTCCATCGCCAGCGCCTCGAGCTCGGCATCGAAATCGCGGTCATCTTCGCGCATCGTCTTCGGCGGCCGGGCAATCAAGGCGCAATCCAGTGCGTCGGCCAGAACATCGCGGGCGAGATCGCGGGACGCGCCCATCGTCAGCTGCAGCGACACGTCAGGCCACATCTGGTTGAATTGCGTCAGCGCCGCCGGCAGCCTGCTCGCCGCCGTGCTCTCCATCGTTCCGACCCGCAATGTTCCCGATGGGGCGAGTGGCCGCACGGCTTGGCGCGCTTCGAGCGCAAGCGCCAGAAGCCTGTTGGCATAGGTGAGAAACGTTTCGCCCTCCCGCGTCAACGTCATCTTCTTGCCGTCACGGCTGAACAGGCAAGCGCCGAGGTCTTCCTCCAGCTGCTGGATACGTGTCGTCACGTTCGACGGCACCCGCCCGACGGCCCTGGCGGCCTTTGTAACGCTCCGGTCGCTGGCGACGGCGAGGAATATCTCGATCGAGGAAAGATCCAATGAAAATCTCTTTTTCAGAATTTGGATGATTTATCATTCTCTATATAAAAATCATTGCATCCGCTCAAGCAGGTTTCAGCGTCGCACAGTTTCGCCTCGTCATCCCGGCTTGTCGGGGCTGCACGCGCGCTATTCAGCGCATGGACAAGCCGGCGACTGCCGAAAAAAGGATCGCGCCGCCGCCGAAATAGCCATAGAAGCCCAGCATTGCCTCTGCGGCAGGGCAATTGCGGCTGGCATGGCGTTTGCATCTGAAAGCTATCTGCAGAGCGATCGTCGACGACCAATGTTGCACCTTATCTTGACCTGCCTTCTTCTGAGCGTCGCTTCAGGCTTGAGCATGCGACGTTTTCTCCTGCCGTATTTTTCTGACGGTGATCTCGCCGAGAAATCCGCTCCCGTCACGATGGTCGCCAGTGCGGTCTTTCTGGCGGCAGTCGCCTTCACCCTCTCCGATCAGGACCTTTGGGCGAAAACGGTCATCCTGATGCTCTGCCTTTCGGTGGCGGCAATGTTCGACGACGGCAGACCCAGGCTGACCATCAGCCTTTCCGCCGTCTGCTTGGCCGCTTATCTCGGGCTGCGCTCGATCAACTGAGCACCCGCTCTGCCTCATGACCCGGCAGACGGCGATGGAGCCGTTGCAAAAGTCGGTCTCATTCCATCACGCGGCTCGCAGCTCCCCGCAAACAGGTCGTGCCCATCCATATCGTGCGGAATTGCCTCATTCGGTGAAGGACAATTTTGACTAATCCTAAAAGGATCTTCGTAGAAGAATAGTTTCGTAATATTATTCTCATCCTCTGAATATTTGTCGGAGCGGACCGCTCAGAAAAGAGAGGGGGCGATGAGAGGAAACGAACAGGGAAGAAAGATCTGGTCGCAGTGGTATGCCTGGCATCCCGTCTTGCCGCTCGACGACACCATCTATTGGCTCGAGACCGTATACCGGCGAGAATCTCCGGACGGTTTCTGGCAATATCGCTCATTCCGGCCCGAATGCGAGCGCGCTCAGGCTCAGGCATCGCTGCCCCTCTGTCCCGGCGCTTAATGCATGTCGCCCGGAAGTGTGCAGCGGTTCCGGGACAACGACATGCATAAAAACAAAGCGCTAAAGCGCGTTGCGTGAATCATATTTGATGCGACGCGCTTTAGAACTCGTCCAGGTCAGCCGAGCGTGTGACTGACGAGCGCATAGGTCTTCGGCTCGTGCATCCCTCGACGTCCCGGAACCGGGAGCCAAGGGTCGCCCCGCGACATGGTCGTCACGATATCATAAATGGGAAGACCGCAGCGGGAGAGGAAATCGGCAAATATCCCGCCTTTCTCGCGTGTGTCGAGGCGCAAGAATGCTCCAGCATGCTCGACCGCATGCGGATGGACGACGGCAATCGCATCGGCGTCATTGCTTGCCACGACCGGACCGATGACATGGCCGCGCCCGAACCTTCGGCAAAGCGAGAAGGCCTCGATCCGGCCGGCGCGGATCAGGACGACACCCTTGGAATTTGCAAGGAGCCGAGCCAGGAGCAGCGTGCGATCGGCGCCGAAGGCCAAAGCATCCAATGCCGCAATCGCCTCCAGGTCATCGGCTTCCACTGCCCGTATCGCGGCACCTGGCGGCAGTTCCACATCCGGCGGCGAGATCGCTTCGCCATGGCATTGGAAGACAGACGCCTCGCGAACAAAATTCAGGGACATGTAAAGGCGCCGCGCCGCCCGCGTCGCGTTCAGCCCGAGATTGCGCCCGGCAACCTGATCGAGTGCGTGGCCCATCAGCCACTGCCCGGCGCCGTTGGCCTGCAGGCGCGGCGAGGTGATGACCATGCCGATTGTCGCGAATTGGCGGCCATAGGGAAACCACATCGCAGAGCCGAGGATGCGGCCGATTTCATCGATCGCCGCAATGCCCTGGCCGAAGTCGCGCAAGAACTGCCAGTCTTCGCGACGATGCGGCCAGGCGACCGACATTGAGAGCGCATGCAGCTTATCGATATCGACGCTGTCGATGTCGGCAATGCGCGTCTCGAAACTGTCGACAAACCTGGATTCGGATGTCAGTGCGCTCACTCCCGCCCTCCTGCCGCATTTTCTGGCAAAGTCCCCAGGGAAAGCTGCCCCACGGAAAACTCCCTCATCGAGATTAGGACGGATTGCGCGATACAATTCACTGGCGACGCCCGCGCAAACACAACAATCGACCAAATCCGATGCGCTTTCGGCAAATAAAGCCTGGGCCGGTCTCTACAGTCATTGGCCAGACCCCGACCGGCCGACGGCGCCGTTGACCGCAAGAGCCCGGTTGCACCCGACATCCCGTGCCGTGAGGACGCCCATGCAGGCAATTGAAATTCTCGAAAGGCTGGTCGGCTTTCCCTCCGTCGTCGGTACGCCGAACGGCGAAATCGTCGCTTGGATCCGGCACTATCTGCAACGCCACGGCATCGTCGCCACCGAGCTTCCCGGCCCCGAGGGTGACCGCTCGAACCTCTTCGCGACGATCGGGCCGGTCGAGGTGCCGGGCTATATCCTCTCCGGCCATATGGACGTGGTTCCCGCCGCCGAGGCCGGCTGGAGCAGCGACCCGTTCCGCCTGCGCGCCGACGCGGACCGCCTCTACGGCCGCGGCGCTACCGACATGAAGGGTTTCCTGGCCGCCGTTCTTGCCGCCGTCCCGATGCTCGCGAAGACGCAGCTCCGCCGGCCGATCCACCTCGCCTTTTCCTACGATGAGGAGGCCGGCTGCCGCGGCGTCCCGCACATGATCGCACGCCTGCCGGACCTCTGCGCGCCCCCGCTTGGCGCGATCATCGGCGAGCCGAGCAGCATGCGGGCAATCCGCGCCCACAAGGGCAAGGCCGCCGCCCGGCTGACGGTCAGGGGCCGGTCCGGCCACTCCTCCCGCCCGGATCAGGGACTGAACGCAATCCATGCCATGAGCAGCGTCCTCGCTTGCGCCAATGCCGAAGCCGCCCGGCTGACACACGGCCCATTCGAAGGTGTGTTCGAGCCGCCCTACTCGTCCCTCCAGGTCGGCACATTGAAGGGCGGCCAGGCGGTCAACATCATTCCCGACACCTGCGAGGCCGAGTTCGAGGCAAGAGCCATTGCCGGCATCGATCCGGCCGTGCTGCTGGCGCCGCTGCGCGCCGCGGCCGAGGCGCTACCGCTACGGGGCTTCGAGGTGGAATGGCGCGAACTCAGCGCCTATCCGGCCCTGTCGCTTGCTGCCGATGCGCCGCTTGCGCGCCTGCTTGGCGAACTGACCGGCATCGAGCCGCTCGCCGCCGTCAGCTACGGCACCGAAGCCGGCCTTTTCCAGCGCGCCGGCATCGATGCGATCATCTGCGGGCCGGGCGATATCGGCCGGGCCCACAGGCCGGACGAATTCATTCTGGTTGAAGAACTCCTGGCCTGCCAGGCAATGGTCGAAGCCCTCGCCCGCCGCTGCACCGCCTGACCTGAGATCACGGAGCCGATGCAATGACCTTTCTCTTCAATTCCGACGCCAAGCGCGGCGCCATGTTCGCCGAAGCCTTCGCGCGCGAACTGCCTGACATCGCCTTTTCCATGGACCCGGCATCGGTCGAAGCGGAGGCTGTGCGCTACCTGATCACCTGGACCGTGCCCGACGATCTCGCGCGCTACAGCAATCTCGAAATCCTGTTCTCGATCGGCGCCGGCATCGACCAGTTCCGCATCGATGCCGTGCCTGAGCGGGTCAAGGTGGTGCGCATGGTCGAGGACGGCATCGTCAGGATGATGCAGGAATATGCGACGCTCGCCGTCCTTGCGCTCCATCGCGACATGCCGGCCTATCTCGACCAGCAGCGGCGCGGGATCTGGCAGCCGATCCAACCGGTACAGGCCGCAGAACGCCGCATCGGCGTGCTCGGTCTCGGCATGCTTGGAAGCGCGGTGCTCGAACGTCTGCAGCCCTTCGGCTTCCCGCTTTCCGGCTGGAGCCGCAGTCCGCGCACGATCGGCGGCGTCCGGTGCCTCAGCGGCGGCGAAGGTCTCGACACCCTGCTTGCAACCACCGACATTCTCGTCTGCCTGCTGCCGCTGACGGAGGAGACCCGCGGCTTCCTGAATGCCGAGCTCTTCGCAAGGTTGCCGGTCGGCGCCGCGCTCGCCCATATCGGCCGCGGCGCGCAGCTCGATCATCAGGCGATCGTCGACGCGCTCGATGCCGGGCATCTCTCCGGCGCCGTCATCGATGTCACCGATCCGGAGCCGCTGCCTGCGGGTCACGCCTTCTGGAGCCATCCGCAAATCCTGCTGACGCCGCATATTGCCAGCGTCACGCAGCCCGAAACTGCCGCAGCGGCGGTGATCGACAATATCAAGCGGCATCGGGCAGGCCTTGACCCGATCGGGCTGGTCGACCGCAGCCGCGGCTATTGAATCATCCCCCAAACGTAAACCCCGAAAGGAAAGCCATGACCCTGCTCAAGACGATCGACACCAACCCATCCCAGGCGCCGCGCGAGTCCGGCCCCCTTCCCGAGCGCCTGATCTCGGGCAATCCCACCTTTAAGACCTGGGCGCAGGATGTCGCCCGCGCAGAGAGTGTTCATACCGGCGTGTGGGAGGCAACGCCCGGCGAGACGCGTTCGATCAAAGGCGAGACGTTCGAGTTCTGCCACATCCTTTCCGGCCTGGTCGAGCTGACGCCGGACGGCGGAGAGCCGGTGGTCTACAAGGCCGGCGACAGTTTTGTCATGAAGCCGGGTTTCGTCGGCGTCTGGAAGACGATCGAGACGGTGCGCAAGATCTACGTGACGGTGTCATGACGCCGATGCCGCGCGCCACGCTCGCCTGCGGAGCAGGCGTTTCCCGACCGCAGACAGCGCGGCATGGGCGCCGGCCACCCGCCGTAGATTTGACTGGCCGCGGCGGGCAAAACGCAATTTTCGGCCGCCGCAGCGCGATCGGTCGATGCATGCTGCTCGCCTTCCCCAGCTAGGCTTGCCCTCAGTTCATGCCGAGGACACGCAATGACACTCAACTTCGATCCGAACACGATCTCCTTGCCTGTCGGACATTTCATCGGCGGCCGGCTGGTTCCGGCCGAAGCCGTCATCGACATGCACCGGCCGTCCGACGGCAAGGCCTATGCGGGCTGTCCGCTTGCTGACGAGGCTCTTGTCGGCCACGCCGTCGAGACGGCCGGAAAGGCGTTGAAGACCAGTAATTGGGGAGGCGTGCGGCCGCGCGAGCGCACCAAGGCGCTGCAGCGCTGGGCCGACCTGATCGAAGCCGAGGCGGAAACCCTCGCCAGGCTCGAAGCGCTCTCCTCGACCCGCCCGGTCGGCCAGCTCGTCGCCGGCGATATCGCCGTCACCGCCGAGCAGATCCGCTTCTTCGCCGAATTCGCAGACAAGGAAGGCGGCGATCTCGTCCCGACCGACGATGCGAATTTCGGCATGATCGTGACCGAGCCCTATGGCGTCGTCGGCGCCATTACGCCGTGGAATTTTCCATTGTCGATGGCGGGGTGGAAGCTTGCTCCGGCACTGGCGGCGGGCAATGCGGTGGTATTGAAGCCATCGGAGATGACGCCGTTTTCGACGCTCTACCTTGCCGAACTTTCGGTGCGGGCCGGCCTGCCCGCCGGCCTCGTCAACGTCGTCCTCGGCGACGGTCCGACCACCGGAACCGCCATCACCGGCCATCCGGGAATTTCCAAGGTCAGCTTCACCGGCTCGACCGCGGCCGGCGCGGCGATCATGGCCAATATCGCCCGGACCGGCGTGAAGCCGATGACACTGGAACTCGGCGGCAAGAGCCCGCAGCTGGTCTTCGCCGACGCCGATCTCGAACTCGCCGCAGGCGCCATCGCCGGCAGCATTTTGTCAAATGCCGGCCAGGCCTGCGTTTGCGGATCCCGCCTCATCGTCGAGGTGAAGGTGGCGGATGCGCTTGTGACGGCACTGCTTGCCAGGCTGGCGGCAATCCGCCCCGGTCCCACCTGGGAAGAAACGACCGACTATTCGCCCGTCATCTCCGAACGCCAGATTGCCCGTATGGATGGCATCATCCGCGCCGCGATCGACGGCGGGGCCGAGTGCCTCACAGGCGGCCACCGCCTTGACCGCGACGGCTATTTCTACGCACCGACGCTGATGTCAGGCGTGACCGCAACATCACCTGCGGTTCTCGAGGAAATCTTCGGACCGGTGCTGACGATCCAGACCTTCGAGGATGAGGAGGAGGCACTACGGCTGGCCGATCATCCGGCCTATGGGCTCGCCGCCGGCCTCTTCACCCGCGATCTCGCGCGCGCCATCCGCCTCACCCGCCGCCTGCAGGCCGGCACCATCTGGGTCAACCGCTACGGCCGCTCGCGCGACCATATCCTGCCGACCGGCGGTTACAAGCAGTCGGGCATCGGCAAGGATCTCGGCCGCGAAGCCTATCACGCCAACCGCAAGAGCAAGAGCGTGCTCATCAGCCTTTAAGGAGCTGCGATGAAGACCTACAAGATCGCCCTTCTGCCTGGAGACGGCATCGGCCGCGACGTGACGGAAGCAGCCTGGACCGTGCTCGAAAAGACGGCCGGATCGAGCGGATTTTCTCTTGAGGCAACCCGCCTCCCCTGGTCCTGCGACTACTATCTCGAAAATGGCAGCATGATGCCGGCCGACGGCATTGAGACGCTGCGGTCGTTCGATGCCATCCTGCTCGGCGCCGTCGGGTGGCCGCGAAAAGTGCCGGATTCCGTATCGCTGCATGGGCTGCTGCTGCCCATCCGCAAGGCCTTCGTGCAATATGCCAATATCCGCCCGCACCGACTGTTGCCGGGCGTGCAGGGGCCGCTGCGGTCCGACGGTTTCGACATTCTCTGCATCCGTGAAAACACCGAGGGCGAATATTCAGGCGCCGGCGGCCGCGTCCATCAGGGCACGGACAACGAAGTGGCGATCGAAACCGCGATCTTCACCCGCACAGGCGTCGAACGCATTCTGCGTTTCGGCTTCGAGCAGGCGCGGCGGCGGCGGGGCACGCTTGCCTCGGTGACGAAGTCCAATGCGCAGAAATATTCGATGGTCTTCTGGGACGAAATCACCCACGGGCTCGCTGCGGAATATCCCGATGTCGAGGTGACCAGCTACCATATCGACGCCATGGCCGCCCGCATGGTCATGGCGCCCGAAAGCCTTGATGTCGTGGTCGCCTCCAACCTGTTCGGCGACATCCTGACCGACCTTGGCGCCGCGATCCAGGGCGGACTCGGCTTTGCGGCATCCGCCAACATCAATCCCGATCGATCGGCGCCCTCCATGTTCGAACCCGTCCACGGTTCGGCGCCCGACATCGCTCATCTCGGGATCGCCAATCCGATCGCCGCCATCTGGTCGGGAGCGATGATGCTGGAACATCTCGGAGAGACGACCGCCGCCGAAAAGGTGATGGCCGCAATCGAGGCGACGACGGCGCGCGGCACCGGCGCAATTCCCGGCAAGGACAAAACCGACGCGATCACGGCATCGGTGCTTTCCGCACTCGGTTAGCGCGTCGCGCAAACTGGACAGTAATTTGGAAAAGCTTTGATGAAAGGGGAGAAAATGAACGGATTGAGAGACGGCAGCCTGCTTCGCCAGCAAGGTCTCATCGACGGCGAATGGTGCGGGGCCGCAGCCGGCCGCACGATCGAGGTGACCGACCCGGCGACGCAACAGGTGCTGGGCACGGTGCCCGATATGGACGGAGCCGATACGCGGGCCGCAATCGCGGCGGCGGAAAAAGCTTTTGGCCCATGGCGGGCAAAGACCCATGCCGAGCGCGCCGCTTTGCTGGAAGCCTGGCATGATCTGATGCTCGACAATATCGAGGACCTGGCGCTGATCCTCACCAGCGAACAGGGCAAGCCGCTTGCGGAAGCGCGCGGCGAAATCCGTTACGGCGCCTCGTTCGTCAAATGGTTTTCCGAGGAGGCGCGGCGCATCGGCGGCACAACCATTCCCTCACCGACAGCAGATCGGCGGATCGTCGTCCTGAAGGAGCCCGTCGGCGTTTCGGCGATCATCACGCCGTGGAATTTTCCCAATGCGATGATCACCCGCAAGGTGGGGCCGGCGCTCGCGGCAGGCTGCACGGTCGTGATCAAGCCATCGGATTTGACCCCGTTTTCGGCGTTGGCGCTCGGCGTCCTGGCGGAGCGCGCCGGCATCCCCAAAGGCGTGATCAATATCGTCACCGGCATGCCGGCCGGGATCGGCGACGAACTGATGACGAACCAGACCGTGCGCAAGATTTCGTTCACCGGCTCGACCCGCGTCGGCTCGCTGCTGATGCGCGGCGCGGCCGACAGCGTCAAGCGGCTCAGCCTCGAACTCGGCGGCAATGCGCCTTTCATCGTTTTCGACGATGCCGATCTCGATCTTGCCGTGGAAGGCGCAATCGCCTCGAAATTCCGCAATGGCGGCCAGACCTGCGTCTGCGCCAACCGCCTTCTCGTCCAGTCCGGCGTTTACGAGGCCTTCGCCGCCAAACTTGGTGCGCGGGTCGCGGCCATGAAGGTCGGGGCCGGAACGGATGCCGGCACAGATATCGGGCCGATGATCAACAAGGCGGCGATCGAAAAGATCAAGCGTCATGTGGACGATGCGGTGGAAAAGGGCGCCAGGATCCTCGCCACGGCGGGTTCGATGCCGGCCGGCGATCAATATGCGGCGCCGATGGTGCTTGGCGGCGCGACGACCGACATGCAGCTTGCCAGCGAAGAGACATTCGGGCCGGTTGCGCCTCTTTTCCGCTTCGACACAGAGGAAGAGGCGATCCGTATCGCCAATGCCACCCCCTTCGGCCTCGCCGCCTATTTCTACACCGAGAGCCTGAAACGTTCCTGGCGTGTCGGCGAAGCGCTCGAATTCGGCATGATCGGCCTCAACACCGGCGCCATTTCCACCGAGGTCGCCCCGTTCGGCGGCGTCAAGCAATCCGGCCTCGGTCGCGAGGGCGCGCAATGCGGCATCGAGGAATATCTGGAAATGAAGAGCTTCCACATCGGCGGGCTTTCCTGACCCGCGCAAAAACAAAGGGCGCCGGAAATTCATCCCGGCGCCCCTGCACCATCTATGTTCTGGAAAGATCGAACCGCTCTCGCGTGCGCGCCGCTTACTTGAAGCGATCGAGTGTCTTGTAATAAAGCCCGACCATCGGCAGGAACCACGGCTTGCCGAAATGGCCGGGAACGGCGGGCCATTCGAGCCCTTTTACCGGATTGCGGTCCGCCTTGCCCATGATGGCGTCGGCGATGATCATGCCGAGGTGGGTAGAAAGCTGGGCGCCGTGGCCGGAATAGCCCATGGCGTACCAAACGCCGTCGACATAGCCGGCACGCGGATAACGGTCCTTGGTCATATCGACGAGACCGCCCCAGCAATAATCGACTTCGACGCCGGCAAGCTGCGGGAAGATCTCGGCGAGACTGGCACGCAGAATATCGCCGCTCTTTGCGTCCGATCGTTGATCCGACGCGGCGGAAAAGCGGGCGCGACCGCCGAAGATCAGCCGCTTGTCCGGCGACAGCCGAAAATAGTTGCCGATGTTCATCGACGTGACGCAGGTCCGGTTTGCCGGCATCGTCGCGGCGATTTCGGCATCGCTCAGCGGACGGGTGGCGATCAGGAAGCTGCCGACGGAAATGATCCGGCGGCGGAAATAGGTAAAGAGCGACGGCGTGTAGGCGCCGGTCGCAACCAGCACGTGGTCGGCGGTGACGGTGCCCCGCGCGGTCTCAAGGCTGTGGCGGCCGTTACCCTGCCTGTGGCCGGTCACCGCAGCCTGTTCGTAGATCGTCGCGCCGCGGCGGGCGGCCGCGGTCGCAAGGCCGGCGACATAGCGGCCCATATGCATCATCGCGCTCTTCTTCGAGAGCATGGCGCCATGAAAAGGCGACCCGACCTCGCTCTTCAGCTCGTTTGCCCCCAGAAGCGCCGTGTCCGGATCGACTTCTCTGTGCACAGCTTCGAAATTGCGGGCAATCGCCTCGAAGTGCTGCGGCTTGGAGGCAAGCTTCAGCTTTCCGGCACGACGGAAATCGCAGTCGATCCCCTCTTCGGTGATGATCGTCTCGATCGTATCGATGGAATCGTCGAACGCGCGGTAGAGCGCAACGGCCCGCTCCGGGCCTAGCGCGGCCTTGGCGGACAGGAAGCTATGCGCAAGTCCGTTGTTGAGATGGCCGCCATTGCGTCCCGATGCTCCCCAGCCGACGCGTTCGGCCTCCAGCACGACGACCTTGACGCCGGCTTTCGCAAGCTGGCGCGCCGCAGCAAGCCCGGTGAAGCCGGCACCGATGATGGCGACGTCGTAATGTCCTTCGACAGGACCTTGGGCCGCATCGGCAAAAGCGCGGGCCGTGTCGTGCCAGTAGGATTGGAACTGCATCCGCTTGTCTCCGTCAGAGGCCGACGACGCCAGGCAGGCCCGAGATGTGAGGGATTTCGACATAGCCGTAATAAGGATTGGCCGGCTCGTGGCCGCGATTGACCCAGACCTTATTCTTGATGCCGAGATCATGCGCCGACATCAGATCGTAGCGGAAGGAAGACGAGCAGTGCAGCACGTCCTGCGGTCCGCAGCCGAGCATGTCGAACATATATTCGAAGGCCTGGAAACGCGGCTTATAGGCATTTGCCTGCTGAGCGGTATAGACCGCGTGGAAGGGCGCGCCGAGCTTTTCGACATTCGACATGATCTGAGCGTCCATGGCGTTGGACAGGATGACCAGCGGAATTTCCCGCGCAACCCTGGCAAGGCCCTCGGGTACGTCGCGATGCGGACCCCAGGTCGGAACACGCGCATAAATCATTTCCGCGGCTTCGTCGCGAAAGGTCACGCCGTTGCGCTTGCATGTCCGCTCGAGCGAATTGTGCACGACTTCCGCATAGGGCTTCCAGGCGCCCATAATCTCGTCGAGACGATAAGCGGCGAAATTCTTGATGAACTCCGCCATGCGCGGCTCGTCGAGCTGGTCGCCGTAAAGGTCGCGGGCTGCTTCCGCCATTTGAAAATTGGTCAGCGTGCCGTAGCAATCGAAGGTAATGTATTTCGGACGGAACGTGGTCATCTGCATATCCTCGTACGATCGGAACTAGGGGGAACGTGTTCACCATCATAGGCACCGCTTTGCCCATGGCTTGCCTGAATTGGCGGCATCGGAAGCAGAATCTATCGTATCGAAAGCGGGGTTTGGCAGAAGGTTGCGCGCTCCCGCAAACGGATCATGCCGTCACGCTCGATGGTCCACGAAACGAGGACCGGTTCAATCGTGATCGTGGTGATGATGCGAGGGAAGATCGAGGCCGAAGGTCTTGACGAGATCGGCCACCTGCTCCGGGCTGAGGAAGCGGGGATTGAGGTTGCGCAGCAGCAGATAGAGCTTCGCCGTTTCCTCCAGTTCCTCGGTGGCGAAGACCGCCGCCTCCAGGCTATCACCGGCGACGACGGGTCCATGATTGGCCAGAAGCACCGACGAATATTTGCCCGCCAGCCCGCGGATCGCATCGGCCACCGCCGGATCGCCGGGGCGATAATAGGGCACCAGCGCCGTCTCGCCGGCGCGCATGAGATAATATGGCGTCATCGGCGGCAAGGCGGCGCGCGGATCGATCTCCGGCAGCATGGTCAGCGCCACCGCATGGGTGGAATGAAGATGGACGATGGCGCGAGCGCTGCCGCGTGTGTCGTAGAGGGCGGTGTGCAGCGGGATTTCCTTGGTCGGCTTGTCGCCGGAGAGCAGCCGGCCTTCGGCATCGAGCCTTGAAATACGCGCCGGATCGAGAAAGCCGAGCGAGGCGTTGGTCGGCGTGACCAGCCAGCCGCCGTCCTCCAGCCGCAACGATATGTTGCCTGACGAGCCGGGCGTCAGCCCGCGCTCGAACAGCGAGCGGCCGTATCGGCAGATTTCTTCACGCTGGCGCGCGTCGGACATGACACTTCCTCCAATATCAGGCAGTTGCCCCCTCGATCAGTTCAAAGCCGAGATCGACGGCCTGGGGCGGCGCGTTGGCGACGATCAGTTGCGCGGCTACCTCACCCGTCGCCACGCGCGGCGTCCGGATCGTCGACAGCGGCTGCGGTATCGCCCGGCCGATATCGAGGCCGTTATAGCCGAAAATGGCGAGCTGCGACGGGATCGAAACCCCCTGAGCCAGACAATGAAAATAACCGCCCAACGCCATGTCGTCATTGGAAAAATAGACGGCATCGAGATCGGTCGCCCGTGCAAGCAGTCGCTCCAGCCCCAACCTGCCGTTCTCCACCGAGGATGGGCCGGCAAGAATTTCGTGGGCGACCAGGGGCGTGCCGTTGGCGTCGAGCGTTTCGCAAAAGCTGGAAAAGCGCTTCCCGGCGCGGGTGTCACGGTTCAGGTCGTGACCGACATAGCCGATCCGTCGGTAGCCACGCCTGAGCAGGAAGGCAGCGCTCTCCCGCCCGGCCGCGCGGTTCGAGAAGCCGACCGCGATGTCGAGCGCATCCCCGTCCAGATCGAGCAGTTCCACGACCCGGCAGCCGCTGGCGCGCAGCATCTTCGCCGTGCCTTCGGTATGTTCGTATCCTGCCAGCATCACCGCCGCCGGCCGCCAGGCGAGCATCGCGGCGGCGAGCGCTTCCTCCTTGCCCGGATCATAGTCGGTCACCGAAAAAACGGCCTGATATCGGTTTTCCTCCAGAACGGCGCTGGCGCCGCGCAGCACATCGGGAAAGACGATGTTGGACAGCGAAGGAATGACGAAAGCGACGAGGCGCGAACCGGTGGAGGCCAGCGTTCCGGCGATCCGGTTCGGCACATAGCCCAGCCGCTCGACGGCGGCCATCACCCGCTCCCGGGTCTTGCCTGAAAACGAGCCATGATTGCGCAGCACGCGCGACACCGTGCTCTCGCCGACGCCGGCCGCTTCCGCGACCTCTGCAAGGGTGACCGTCGCCTGGTGTTTGAATTCCATCGTCAATTTTGAACCCGACATGAGGCAGCTTCCGGCGCGCAGCGGTCTGACAACACCGTCGCTAGGCAGGCTTCATTTTTCACCACTTCAGGCAAGAAGCAAGATTTTTTTGGCAGCGTTGCCAATTTGCGGTTGGCAGCGCTGCCATAATGAGTTAACAAGAATGGCAGCGCTGCCAAAAAGGCTCAGCGTGCCGCGGGAGGACCAGTTGGAGACCGCGGCAACGATCGGAGGAGAGAATCATGACGCTGCATACAGAGGCGCCAATCGCTGGCGCATATCCCGCAGAGGCGACGGAAGACCGCGCCTATGGCAAGGTATTCTGGCGCATCGTGCCGTTTTTGATGTTGTGTTACGTCGTCGCTTATCTCGACCGGGTCAATGTCGGCTTCGCCAAGCTGCAGATGTCGAGCGAGCTCGGCCTCTCGGAAGCTGCCTATGGCATCGGTGCCGGCATTTTCTTCATCGGCTATTTTCTGTTTGAAGTGCCGAGCAATATCATCATGAACAAGGTCGGCGCGCGGGTCTGGATCGCCCGCATCATGATCACCTGGGGCGTCATCTCCGCCGCCTTCATGTTCACCTCGTCGGAAACCGTCTTCTATGTCCTGCGTTTCCTGCTGGGCGTGGCCGAGGCAGGATTTTTCCCCGGCATCATTTTATATCTGACATCCTGGTATCCGGCGCATCGCCGCGCCAAGATCATCACCACCTTCATGTCCGCCATCCCGGTATCCGCCATTTTCGGCAATCCGCTTTCGGGCCTTCTGATGGACGGCTTTCACGGAACGCACGGGCTTTCCGGCTGGCAATGGATGTTCCTGATCGAAGCCGTTCCGGCGATTCTTTTCGGCATCGCGACGTTCTTTTATCTTGATGATAGGATCGCTGACGCGACGTGGTTGGACGATGAGGAAAAGCGGGTGCTGACGGCCAATATCGAGGCGGAGAATCAAGCCAAGACGGCAAGCCCGCACAGCATCTCGGGCACGCTGACCGACCGTCGCGTCTGGCTGATGTGCCTGATTTATTTCTGTTTCGTGCTCGGGCAATATGGCCTGAATTTCTGGATGCCGACCATCGTCAAGGCTTCGGGCGTCAGCGGAAATCTCAACATCGGCCTCATCTCCGCCATCCCCTATATCTGCACATTCGTCGCCATGCTGGCGCTCGGGCGTTCGGCCGACAGGCTGCGCGAACGCCGGTGGCACCTCGTCGTTCCGGCTCTCATCGCCGCCGGCGGCTTCGTTGCCGCAACGATCGCGACGAGCACGACGGTATCGATCATCTGCCTCTCGCTGGCCGCGGCGGGCGCCATCAGCTGCGCACCGCTGTTCTGGTCGCTTCCGACCGCCTTCCTCGCCGGCACCGGCGCTGCGGCCGGCATCGCCTGGATCAATTCGGTCGGCAATCTCGCCGGATTCCTCGGACCGTTTCTAGTCGGCTATCTGAAGGACTTCACCGGCACCAACAGCGCCGGCATGTATCTGCTGGCGGCCGCACTGGTCATCGGTTCGCTGGCCGTGTTGACGGTCCCGGCGAAAACCGTCAATCGCTAAACCACAGCCCCTCCGGGACGGCTTCCGGAGGGGCACGGATCTTTCCTCACGAGACTGGAGAACCTCCTCATGACACCGCTTGCTGAAAACCCGGGCCTTGCCGTCGTCGTGGCCGTTATCGGTCTTGGTTCCATGGGGCTGGGAATGGCCCGGTCGATGAAGCGCGCAGGTCTCGACGTCGTTGGATATGACATAACCCCGGCAGCGGTGGACCGCTTCGTCGCCGAAGGCGGACGTGGCGCGGCGACCCCAGCCGACGCCGCCAAGGACGCCCACATCGTCGTCTCCGTGGTGGTCAACGGCGCACAGACCGAGACGGTGCTGTTCGGACCGCAGGGCGCTGCGGATACGATGAAGCCCGGCGCCGTCTTCATCTCGTCGGCGACCATGGATCCAGCCATCGCGCGCGACCTGGCGGGGCGGACGGAGGCCCTCGGCCTGCACTATCTCGACGCGCCGATTTCAGGTGGCGCGGCCAAGGCCGCGCTTGGCGAGCTGACGATCATGGCTTCCGGCTCCAGGCAAGCCTTCGATACGGCCCGCCCGGCCCTCGACGCCATGGCCGGCAAGGTCTACGAGCTCGGCGACGCCGCCGGAACAGGCGCTGCGTTCAAGATGATCAACCAGCTTCTCGCCGGCGTGCACATTGCAGCCGCATGCGAGGCGATGAGCTTTGCCGCCAAGCAGGGCCTCGACCTCGACAAGGTTTATGAAGTCATCACCGCCTCGGCCGGCAATTCCTGGATGTTCGAAAATCGTGTCCCGCATGTGCTGGCCGGGGACTATACGCCGCTCAGCAGCATCGAGATCTTCGTCAAGGATCTCGGCATCGTCCAGGATATGGCCCGTTCAGAGCGTTATCCGGCACCGCTCGCGGCAGCCGCCCTGCAGATGTACCTGGCGGCCGCCGGCGCCGGCATGGGCCGTGACGACGATTCCTCGCTCGCCCGCCTCTACGCCCAGCTTTCCGGCGCGCAATTGCCCGGCCCGGCCAAAGAACCGCAGAGCCGATAAGGAACATCGATATGCCCGCTTTCGCCGCCAACTTGACGATGATGTTCAACGAATGGGACTTCCTCGACCGCTTCGACGCCGCGGCCGATGCGGGGTTTTCCGCCGTCGAATACCTCTTCCCCTACGAGGTCGCACCGGAGGCGATCGCCGAACGGCTCGCCCGCAACAATCTGCGGCAAGCTTTGTTCAACCTGCCGCCGGGCGACTGGGGTGCGGGCGAGCGCGGCATCGCGGCTCTTCCCGGACGGTTCGACGACCTCAAAGCGGATGTCGAGCGGGCATTGGACTATGCGGCGGCGACGGGCGTCAGGCGATTGCACCTGATGGCGGGTATCGCCAACCCTCATGACCAGGAGGCTGCCTCTTCCTACCGGCGCTCCGTCGCCTACACTGCCGGCCGGCTTGCGGAAAAAGGCATCGATCTCCTGCTGGAGCCGATCAATGGGCGCAACATGCCGGGATATTTCCTCAACGATTTCGCCGCCGCCGAGCGGCTGATCGCCGAAGGCGGCCTGCCCAACCTGAAGCTGCAATTCGACGTCTATCACCGTCAGATCCTCCATGGCGACGTGACGATGGCACTGCGGCGCCTGCTGCCGATCACCGGCCACATCCAGATCGCCAGCGTGCCGTCACGCAACGAGCCGGACGGGGAAGAGCTGAACTATCCCTATCTGTTCGGCGAAATCGACCGGCTGGGTTATGACGGTTTCATCGGCTGCGAATATATCCCGCGCGGCCGGACGCTGGACGGCCTCGGCTGGTTCAAACCTTTTGCACGGAGTTAGACGGATGGCTATATCGCTTGGATCGATCGCAGACGACTATACCGGCGCGTCGGATCTCGCCAACACGCTGACGAAGAACGGCCTGCGCACGGTGCAGACGGTCGGCATTCCCGATCCGTCACTCGCGCTGCCGGATGTCGATGCGGTGGTCGTCTCCCTGAAGATCCGCTCCGTTCCGGCTTCGGAGGCTGTGACCGCCGCGACCAAAGCTGAGCGCTGGCTGCGCCAGCAGGGCGCGGACCATGTGCTTTACAAGATCTGTTCGACCTTCGATTCCACCGATGCCGGCAATATCGGCCCCGTCACCGAGGCCTTGAGCGAGGCTGCGGGCGGCGGCGGCGTGCTGGTTACACCGGCCTTTCCGGAAACGGGGCGCACCGTCTATCTCGGCCACCTCTTCGTCGGCGGCCAACCATTGCACGAAAGCCCGCTCAAGGACCATCCGCTGAACCCGATGCACGACGCCAATCTCGTGCGCGTTCTCGCCCGGCAATCGCGCGGCGCCGTCGGACTGATCGATCTGGCAGCCATCGCGGCCGGACCGGCCGCCGTCAAGGTGAAGCTCGACGCGTTGTCCACGACGGGCGTGACCATGGCTATCGCCGACGCGATTTTCGAACGGGATCTGGAAACGCTGGGCGAAATCGCATTGGAAACACCGGTGTCCACCGGGGCGTCCGGGCTTGGCCTCGGCCTTGCCCGCGCGCTCGTGCGCTCCGGTCGCATATCCGGCCGCGCGACAGATGAAGACGTCATTCGCCCTGTGGGCGGGCTGTCAGCGATCATTTCCGGCAGCTGTTCGAAGGCGACGCTGCGCCAGCTCGACGTCGCCGAGCAATCGATGCCGGTGCTGCGGCTTGATCCCGAGCGGCTGCTGGCCGCCGGTCCGGATCAAATCGCCGCGGCGATTTCCTGGGCAGGAGAGCGTATTTCTGCCGGCCCGGTCGTGGTCGCCGCGAGCGCGGCGCCCGAAACCGTCTCCCGGCTGCAATCGCAATATGGGCGGGAGGCCTCCGGCCACGCGATCGAGACCGCCACATCGATCATCGCCGCCGAACTGGTGGAGAGAGGCGTGCGGCGCCTCGTGGTCGCAGGCGGCGAAACCTCGGGAGCCGCAGTCGACAGGCTCGCCATTCCAGCCTTTCTGATCGGCCCCGAAATTGCGCCCGGCGTGCCGGTGCTGCGCACGGTCGGCAATGCGCAGGGCGACATGCTGCTGGCGTTGAAATCAGGAAATTTCGGCGGCGAAGATTTCTTCACTGCGGCGCTGACGATGATGCGGTGACAAGGTTTGCGAAGGGCTCGGTCCTCCAGCATAAGATGCGGCAGCCGGTGATCGCAAAGCCATAAGATACTGCCTGAACCACGGCCTTCAGACGATCTGCCCGCCGGCGCTCCGGCAGACTGGCGGGCAGGATATGAAGGACGGTCTATGCAAACACGTCAAATCGAAATCGCCGCGTTCGGGCCCGACCATCTCGACGCCGCCGTCGCGCTCTCCCGACAGGCCGGCTGGCCGCATCGGACGGAAGACTGGCAGATGGCCCTCGCCTTGAGCGAGGGAATGGTCGCAATCGAAGACGACAGGGTCGTCGGCACTGTGCTCGTCACGCCATACAAGCAAGATTGCGCGACCATCAACATGGTCATCGTCGACGAAACGATGCGCGGCCGTGGCCTCGGCCGCAGCCTGATGGACGCCGCGCTGCAGATCGCAGGCGACCGGCCGCTGAGGCTGGTCGCGACGACGGCCGGCCTGCCGCTCTATCAAAAGCTTGGTTTCCACGAAACCGGAACCGTGCTGCAGCACCAGGGCCTTGCCGGAGACATCCCTGCGCCGGCCGGCACGGACGCCGCCACCGCCGACGACTTCCTTGAAATCATGGCGCTCGATCGTCTTGCCTTCGGCGCCGACCGCGAAGATCTGCTCTCCTATCTCGCCAAGGTCGGCGAATTTGCCGTCATTCGCCGCGACGGCGGCGTTTCAGGCTTTGCCTGCCTGCGTGCCTTCGGGCGCGGCGAGGTGATCGGACCCGTGGTTGCCGCGGACATCGAGGACGCCCGGAAACTCATCGAACATCACATCGCCAGACGATCAGGGCGCTTCCTCAGAGTGGATACCACTGATGAGGTCGGACTTTCTCCATGGCTCGCCGACCACGGCTTCGCCCATGTCGGCGGCGGTATCGCGATGAGAAAACCATCGGTCGGCCACGCCGCTGCCCCTGCTGCCACCACCTTCGCCCTTGCCAGCCAGGCGCTCGGCTGATCGGAGACCCCATGTACGCCAATTCGCTCATCGAACTCGACCGCGCCCATCTCATCCATCCGGTGGCCTCCTACCGCAGTCATGAAAAGCAGGGCGTGCGTGTGCTGGCCTCGGCCAAAGGCGCAACCGTCACCGACGCCTCCGGCAAACAGCTGATCGACGGTTTCGCCGGCCTCTGGTGCGTCAATGCCGGTTACGGCCATGAGAGCATCGTCGAGGCGGCGGCCCGGCAGATGCGGGAACTTCCCTATGCAACCGCCTATTTCGGCCTCGGCTCCGAGCCGGCGATCCGGCTTGCCTCGGAACTCGCCGACCGGGCGCCGGGCGATCTCAACCATGTATACTTCACGCTCGGCGGCTCCGACGCGGTGGACAGCACAATCCGGTTCATCCGTTACTACTGGAATGCCCGTGGACGGCCCGAACGCGATCAGTTCATCTCGGTCGAACAGGGTTATCACGGCTCCTCGACGGTGGGGGCGGGCTTGACCGCCTTGCCTGCCTTCCATGCCGGTTTTGGCATCCCCTTCGACTGGCAGCATAAGATTCCGTCTCATTACGCCTACCGCAACCCTGTCGGCGATGATCCGCAGGCGATCATCGAAGCCTCGCTGGCGGCGCTAGAAAGCAAGGTCGAGGCGATCGGGCCGGAGCGCGTCGCCGCCTTCTACGTCGAACCGATCCAGGGTTCGGGCGGCGTCCTTGTGCCGCCGAAAGGCTGGCTGAAGGCGATGCGCGAATTCTGCCGCGAGCACGACATCCTTTTCGTGGCCGATGAGGTAATCACCGGCTTTGGCCGCACCGGACCGCTGTTTGCCTGCAGCGAGGAAGGGGTCGTGCCGGATTTTATGACGACCGCCAAGGGCCTCACCTCCGGCTACGTCCCGATGGGCGCCGTCTTCATGGCCGATCACATCTATGAAACGATTGCCGAGGGTGCTGGTGCCGCCGCTATCGGTCACGGCTACACTTATTCGGCCCATCCCGTCAGCGCCGCCGTCGGTCTCGAAGTCCTGAAGCTTTACGAAAACGGCCTGCTCGACAATGGCGTCAGGGCCGGGGCGCGGCTGATGCAGGGCCTCCAATCGCTGAGAGATCACCCGCTCGTGGGTGATGTCCGCGGCCGCGGCATGCTCGCCGCCATCGAGCTCGTCGTCGACAAGGTCAACAAGACGCCGCTGCCGGCATCCGCCGAACCCGCCCGCCGGATCTTCGATCGCGCCTGGGAAAACGGGCTCGTCATCCGTGCCTTCGGCAACGGTGTCCTCGGTTATGCGCCGCCGCTATGCTGCACCGAAACGGAAATCGATGCGATCGTTGAGCGCACCCGCACCACGCTGGACCAGACGCTCGAGGACCCGGATGTGCGCCGGGCGCTGCAGGCCTGAGAATACCGCGAAACGGTCAGATTCGGTATTTTGTGCCGCTCCATGGCGTCTTTTCGGAGAATTCGGCGCGGTGCAGGTGACAAACTGAAATCGACGAAAGGCCCGGATCCCGACAAATTGCGGGCCTTCCATACAAGAGCGGGACGATGATCCCGCCGGGAACAGAATATTCTTCTTTGAGAAGCGCGCTCAATCGGAGCCGAACACTGGGGAATTCGCGTGAGCAAGAGCCTTCCGGAATTCAAGTACCTGACCTTCGACGTCGTCGGCACGCTCATCGATTTCGAGGGCGGCCTCAAGAGCTGTTTCGCCGAGATCGCGGCCGAAACGGGAAATGAAATCGATGGCGAGCAGGCGCTCAGCCTCTATCGCGAAGCCCGCTACTCAGACGACGCCGACCTCTTTCCCGACGACCTCGTGCGCGTCTACCTCGCAATCGCGCCGAAGCTCGGCCTGCCCGCCGATCGCAAATATGGCGAGCGGCTGCGGGACTCGGCGAAAAGCTGGAAGGGTTTCGCAGACAGCGCCGCAGCCCTGGCAAGGCTGGGGCAAACCTACCGCCTCGTTGCGATGACCAATGCCCGCCGCTGGGCCTTCGCCTTCTTCGAGAAGGAGCTCGGCAATCCCTTCCATGCCGCCTTCACCGCCGACGATACCGGGACCGAGAAACCCGATCCCGCCTTCTTCGAGACGGTCTTCGCCTACATCGCGTCGGAAGGGCATTCGAAGGATGACATCCTGCATGTCGCCCAGAGCCAGTATCACGATATCGGGATTTCCAGGAAACTCGGGGTGACCAATTGCTGGATTGAGCGGCGGCACGCTGAGAAGGGTTACGGCGGCACGATCGAACCAGCCGAGTTCACGACGCCCGACTATCATTTCACGTCCATGGCCGGCCTTGCCGATGCCGTGGCCGCCGCGCGCGCCTGACTTTTAAAACCGGATCGGGCTCGCCCTGCACGGCCGCCCGCCACAGAAGAAAAGGGGAATGAGATGAACGACAAGATCACCAATTGGACCAGATCCGACGACGCCATGGTCGAAACCGCCATCCGTCGTGGCGCCACCCGCCGCGAGCTGCTGCATATGATGCTCGCGGGTGGCGTCGCCATGTCCGCCGGCGGGCTCGTGCTCGGTCGCGCCGGCAAGGCGCTCGCTGCCACGCCCGTTTCCGGCGGGGCGCTGAAGGCGGCCGGCTGGTCGTCCTCGACGGCCGATACGCTCGACCCCGCCAAGGCATCGCTCTCCACCGACTATGTCCGCTGCTGCTCTTTCTACAACCGCCTGACCTTCCTCGATAAATCAGGCACGCCGCAGATGGAGCTCGCCGAAGCCGTGGAATCCAAGGACGCCAAGACCTGGACGGTCAAGCTGAGGAAGGGCGTCACGTTCCATGACGGCAAGCCGCTGACATCAGACGACGTGGTCTTCTCGCTGAAACGCCATCTCGACCCGTCGGTCGGCTCGAAAGTTGCCAAGATCGCCGCTCAGATGACGGGCTTCAAGGCGATCGACAAGCAGACCGTCGAGATCACGCTCGCCAATGCGAATGCCGACCTGCCGACCATCCTTGCGATGCATCATTTCATGATCGTCGCCGATGGCACGACCGATTTCACCAAGGCCAACGGCACCGGTGCTTTCGTCAAGGAGGTCTTCGAGCCGGGCGTGCGCTCGGTCGGGATCAAGAACAAGAATTACTGGAAATCCGGCCCGAACGTCGATTCCTTCGAATATTTCGCCATCAGCGATGACAATGCCCGTGTCAACGCGCTGCTGTCGGGCGATATTCACCTGGCATCTGCGATCAACCCGCGCTCGATGCGCCTCGTCGAAGCCCAGGGCGACGGCTTCGTCCTGTCAAAGACGACCTCCGGTAACTATACCAACCTCAACATCCGCCTCGACATGGAGCCCGGCAGCAAGCGGGACTTCATTGAAGGCATGAAATATCTGGTCAACCGCGAGCAGATCGTCAAATCGGCGCTACGCGGCCTTGGTGAAGTCGGCAACGACCAGCCGGTTTCCCCCGTCAACTTCTATCGCAACGCAGATCTGAAAGCGCGGGGCTTTGATCCTGATAAGGCGAAGTTCCACTTCGAAAAAGCCGGCGTGCTGGGACAGTCGATCCCGGTCATCGCCTCGGATGCGGCGAACTCCTCGATCGACATGGCCATGATCATGCAGGCTGCAGGCGCCGAGATCGGCATGAAGCTCGATGTTCAACGCGTTCCGGCCGACGGCTACTGGGACAATTATTGGCTCAAGGCGCCGATCCATTTCGGCAACATCAACCCGCGCCCAACGCCGGACATCCTGTTCTCGCTGCTCTATGCGTCGGACGCGCCCTGGAATGAAAGCCAGTATAAGTCCGAGAAATTCGACAAGATGCTGATCGAGGCGCGCGGCCTGCTCGACCAGGAGAAGCGCAAGGCGATCTACAACGATATGCAGGTCATGGTGGCCCAGGAGGCCGGCACGATTATCCCGGCCTATCTCTCCAACGTCGACGCAATCGCTGCCAAGCTCAAGGGCCTGGAAGCCAACCCGCTCGGCGGCCAGATGGGGTATGCTTTCGCCGAATATGTCTGGCTCGAAGCCTGACGAAAACAGACGGGGACCGGAGCAGCCGCGCCGTTCCGGTCCCTCCATTCGTATTGATGGATTCAACTCGAACGCAGAAAGGGAGGCGCCCGTGAACACTCACGTCTTGTCCCTTGTGCTGAGCAGATTGCTCGTCGCCGTGATCACGCTGGCGATCGTCTCCTTCGCCGTCTTCTTCGCGACAACGCTCCTGCCGGGAGATACGGCGACGATCCTGCTCGGCCAAGCTGCCACCCCGGAAGCCGTCGAAGGCCTGCGCAAGGCCATGCATCTCGACGAGCCCGCACTGTTCCGTTTCCTGCGGTGGTCGATCGGGCTGCTGCAGGGTGACCTCGGCACGTCCTATGCCAACGAAATGCCTGTCGCCAGTCTCATTGCCGGCCGCTTCGTCAATACGCTGAAACTTGCCGGCGTCACCGCGCTCTTCTCGGTGCCGATCGCGCTGATGCTCGGCATCACCGCGGCGATGCTGCGCGGCAGCCTCTACGACCGGATCGTCACCGTAATCACTATCGGCGTCATCTCCGTGCCGGAATTCATGGTGGCGACGTCGGCCGTGCTGATCTTCGCCGTCTATCTGAAATGGCTGCCGGCGCTCTCTTTCGCCAATGAGGTCCATAGCCTGACCGACATTATGCGCGTCTACGCCATGCCGGTGATCACCCTGACCTTCGTCGTCTCCGCGCAGATGATCCGCATGTCGCGGGCAGCTGTCATCGAGACGCTCAGCACACCCTATGTCGAGATGGCCTTGCTCAAAGGCGCCTCGCGGCCGCGCATCGTCTTTCGCCATGCGCTGCCCAACGCACTGGGGCCGATCGTCAATGCCGTTGCGCTGTCGCTCTCCTATCTGCTCGGAGGCGTCATCATCGTCGAGACCATTTTCAACTATCCCGGTATCGCCAAGTTGATGCTCGATGCCGTCGCCACCCGCGACCTGCCGTTGATCCAGAGCTGCGCGATGATCTTCTGCCTTGGTTACCTGCTGCTGATCACCATCGCCGATATCGTCGCCATCCTTTCCAATCCGAGGCTCCGATGACAATGACCCGTTCCGAGACCACTTCCGACCGGCCGTCCGGAGTCCGGCTCGGCTATCGCTTCAACATCGTCGGCGCGATCGGCCTTGCCGTCATCCTCTTGTGGTCGCTCGTCGCGACCTTCGCACCGTGGATCATCCCTCATCCCGTCGGCGAGATTGTCGATCTCGACTATTTCGGCCCGATGAGCCGGGAACTCTGGCTCGGCTCCGACTATCTCGGCCGCGATATGCTCTCGCGGATTCTCATGGGTGCGCGTTATACGGTCGGCATCTCGCTCGCGGCGGTGACGATCGCCTGTTTCAGCGGCGTCGTGCTCGGCATGATCGCAGCCGTCGCCGGCGGCTGGCTGGACACGATTCTCAGCCGCTTCCTCGACGCCCTCAACTCTATCCCGAGCAAGCTTTTCGGCCTGGTGGTGGTTGCCGCAGTCGGCTCCTCGATCCCGGTTCTGATCCTGACACTGTCGGTGATTTATATCCCCGGCGCCTATCGCTTCGCCCGGGCACTCGCCGTCAACATCAATGCAATGGATTTCATCACCGTCGCACGCATCCGCGGCGAGAGCACCCTCTATCTCATTCGCTCGGAAATCCTGCCCAACATCGTCGGGCCGGTGCTTGCCGACCTCGGCATCCGCTTCGTCTTCATCGTCCTGCTGCTGTCCGGCCTTTCCTTCCTGGGTCTCGGCGTCCAGCCGCCCTATGCTGATTGGGGCGCACTCGTGCGTGAGAATATCGGCGGTCTTCCCTTCGGCGCGCCGGCGGTCATGTTTCCGTCGCTTGCCATTGCCAGCCTGACGATTAGCGTCAACCTGCTGATAGACAACCTGCCGCAGAAAATCCGCGATCGGAGCGAGTCATGAGCAATTTCATCGAAATCCGTGACCTCAAGGTCGAAGCAACCACCGATTCCGGCCGACGCGTCGAGATCATCAAAGGCGTCAACCTTGACGTTGCCGAGGGCGAGATCGTTGCGTTGATCGGCGAGAGCGGCTCCGGCAAGACGACGATTGCCCTGACCCTGATGGGCCATACCCGGCCGGGCTGTCGCATCTCCGGCGGCAGTGTTTCGGTCGGCGGTAAGGATGTAGTCAGGCTCGGCGAAAAGCAGCGCGCCAAAATACGCGGCACCGAGGTCGCCTATGTGCCGCAATCGGCCGCCGCCGCCTTCAACCCGGCCACATCGATCATGGATCAGGTGATCGAGGTCACCCGTATTCATCAGCTGATGTCGCCGGAAGATGCGCGTGCCAGGGCGATCGAGCTCTTCCGGGCGCTGTCCCTGCCCGAACCGGAAACGATCGGCAGCCGTTATCCGCATCAGGTTTCCGGCGGGCAGCTGCAGCGTCTGGCTGCCGCCATGGCGCTGATCGGCAACCCGACACTTGTCATCTTCGACGAGCCGACGACGGCGCTCGATGTGACAACCCAGATCGAAGTGCTGCGTGCTTTCAAATCGGTCATGAAGAAGGGCGGCATATCAGGTGTCTACGTCTCCCACGACCTTGCCGTCGTCGCGCAGATCGCCGACCGCATCGTGGTGTTGAAAGGCGGGGAGACCCAGGAAACCGGCACCACCGAAGAAATCCTCAACAATGCCAAGCATCCCTATACCCGGCAGTTGCTTGCGGCCTTCGAGCCGAAACCGCGCGGCGCGGCAGGCATCGCCGAGAGTGCGACGGCGCCGCTCCTGAAGATCGAGGACGTCGTTGCGGGTTATGGGCAGCGCCAGGCCGACGGCCTTCCTCTCGTACGCGCGGTCGAGCATGTGAGCCTGACAGTGGAAAAAGGGCGCAACCTCGGCATCATCGGCGAATCCGGTTGCGGCAAGTCGACGCTTGCCCGCACCATCGCCGGCATCCTGCCGGCCGCAGTCGGCAAGATCGTCTTCGACGGCACGGAACTGCGCCGCAATGCGCGCGAGCGTTCACGCGATCAGCTGCGCGAGATGCAGATCGTCTTCCAATATGCCGACACCGCGCTCAATCCGGCAAAATCGGTCGAGGACATCCTCGCCAGGCCTCTGGTTTTTTACCACCGCATGGATCGACAGGCGCGAAACACCAGGATCGATCAACTGCTCGACATGGTGCGCCTTCCCCGCAATCTGCGCCACCGCCGGCCGGGAGAACTCTCTGGCGGACAGAAGCAGCGCGTCAACTTCGCGCGGGCGCTTGCGGCCGATCCGAAGCTGATCCTTTGCGACGAGATCACCTCGGCGCTCGACACCGTTGTCGCTGCCGCCGTCATCGACCTGCTCAAGGAATTGCAACGCGAACTCGGCCTTTCCTACATCTTCATCAGCCACGACCTGTCGGTGGTGGAGGCAATCTGCGACGAGATCGTCGTGATGTATGGCGGCCGGAAAGTCGAGGAAATCACCCCCTCGAAAGTGAAGGCGCCACAGCATCCCTATTCGCAACTGCTCTTCTCCTCCGTGCCGACACTCGACCCGGCCTGGCTCGACGGGCTCCAGCAGGATCCGGAATTGGTGCGGAGCTATTGCCGCCACTGAAGTCAGACCCGATGGTGCGGCTCGCGGTAGACTGCCTTGTCTAGACAATGCCGCGCCGCCTGATGCGCGAGACCTTCTTTGGTCACTGCTTTGCGAGCAGGATCGCGCAGCATCAAGCCGGCCTGTTTCGAACCGCTGAAAACCGGTGAACCGCTGGCCTAAAGCGCGTCGCATCAAATTTGATTCATGCGACGCGCTTTAACCCATTGTTTTTATGCATGTCGTTGTCCCGGAACCGCTGCACACTTCCGGGCGACATGCATTAACTGCGCGCACTTTCTTCAACGCGCGAGCGCGTTCAGTGCGGAGGACATGTGTAGGACGCCAAGCTCAGGGCTAGCAAGTACCGGCACCGATGCCTCGCTCATTTTATTGAGAGCATTCGCCATTGACGCTTGAGCAAGGACAACCACGTCGACGCTGCCCACGAGTGAAGCGAGGCCGTCACGTATCATTGCATCATGCGCCGCCCTGTCCCCGCTTCGCAATTTTTCAAAGGCGCCATCACAAAGACGACCGGTCACGGAAGCCTTATGCCCCATTCTTTGAGCATGGCGTTCAATTAGCCGGGTTGTAGGATTCATTGTCGTAGGCAGAGTTGCAAGGACGCCAATTCGGTTCCCGCGCCGGATCGCCTCAATCGCCATGCCATCATCTATCCGGAAGAGCGGGACGGGGCAGAGCGACATTGTCGCATCCACTGCAGGACCGAGTGAGGAACAGGTGACGAGGACCGCCGAAGCCCCTGCATCCACCGCCGACCAAATGTGACCCGCTAGCCGCCGCATAGTTTGAGGTGACAACGCGCCTTCACGAATTGTGTTTCCCAGCAGGCTCTCATCTAACATGTTGAACGAGCGCCAACTGGGCAGATGGACACCGACGAGTTCGTTAAATGCGGGGATGATCCCGGGAACCGTATGGATCATAGCAAGCGCTGGGCAATCATTAATTTCCGTAGGCATGGCTTAGATCTCTATTTTGGTTGTGCGCGCGCATCAATTGGAGCCGGCAGCAGTCGGGTTGATGTGGCCCTGAACCCGGCATCTGTCGTGCTACGACCGGAAGTCGATTCAAAACCATTGTCGTCAGACGATGCTTTACAACTTACGTGCTCAACGGCCGAAGTTTTGACTGTCATGCCGCCGAACACGGAACATTCCGCCGTCCCTGCATTTTCTTTCGATGCATGCTGCTCGCCTTCCTCCGGTAGCTTCAGCTGAGTTCACTTCGAGGACGCGCATGACACCAAACTTTGATCCAGGCAGTCTGCCCCAGCCCACCGCATTTGCGGCCGGCTCGCACCGCCATTTCAACTCGATACGATAGCCGTCATCGGCTCAGATGCTTCTGCCGGAGAGGCAGAAACAGTGCCGTATAAGTCGGTTCCAAATCAGTTCAGGTCAGCCTCCATGTCTCCACTCCTCAAACGAATACACAGCGATGAAGAACTCCCCGCCAAGGCGGATGTCGTCGTCATCGGCGGCGGCATCATTGGCGCAACGGCGGCTTTCTTTCTAGCTGAGCGGGGACTGTCGGTCGCTCTGGTCGAAAAAGGCCATGTCGGCTGCGAGCAGTCGAGCCGCAACTGGGGTTGGTGCCGCCAGCAGAACCGGGATGAGCGGGAGTTGCCGCTCTCGGGTGTCGCGCTGCGGCTCTGGGGTGAGTTTGAATCCAAAATTGGCGAGGACGTCGGTTTCCGTCGATGCGGCTTGCTCTACGCTACCGACAATCCGCAGCAATTGGCGGAATGGGAAGCATGGCGTCATACGGCCCGCCAGTTCAACGTCAATACGAAGATGCTTGGTGCCGCGGAAGCGGCTGCCGCAATCCCGGCAAATGGTCGCCGATGGCTCGGCGGGGTTCATTCGATTGACGATGGCAAGGGCGAGCCCGCCATCGCCGCGCCGACGATCGCTGAGGGCGCTCGCAAACTTGGAGCGACGGTCCATCAGGAGTGCGCTGCGCGAGGTCTTGATCTGACGAATGGAGCAGTAGCCGGGGTGATCACAGAAAAGGGAACAATCCGGACCCAAGCCGTTCTCTGCGCCGGAGGTGCCTGGACGTCCATGTTCTGTCGCCAGCACGGAGTTCTGTTCCCGCAGGCAAGCGTGCGCCAGACAGCGCTTCGTACGCGGCCCACAGCGAATGTGGGCGAGGCGATCTATACGCCGGACTGCGCGCTGACCCGCCGGTTGGATGGCAGCTACACGCTTGCGATCAGCGGCAGGGCGATGCTCGACATCACCCCACAAGGCATTCGCTATGCCCGCTGGTTCATGCCGATGTTCATGAAGCGTCTGAAAGCGGTGCAGTTCGGCATCGGCAAATCCTTCCTCCAGGGGCCGGAAGCATTCGGAAGCTTGAGCAAGAGTAAACTATCGGCCTTCGAGCGGATGCGCGTTCTTGACCCGCCACCGAGCCGCCGCACGATTGCGACTGTTTTGAAACGGGTCAGCGAGCAGTTTCCTGCATTGGCGGGTGTCGAACTCGCCGACAGCTGGGGAGCCTACGTGGATTTCACGCCGGACGCGGTGCCGGTCATCTCGCCGGCCGACGGTGTGAAAGGGCTCTATTTGGCCGCGGGCTGCTCCGGCCATGGCTTCGGCCTTGGCCCAGGCATCGGCCGCCTGGCGGCCGACCTGGTTGCCAATGATACACCCTGCGTCGACCCCACCCCCTTCCGCCTGTCGCGCCTCCTTGACGGTTCGAAGGTCAAAGTCGGCGCAATCTGATCTGAGGCCAAATCCGGAGAAGGCTGTGGGGTGCCTGGGGGAAGCTAGCGGAATGGATTACGACGTAATCGTCATCGGCGGCGGTCTGGTAGGCGTATCGATAGCCTGGGGCCTGTCGAGATGCGGACAAAGGGTCGCAATCGTCGACGAAGGCGACTTGGCAAACAGGGCCGCCCGGGCAAATTTCGGTCTCGTCTGGAGTTCAAGCAAGGGCCTCGGCAATGCCGCCTATTCGCGGTGGTCGCGAACCTCGACGGCGAACTGGCATCGACTGGCAGCCGAGCTCAAGGCAGAAACCGGCATCGACACTGGCTTCATCCAATCGGGCGGTTTCTCAATTCGGCTCACGCCAACGGAGCTGCAGCGCGGGATCGCATCCATGGCGAAGCTCGCCACCCAGCCGGGAATGGAGGGGGAAGGTACTCCGCCGCTCGAATATGAGATACTCGATCAGGCGGAGACACGCCGCCGCTTGCCACTGGTGGGGGAGACCGTGGCAGGCGCGATTTTCAGTCCTCTCGATGGACACGTCAACCCGCTGCGGCTGTTCGCGGCCTTTCACAAGGCGCTGCAGCAGCGTGGCGTTCATTATCTGCCGCATCGGAAGACGACGGCGATACACCACAGGGCCGGCGCATTCGAATTGTCTGGGGACGGGTGGACGCTGACTTCCGGCAAGATTGTGCTTGCGGCCGGCATCGGCAACACCGCGCTCGCCCCGATGGTTGGGCTGAACGTTCCGCTCACGCCTAGCCGCGGCCAAATTATCGTCACCGAGCGGCTGAAGCCCTTCCTCAGCCATGCCACCGGCTACCTGCGGCAGACAGACGAGGGCTCAGTGCTGATCGGGGAGAGCAAGGAAGCGACAATCGATCACCAGCGGCCGCGAGGGCCGATTTCCGCAGTCATGGCCGAACGCGCTGTGCGCACATTCCCACTTCTGAGGGATGTGAAGGCGGTGCGGACCTGGGCGGCATTCCGTGTGGTGACGCCGGACGGCTACCCCATTTACGAGCAATCGGAGAGGTTTCCCGGTGCGTTTGCATTCTCCTGCCATTCCGGCGTGACACTGGCGGCGAACCATGCGCTGGTCCTGCCGCGGCAAATTTCGGTCGGTGAACTCTGCGCAGATCTCTCCGTCTTTCATTCCCGGAGGTTCCGTGTTCCAGCGGCTGCCTGACAGAACGGAGAGTTCTGTCTCCTTCACATTCAACGGCACGCCGACCACTGCCTGCAGCGGCGACAGCGTCGCCGCTGCGCTGCTGGCTGCCGGACATTGCACCACCCGCCGCTCTCCGGTTTCCGACGCTGCCCGCGCTCCTTATTGCATGATGGGCGTGTGCTTCGAGTGCCTCGTTAAGATCGACGACCGGGCGAACCGACAGGCTTGCCTGATCACCGTGGAAGAGGGCATGCGGGTCGAAACGCAGGATGGCGCCGCCGTGGTGGGACAGGAAGCATGATCCGGAACATTCACTCTGCCGCTGATCTCGCACCTGCCTACGACCTGATCATAGTTGGCGCGGGGCCTGCCGGCCTCGCGGCAGCCGTTGAAGCGTCGGCCCACGGCATCACCGTATTGCTTGCCGACGAAAACGAATCTCCCGGTGGCCAGATCTATCGGTCGGTCGACAGGGCTTCGAACGCCGATCTCGCGCGCATGGGGCCAGACTACGCTGCCGGTCGGATGATCACAGAGCGGTTTCTGGCGGCAGACTTGAGCTATGCCCGTCGGGCGACAGTCTGGAGCGTCGGGCCTGCCGACGAGGAAACTGGCGACGGCGCGCATGGGCTCGAGGTCGGGATCTCGCTCGGAGGCATCGCTCGACCGATCGCAGCCCATCGCGTGATCCTCGCGACCGGCGCGCTCGAGCGTCCGTTCCCATTCCCGGGGTGGACCATGCCCGGGGTCATGACGGCGGGGGCGGCGCAGATCCTGATGAAGTCGTCGGGTCTCGTGCCGTCCGGGCGAACCATCCTCGCCGGGACCGGGCCGCTACTGTACTTGCTGGCAAGCCAACTTCTCCGGGCAGGCGTGTCCGTGATAGCGGTCGTCGATACCACGCCGTTCGAGAACTGGCGCTTTGCCCTGCCTCACGTGCTTGGCTTTGCCGCGTCGCCCTATGCCCTCAAGGGCCTGAAGCTCCTCTGGGAGGTTCACCGTCGAACCCGTGTCATCCGCGGAGCGACCGCGATCGAGGCAGTTGGTTCCGGACAATTCAGCGGCTTGCGGCTTCATCGCGGCGACAAGTCCCTGCACGTCGAAGGCGACCTGCTCCTTCTGCACCAGGGGATCGTGCCCAACCTCAATCTCACGCTGGCAGCCGGATGCGCCTACGTCTGGGACGAGCGCCTGGCAGCCTTCCGCCCGGCCATCGACATTTGCGGCGCAAGTTCGGTTCCGGGGGTCTCGATCGCCGGTGATGCGGCGGGAATTGTCGGGGCGGTTGCCTCGGCTCACCAAGGTGAGCTGGCGGGCCTGACTACAGCGCTCGATCTCAATCGAATTGGTCAGGGTGTCTACGAACAGCGCCGCAACGAACTCGCACGAAAGCTCGCACGCGCCCTCAGAGGCAGGAGTTTCATAGAGCATCGGTTCCGGCCCGCCAAAACGTGTCGTGTGCCAGAAGACGACGGCACCATCGTCTGCCGCTGTGAGGAAATTACGGCTGGCAAGCTGCGTGAAGTTGCGGCGCTCGGCGTGCCAGGCCCCAACCAAATGAAGGCGTTCACCCGATGTGGAATGGGACCGTGTCAAGGCCGGCTGTGCGGTCTGACTGCGGTTGAACTGCTGGCGCAATGCCGTGGCGTTGCGGCCGGCGAGGTCGGCTACTATCGACTGCGCCCTCCCGTCAAACCCGTGACACTTGGCGAACTGGCCGCCTTGCCGCACACGGAGACAGCCATCGTCGCCGTCGCCGGATTCGTTGAAAGAGCTTCCGATGGTGCGCAGGGCTACTGATCTCCCCTGCCGCTGTCGTCGGGGCATTGTCGCCGCGATCATCTCGCCGCGCCGGCGAGAGCCTCATGGAGCGTTCGCAGATCGCAGTGGGCCATTCTGATGCGGGCACCGAAGGAGCTGCTCGCGAGCCCGGCAGCATTACAAGAGCGGGCAGATCATCGATATAGGCTTTTGAGGAGGCGCGCCATCGCGGCGGTTCAAATTCCCGAAGTCGCCCATCGCGAATTCACAGGTGCGCCATCGGGCGCACCTGAGTTTTGCGGGTCACTCGTAAACACAAAGATAGATTTTGCGGACAGTCTCGATCGTGCGCCAAACACCGACGAAACCCGGCTTCATGACGAAGCTGTCACCAGCACGGTAGGTTTTCGTCTCCCCGCCCTTCTCCTCGATTTCTACGAGACCCGAAATGATGTGGCAGAATTCGTAGGTCGTTCCCTTGATCGAATGATGCTCGCCGGGCGTCGCTTCCCAGACGCCGGTTAACACCTTCTCTCCCTTGGACGCATCCTGGGCCCAGGTCTTGAAAAAGGGATTGCCCGAAATGAGCCGCTCCGGTCCGGGGATCGCATCCTTTGGAGTGAAATCCGGATCGGTGTCGATGGTGACCAGCAGTGACATGTCATCTTCCTTCTTTGGGAGGCGGTTCTGAATCTACGAGGCGCGGGGTAGACTGCTTCCGAGCGCGATAGGGCAGCGGCCAGGTTGAGGGGTGGATCGTTGTGTCACCTGAGATTAAGGCAATGCGGAAGTTGGCGTTGCCGAACAAAGCGTTGTTTTAGCCGATAATTTCGAAATCTCTCCACGACCCAGCCACACCTGCCGAGTGTTGCGACAGCTGTCACAGAGGAGGCCAAGTGCGGATCATAAATGCCGGCGCAATGCGCGCTCTCTAATGTGGAAACAAAGTGGTCAGCGGCATATGGGCTTTGATGATCGGCGACTTCAGGACGACGAAGCTGAAATATTTGTCGATGCCGACATCCATGTCGGTGAGCCGCTCCATGGTCGCCCGGTATTCGTCGATGCCGGCGGTGACGAATTTCAACAGATAATCGTAGCCGCCGGAATGCCTGCCTCGAAGCCATAGCGACGCGGTTGCCAGATCAAGCGCGCACCGGGTCGGGTCGTGCTGGAAAACTGCGACTCCCCGGCAGACGCTGACATCACGAACTTGTGTTCGCGGCCCGACGTAACTTCGGAACTCTCCGGAACGAATGAGTGGTTACGCAGCCGATGATCGGCCTGCGTTAAAGAGGAGATCATTCATGAACCGTTCCACGCTCACGCTCGCCCTCGCCGGCTCGCTCGCCAGTGCAATCGCATCCGCGTCCTACGCTGCACCGCTTGCCCCCGAGAAGATGGTTGGCAACGAGAAATGCTATGGTATCGCGCTAAAAGGCCAGAACGATTGCGCGGCCGGCCCCGGCACCACCTGCGCAGGCACCTCAACGGTCGACTATCAAGGCAACGCCTGGAAGGCGGTCCCCGCCGGCACCTGCACCTCGATGAATGTCGACGGCCATAAGGGCATGTTGGAACCCATGAAGGGCTGAGCCCGACCGGAGGCCCGGGCTGTCGGGCCTCCGCCTCATCCGCCGATATCGGGAGAACAGCAATGGCCGTTTCCGCAAACCGAGCCACCGTCTTGCCGCCACGCGCCGGCCTTGGCCTCAAGCCGGAGCATTACGAAACCATTCTCGCCAACAGGCCGGATGTCGGCTTTTTCGAGGTCCATGCCGAAAATTACATGGGTGCCGGTGGCCCGCCGCACCGCTACCTTGAGGCGGTCGCCGACCGCTATCCGTTGTCGCTCCACGGCGTAGGCCTATCCATTGGTGCTGCGCGCGATCTCGACAAGGAACATTTGAAGCGGCTTCGCGGCCTCATCGACCGTTACCGGCCGCAGAGCTTTTCGGAACATCTCGCCTGGTCGACCCACGACACCGGCTTCCTCAACGACCTCCTGCCTTTGCCCTATACGCCCGAGACCTTGGCAAGGGTGGTCGACCATGTCGACGAGACTCAGCAATGGCTCAGCCGGCAAATGCTGCTCGAAAATCCGTCGACCTACGTGTTGTTCGCTGAGAGCACGATCGACGAAGTGGATTTCTTGACGGAAATCGCCGACCGCACCGGTTGTGGGCTGCTACTCGACGTCAACAATGTCATGGTTTCGGCCGTGAACCATCGGCTTGATGCGGTTGCCTATATCGACCGCTTTCCGGTCGAGCGGGTGGGTGAAATTCATTTGGCGGGCTATGACGAAACCGTCGACGGCGCCGGCGACCGGCTCTTGATTGACGCTCACGGTAGTGCCGTCAAAACCGACGTCGTAGAGCTTTACCGGCACACGCTGGCGATGACCGGCGCTTTGCCGACCCTGATCGAATGGGACAATAACGTACCGGAATTTGCCACTCTTCACGCGGAAGCGGTTCGCGCCGATGCCATGCTGACCGAGGCGGCCCTGGTTCGCGGCACAATCCGGGTGGCATGACCATGAGTTTCATCGAAAGCCAGGATGCCTTTGCCGACGCGCTGCTTCATCCGGGCCGGCCACTTCCACTAGGCATCACCACCGCCAGGGGCGTGGCCGATTCATCACGCTTCGCCGTCTACAGCAACAATGTCTATGTCGGGCTGACGACGGCACTCGGCCAGCGCTTCCCGATAACGAAGCGGCTCGTCGGCTCCGACTTTTTCGCCGGCATGGCCCGTGCCTATGCCGCAGATCACAAGCCCGCCTCGCCGCTGATTATGCACTATGGCGACGATTTTCCGGATTTCATCGCAGCGTTCCCGCCCGCGGCAACTCTCGCCTATTTGCCCGATGTGGCGCGAATTGAGGCCGCCTGGACCCGCGCCTATCATGCCGCGGATAGGCTGCCGCTCACAGTCACCGCATTCGCGGGCATGGCACCGGAACGACTTGCCGAAGCGGCGCTCGTCCCGCATCCCTCGGCCCGGCTCATCCAGTCGGACTTTCCAGCCGGCGCCATCTGGAGCGCCCATCAGGGCAAAACCCTGGCGCCGGTCGCCGGCCGGCAGGCGGAGGCCGTGCTGGTCGTGCGGCCGGCGATGCACGTCGAAGTCCATATCATACCGCCGCGCGATGCCGCATTCGTGGCCCTCCTCCTAGATGGCGCGACCATCGTCGAGGCGGCGCAAGCGGCGTTCGCCGCCGCCCCCGATTTCGATTTTGGATCAGCGTTCGTCGGTCTGCTCGGCCTTGGCGCATTCAGCGCTTTTGAACCTATTGAAGGAAACCTTCCGTGAATATCGACCTTGCTTCCTTTCGCGGCCGCGGCGCCGCGCTTATCGCTCTTCATCGTCGCGCCGAGCGCCTGCTCGCCTCTGTTCCAACGTCGCTGCCGCTTCTGGCGCTGCGAGTCGGCCTGGCGATCCCGTTCTTCAAATCGGGGCTGACAAAGTGGGACGGATTTCTGGCCCTCTCGACCGGCGCCAGATATCTGTTCGAACAGGAATTCAAGCTGCACATATTCGGCAATCAATTTCCCTACCCTATGCCGGTGACCATGGCGGCAGCGGCCGGAATTGCCGAACTTGTCCTGCCCGTCCTATTGGTGCTCGGTCTTGGCACCCGCTACGCGGCACTTGGCCTGCTCGTGATGACGGCAGTGATCCAACTCACCATACCGGACGGCTGGGCCAACTTCCATCTTCCCTGGGCTGCCATGGCATTGACTCTGGTCGTGTACGGCGGTGGCAGGATTGCCCTTGATCCCCTTTTTGAAAGCGCAGAGATTGACTCAAGCCGCCGGTTTTAGAATCTAGATCTGCTGAGCAGATTTCCGCCGCGTGATTGGACCAACTCATCCTTCGCGCAGTTTACGCTCTGTGGAATGCCCACGGCGGCACCGCGGCACGCTTCCGGGGCGACATGCATTAATGCGGAAACAAAGTGGTCAGCGGCATGTGGGCTTTGATGATCGGCGATTTCAGGACGACGAAGCTGAAATATTTGTCTATGCCGACATCCATATCGGTGAGCCTCTCCATGATCGTCTGATATTCGTCGATGCCGGCGGTGACGAATTTCAAGAGGTAGTCATAGCCGCCCGAGACCAGATGGCATTCGATCACCTGGTCGACCTTCTCGATCGCCGCAAGGAAACGGGCAAAGTCGATCTGCCGATGGTTCTTCAGGGTGATCTCGGTGAACACGGTCAGCGTCTGCCCGAGCTTGCTGACATTGATCTGAGCCGAATAGCCTTCGATGTAGCCTTCGGATTGCAGCTTCTTCACGCGCATCAGGCACGGGCTCGGCGACAGATTGACCAGCTCGGCGAGTTCTACATTGGTGACGCGGCCATTCTTCTGCAGTTCGTAGAGGATTTTTATGTCGATCCGGTCGAGTTTCATCACGCGCCTTCGTGTGCTAGAGATCGCCAACGACGCAGCAGATTATGCTGCGGCTTTCCAGCGTCGAGCTTAACATATACCAAGGCGGTGTCGATCAGATTGCGGGATATCGAGAAGCACAAACGGCTGTCGGACTCCCCGCAAGACAGAATCTTCTGCTGCCGCCGGCCGATCTCCGGCAAAGGCGCGGCTTCGGATCCGTTAGACTATCCCTGAACCGGAGACCATGCCATGCCCGCACCGCTCACGCGCGTCGACACCACACCACTGCCGCCCGCCGCCGCCGATGCGGTGGTGATCGGCGGCGGCATCGTCGGCGTTTTCGCCGCCTATTATCTCGCCCGGCGCGGATTGAAGGTCGCCCTCGTCGAGAAAGGCCTTGTCGGCGCGGAGCAATCGAGCCGCAACTGGGGCTGGTGCCGCCAGCAGAACCGCGACGCCCGTGAATTGCCGATGTCGACGAAGAGCCTCGATTTGTGGGAGCGCTTCGCGGCCGAAACCGGCGAAGACACCGGCTTCCGCCGCTGCGGTCTCTTCTATCTCAGCAACAGCGACGAGGAGCTCTCCGGTTGGGCCCGCTGGGGCGAGTTCGCCCGGTCGGTCGGTGTCACGACGCATATGCTGAGCAGCGCCGAGGCAACCGAACGCGGGCGTGCCACCGGCGCCGTGTGGAAAGGCGGGGTGTTTTCACCGACCGACGGCACCGCCGATCCGGCAAATGCGGCGCCGGCCGTCGCGCGTGCGATCGTCAAGCTCGGCGGCACGGTGCATCAGTCCTGTGCGGCCCGCGGCGTCGAGATCGAAGGCGGCAGGCTTTCGGGCGTCGTCACGGAGCATGGCACGATCCGGACAAAAATCGCGATCCTCGCCGGTGGCGCCTGGGCCTCCTCCTTCTGCCGGCAGCTCGGCATCCGATTTCCACAAGCCTCGATCCGCTCGTCGATCCTCTCGGTTTCACCGGGTGCCACCGGCTTGCCGGATGCCCTGCATACATCCGCGGTTTCCGTGACACGTCGCGGCGACGGCGGTTACACGCTTGCGATCAGCGGCCGCGGCCGCATTGATCCCACCGCGCAGCAGTTGCGTTTCGCACGGCAGTTCCTCCCGATGTTCGCCCGGCGCTGGCGAAGCCTCTCACCCGGCGGATTGGAGGGATTTCGCTCGGGCCATGAATCGCTGGCGCGCTGGCGGCTCGACAGCAAGACGCCGATGGAACGCATGCGCATCCTCGACCCGGCGGTAGACGAGGCCACCATTGCCCTCACGCATGCGCGGGCGCTCGAGCTTCTGCCCGCCTTGAAGAACACCGGCATCAACGCGGCCTGGGCGGGTTATATCGACAGCACGCCGGACGGCGTGCCGGCGATCGGCGAGACCGCCACCCTTCCAGGTTTCATCCTCGCTGCGGGCTTCAGCGGCCACGGCTTCGGCATCGGACCCGGCGCCGGTCATCTGATTGCCGATATCGTCACCGGCGACGAGCCGATTGTCGATCCACGGCCCTATCATCCCTACCGCTTTGCGACCTCGGCCTGGGGCAAGGTCGCCGATTTCTAAGGCTCGGCCCGCGGGACAGCCAAAGATATCCCCTCAGGAGGCCAGGGCGATCCGCTGGCTGGCGGCGAACGAGGCCCTGCGGCTGTCGGCGGTCTGGAAGCGGGAGATGCGTTCGTTCAGCAGCTCCACCTGCTGCCGCAGCCTGTGAATCTCGGCGGTGTTTTCCTCGACCATGGCGGCATTGTGCTGGGTGATATGCTCGATGTCGCGAACGGCGTTATTGACCTCGTCGATCCCCTTGTACTGGGTGCTGGTGGCCGTCGAAATGACCTGCACCAGCCCGTTGATCGAGGTGAAGTGCTCCATGATCGCCGCCAGCGCTTGGCCGGTCTCCTCGACGAGCTTGACGCCGGTGCCGACCTGCGTTGCGCTGTTGGAGATGAGATCCTTGATCTCGCGGGCGGCCTTGGCGCAGCGCTGTGCAAGCTCGCGCACCTCCTGAGCGACGACGGCAAAGCCCCTGCCCGCCTCTCCTGCCCGCGCCGCCTCGACGCCGGCATTGAGGGCGAGAAGATTGGTCTGGAAGGCGATCTCGTCGATCACGCCGATAATGCTGGTGACCTTGTCCGACGACCGGTTGATGGCATCCATGGCGTCGACGGCCTTGGCGACGACGGCCGCGGAATGCTCCGCCTGCCGGTGCGCCTCTGCGACGGAAACCGATGTCTGACGCGCGTTTTCGGCCGTCGTGCGGACGCTGGCGGTCAGTTCGCCGAGCACGCGTGAACTGTCTTCCAGCGCAGCCGCCTGCTGTTCCGTGCGCCGCGCCAGATCGTCGGCCGCGCCCGAAAGATTGGTGCTGCCCTCGGCGATTTCATAGGTGGTGTTGCGGACCTCGGCGAGTGTGCGGCGGAGCGCATCGATCGCCTGGTTGTAGGTCCTGGCCATCGCGACATAATCGGCGGCCAGTTCCTCGCTCATCACGGCAGCAAGGTTGCCGTCGGCGAGTTTGCCGAGCATGTCGGACAGTGCGTCCAGGGCCTCGCTCTGCTCGGCTTCGATGCGGGCCTGCTCGGCTGCGCGGCTGGCCTGCTCCTGTTCGTCCCGCGCCCTATTCGTTTCAGCGACCTCTTCGAGCCGCGTCTTTTCGAGCGCCTGGTCGCGGAAAACAGTCACGGAGCGGATCATATCGCCGATTTCATCGCCGCGCTTGCCATCGCCGATCGCAACATTGAGATCGCCGGCAGCAAGTCTGGTCATCGTCTGGGTGATCCGCTTCAGCGGTCCGCGCAGCGTCTCGATCAGCATCAGTCCGCCGATGATGGCAAGCACCGTGCCGGCAATCATGGCCGAGAGCGACATAGTGGCCGAGCGCTGGCTGATTTCCTTGCCGCTCTCCTGCGCGGTGCTGACGAACTGTTCGAGCGTGTGGCTTGCGGCCGCCACCAGCTCGGTCGCTGCCTGCTTGCTGCCCTGCCATTGATCCGCGATCGATATCAGTGCCGAGGTCCCCTTTTCGATCAGGGCAAGGGAAGGCTCGATCTTCTTGGCAAGATCCTTCAAAGCGGCGTTCTTGCCGCTCAGGGGCTCGAGCTTTGCAGCGCTTTCGCGCAAGGCCTTCAGATCCACCAGAACCGCATCGCGCGACTCGGCATCGACCCGCCTATTCAGTTCGCTCAGGTGCAGTCGCAGATCGTCGATCGATTTGAACGCGGCATTGACGATCGCCACCATCGAGCGAAGCGTTGCTATGCTCGCATCCATGCCGACAAAGCGCTCGATCGCTGTATCCGCATTACCGGAAGCAAGTTTTGCAAACTGCTCCTCGAAACGCTGCAGATCCTGGTCGACGGGAGCATAACCGTCGAGCGACAGATTGGCGCTGTCCTTGGCCATCGCGGCAAGCTTGTCCAGAACCGGCTTCAGCGGGGCGATCTGGCTTTTCGCCTTATCGGAGCCAAGCGCCTCACCCTCGCCGACTTCCTTGACGAGCGGTGGCAGAAGGCTGCCGATGGCCTGGGCAAGCTTCTGAGGGTCGGCTGCGGCTGTGGTCGCCTTGCGCAATTTCGCAATGCGTCCCGAGAGATTTTTGTAGGCCGAGGCGTCGAGAAGAAGCGCCCGGACGAAGGCCTCCTTGCCATTGGCCTGGTCCTGAAGAACGTCGAGCTGCTTGCGGGCGGTCTGGCTTTCCTTGAAAAGTTGCGTCACCGCCCCATCGATCGCCAGTTCGGTATTGGCACGCTCCTGCGCCACCGCCCAGAGCGTGTCGGCGCCGCCCTGCATCTTGCCGCCGAGTTCGCGCACGGCGGAGATCTGCTGTTTCTGGGCGGGATCGATCAACATGGCATCGAGCGTCGCCGCACCCTTCTGCTGATCGGCGATGCTGGCGACCAGCCGATCGCGCGTGGCCGGTGTCGGAAGATCGGTAAAGGCGGTGAGCGAGGATCGCAGCTGCTGGAAACTGGAAAGCGTATCGATCGTCTGCCGGGTCAGGGTCATCTGGCCATTCAGCGTACCAGCCGTGAAATAACCGAACAGGCCGATGCCCGCGATGAGGATGACGAGAGGCACCACGAAGAAGAGGACCTTCGTCACGATCCGCATACGCTGCAACAGACGATCAATCAACGACATGAAATGGTGGCCCCCGCCCAGGAAATTCGGCTCTTAACTCCGGCGCCCACCATGCAACAGCACGCTTATATGCGAATAGACCCGTTCCAGTCGGCGGCTGCGCCCGAGGCCATCACGATAGGCATAACTATTAAAAGAATGGTCAATAGTGTCGAGTTTGTTCGCGAAGATGACCGAAGGCATATTTTTTCTGGCTCTTCTGCCGCGATTTTCTGGCAACCTCGCCCTTTCCTCGACGTCATCCTCGGCCTTGTGCCGAGGATCTGCTGCCCTATCGACGGAAGCCAGATCCTCGGCACAAGCCCGAGCATGACGAAAGAGGGCTCTGTCAGCGGCCTTGAGGGCGGACTTTTGACGCCCTCGTCGGTTTCGGTCAGCCGATCGCCATCAGGCTGGCATTGCCGCCGGCAGCGGCGGTATTGATCGAGGTCGAGACCTCTTCCAACAGCCAGTTCAGACAATAGGCCTCAGGATCGCTGGCAAGCTCTTCGCTCGTGGCGGCCTGAACCAGGAGAAGCGGACCGGGCAAAGCCGCAATCCTTTTGTTGACCGCGTGGACCCTGTCGCGATCCCCCTCGACGAGCGCGCCCGAGAAAGGCCCGTCTTTTTCCCAGTCCGAGGTCCAGGAAATGCGGCTGGCGACCGCCGCCGGAAGATCGGCAAGCACCGATTTCGAGAGGGAACCGGCATCCACCGCGACATGATTGCCCGTTGCAAGGGCTGCGGCGATCTGGCGATAGAGCCCGCTCTCCGTCTGCGGCACGAGCAGAATGCGGCCGCGCGGATGCAGCGCGTAAAGATTGCGCTCGCCGACCGGGCCGGTGAGCTCGCGTTCGAGCCCAAGTGCCGAGCGGCCGGCATAACCGCGCGCCGCCTCCCCTTTGCCCGACAGGCCCTTCTTGTCGAGCCAGACGATGTAGTCGCGCAGGGCAAGGTCCGTATGAACCGAATCCTGCTGCGGCGGCACCGGGGCGCGCTGCACCAGGCGGCCGATATAGAGCGGACCGCCTGCCTTCGGACCCGTTCCCGACAGGCCGCGGCCGCCGAAAGGCTGGACGCCGACGACGGCGCCGATGATGTTGCGGTTGACGTAGAGGTTGCCGGCCTTGATGCGGCTCGTCACATGCACGATGGTTTCGTCAAGCCGCGTGTGAAGTCCGAATGTGAGGCCGTAGCCCGAGGCATTGATGTCGTCGATCAGGCGGTCGAGTCCGTTTCTCTTGAAGCGGTAGACATGCAGGACCGGTCCGAAGACCTCCTTGGTCAGATCCGACAGCGACTTAATCTCGATGATTGTCGGCGGAACGAAAGTGCCCGCCGCCGCACTTGCGGGCAGCGCCAGCTGCTCCACCTTGCAGCCGGAGCCGCGCATCTGCTCGATATGCTGGTCGATCTCGGCCTTGGCGCCGTCGTTGATGACGGGGCCGACATCGACGCTCAGGCGATCGGTACGGCCGACCGTCAGTTCACGGAAGGCGCCCTTCAACATGGCAAGCGTCCTGTCGGCGACATCGTCCTGAAGGCACAGGACCCTGAGCGCCGAGCAGCGCTGGCCGGCGCTGTCGAAAGCGGAGGCAATGACGTCGGCCACGACCTGCTCGGCCAGTGCCGAGGAATCGACGATCATGCCGTTCTGACCGCCGGTTTCGGCGATCAGCGGGATCGGTTTGCCGCTCGACGACAGCCGTTCGGCCAGCTGCGCCTGGATCATGCGGGCGACCTCGGTCGAGCCGGTAAACATGACGCCGGCGGTTTCCGGAGCCCCGACCATGCCGGCGCCGAGCCGGCCGCTGCCGGGCACGAATTGCAGAGCGCCGACCGGCACGCCCGCCTCGTGGAGAATCTTGACGCTCTCCGAGGCGATGATCGGCGTCACGCCGGCGGGCTTGGCCAGCACGGGATTGCCGGCCACCAGCGCCGCGGCCACCTGTCCGGTGAAGATCGCCAGCGGGAAATTCCACGGGCTGATGCAGACGATAGGCCCAAGCGGCGCGTGGGAGGGCCCAAGGGTCTTGCGCGCCTGTTCGGCGTAATAGCGCAGGAAATCGATCGCCTCACGCACTTCGCCGACGGCGTTGGCCGCGGATTTGCCGGCCTCGCGCATGACGATGCCCATCAGGGTTTTGATCCGGGCCTGCATGATGTCGGCCGCCCGCTCCAGGCAGGCCGCCCGTTCGGCCGGCGGCACGGCCGCCCATTGCGGTGCATAGTCGGCCGCCATCGCAACGATACGGGCCGCCTCCTCGACTTTTAACTCGGTGACCGTGCCGACGACGTCGCGGTGATCGGCAGGATTGAGAACGTCGCGCGTTACTCCGTCGGTGGTGCCATCGGCGAGGATCGGAAGCACATGCCACGGGCTCGCGGCCGTGGCGGCGAGCGCCTGCGCCAGATCCGTCAGCGTCGCCTCGTTCGAGAGATCGAGCCCGTCCGAATTGGCGCGGGCATGGCCGTAGAGCGCCTTCGGCGCAGCGATCTGCACATGAGGAGCGCCGACGACAGGCATGGCAGCAACGGTCTCGGCGGGATCGGCGATCAGCGCCTCGACCGAAACGTTCGGATCGGAGATGCGGTGCACGAAGGAGGAGTTGGCGCCGTTCTCGAGGAGGCGGCGCACCAGATAGGCGAGCAACGTCTCATGGGTTCCGACTGGCGCATAGATGCGGCAGGGCCGGTCGAGCTTTTCCTTGCCGACGACCTCGTCATAGAGCGGCTCGCCCATGCCGTGCAGGCACTGGAACTCGTATTTGCCGACCGCGAAATCGGGACCGGCGAGATGATAGATCGTCGCCAGCGTCTGCGCATTGTGGGTCGCGAACTGCGGGAAAACCGCATCCGGCGCACCGAGCAGCTTGCGCGCGCAGGCGATATAGGCGACGTCGGTGTAGATCTTGCGGGTATAAACGGGATAGTCGTCGAGGCCATCCAGCTGGGCGCGCTTGATTTCTGCGTCCCAATAGGCCCCCTTGACCAGACGGACCATCATCCGGCGCCCGGACCGGCGGGCGAGATCGATAATGTAATCGAGCACCAAGGGGCAGCGCTTGCCATAGGCCTGCACGACGAAGCCGAGCCCGTTCCATCCGGCAAGCTCCGGCGCGAAGCAGAGCTCCTCGAGCAGATCGAGCGAAAGTTCCAGCCGGTCGGCCTCCTCGGCATCGATATTGAGGCCGATATCATAGGTCTTGGCGAGAACGGCGAGCGCCTTGACCTTGGGCAGCAATTCTCCCATCACGCGACGGGCCTGCGCCCTGACATAGCGGGGGTGCAGCGCCGAAAGCTTGATCGAAATGCCAGGGCCGTCATAGATGCCGCGTCCGTTCGAGGCCTTGCCGATGGCGTGGATCGCCTTTTCATAATCCTTGAAATAACGCTCGGCGTCGGCGGCCGTCGTCGCGGCCTCGCCCAGCATGTCGTAGGAATAGCGGAAGCCGCGCGCTTCGAGCGGCCGGGCGCGCTTCAGCGCCTCCTCGATCGTCTCGCCGGTGACGAACTGCTCGCCCATCATGCGCATCGCCATGTCGACGCCGCGACGGATGACCGGTTCACCGGCCCGCGCGATCAGCCGCGTCAGCGCTGCCGACAGGCTGCGGGCGTTGACCGTCGACGTCAGCTTGCCGGTGACGACGAGACCCCAGGTGGCGGCGTTGACGAACATCGATTTGCCGCCGCCGATATGCGAGGTCCAGTTGCCCTCGGCGATCTTGTCGCGGATCAGCGCGTCGCGGGTGTCGGTATCGGGAATGCGCAACAGCGCTTCGGCAAGGCACATCAGCGCCACGCCTTCCTGGCTGGAAAGCGAATATTCCTGCACCAGCCCTTCGACGCCGGTGCCCTTGTGCTTGGCGCGCAAGGCTTCGATCAGCGTGCGAGCGGTGCTGCGGATGTCATAGCGTTTCGCCTCGGAAACGCGCGCGGCCGCAACGAGCGGCGGCAGGCATTCGGTTTCCGGACGGCGATAGGCTGCCGTGATCGCCTGGCGAAGTTCCGATTGCGGCCGGATCGGCGGCGCAAAAGCGGCGAACGGCGCGCCGCCGGCAGGTTCTTTGGAGGATGCGGGGTCGATCGCTGCGTTCAACATGGGAAATCCCTGATCAGTGAATGTTTCGTCTAACGGATAAATGGAACACCGGGCTCATCATCCCAGGTGGCATCGTCCGTGAAAATCGGGCCGGAATATTCCGTCTCGCGGAGCGGGCGCGCATCCGGCTTGTCGCGCTTGAGGGTGAATGCCGCCGCCACGGCTTTTATCGCCAGTGGTCGATAGTGAACGAGCAGATCCGGCTTTTGATCCTCACCCGTCTCTTTCTTGTGCATGTCACTCCCCATTTTGCGTTCGGCGCCGACAGCGGTCCCGGCAAGCTGCCGGCCGGTGGGACGCGTTCCTCCACTGCCGGCACATAACCTATCACAGGCACAAATCGCGATCTTACTTGATTTTCGCCATTTTCAGGCTGTATGAACTTATTAATTCACCCGTGAGAGTTCAGATGGCTGCAGAAACCGATTTCTTTAGTGAATTGGACCAATTCGACAGAAAGATCCTCGCCGCGCTCGCCGAGGACGGCAGGCTATCGATCACCGACCTCGCCGCGCGGGTCGGATTGTCGAAGACGCCGTGCCAGATCCGCTTCAAGCGGCTGATCAGCGACGGCTATATCGAAGGCTTCAAGGCCGTCCTCAATCCATCAAAAATGCAGCTCGACCACATCGCCTTCGTCGAGGTTAAACTTTCCGACACCCGCGAGGATGCGCTGAAAAGCTTCAATGAAGCGATCAAGAAGATCCGGGAAGTCGAAGAGTGCCATATGATCGCTGGCCGGTTCGATTATCTCCTCAAGATCCGCACCCGCGACATCGGCCGCTACCGCCGCGTTCTCGGCGAACGCATCTCGACGCTGCCCCATGTTGCCAACACCTCGACGAACGTCGCGATGGAGACGATCAAGGAAGGCTGGGACAAATTCGGCTCGAGCCTTTCGTGAAGGAAGACGGCTGCCGACAGTCCTGCTAAGCCGATATTCGGCGACTGAAGCCGAGTGCGAGGGTCAAAATGGATCAAGCCAATAGCGTCCCATTATCGGCGAATGAACAGCGAGAAGCGCGCCGGCTGCAATATCTTCCCTGGGAGCGCATCGCGGAGGATCTCGACCATCCCGCTCATTGCGCCCGCAAGGCAGAACTCCGGCGATCCTGCGGCGCCGAATTGGCCGAAACCTCCTATATCGCCGAAAATGCTGCGATCTTCACCGAGAGCCTGGCGATGGGCGAGCGGTCCTGGATTGCGGGGCATGCGCTCGTGCGGGGCGATGTGATCCTCGGCGAGGATTGCTCGATCAATCCTTATGCCTGCGTTTCCGGCAGGGTCACGTGCGGCAACGGCGTGCGGATTGCCTCGCATGCATCGATCGTCGGCTTCAATCATGGATTCGACGATCCCGATCGGCCCATCCATCGCCAGGGCGTCGTCAGCATCGGCATCTTGATCGGCGACGACGTCTGGATCGGTGCCAATTGCGTGATCCTCGATGGCGTCACGATCGGTAACGGCGCCGTCATTGCTGCCGGGGCGGTCGTCACGCAAGATATTCCTGCGCTTGCAATTGCCGGCGGCGTACCGGCAAAGGTGCTGCGGAGCCGGGGCACGCCCACCAGGAAATCCGGCAACGGAGAGATCGAAGATCGACTGGTCAGGCTCGGGCAGAAGGCGAAAGAGCAATGGCCTGACATCCTTGCGCGCTGGAAAACACCTGAGGGCTATGAATCGCTGGAAGCCGACGGGATCAGGCGGCCGGCGATCCGGCATCTCTGCGACGCCATCGAGATCGCTGCCGGCTTCGATCAGCTGCCGCCCGGACTCGATGCGGCGCAAACCGTCGAGCGACTCCAGGGTCTTCAGGATCGGGAGACAGGTCTCTTTCCGGAAGCGCATTCGCGTGTGCCGGGCCGGGCGTTGAGAGACGATCCGAAGGCGCTCTACAACATACTTTCAGTCGGCTATGCGCTCGAACTGCTCGGCTCCGGGCCACGGCAACCAATCCCGGCGGTTCAGATCGATGCTCCGGAGCTGGAGCAATGGCTGAGCGCCCTGCCCTGGTCGAGCCGGGCATGGCATGCCGGCAGCGTCGTCGATGCCATCGGAACCGCGATGTATTTCAACGCCAGGTATTTCGGCATCAGCGGGCCGCGACAGGCGCTCTTCGAGTGGCTGAGCCGCAATGCCACCAGCGTTTCCGGCCTCTGGGGCGAGCCGACGGCGCTGGAGGGATGGCTCCAGCCGGTGAATGGATTTTATCGCCTGACGCGCGGCACCTACGCGCAGTTCGGCATGCCGCTTCCGCACCCGCATGCCGCGCTCGAGACGGTTCATCTGAATTATCGCAACCACAAAGGCTTCGTTGCCGAGAAATACAATGCCTGCAACCTGCTCGACACGATCCATCCTCTCCTGCTGATCGGGCGGCAGACCGATTACCGCCGGACCGATGGCGAGGCGATCGCCCGCGGCCTGATCTCCCGAGCGCTCGACAGATGGCGGGATGGCGAGGGTTTCCCATTCGCCGACGGCGGCGAGCCGAGCCTGCAGGGAACGGAAATGTGGCTTTCGGTCATTCACCTGGCAGCCGATTTCCTCGGCCTGGCGGATCAGTTCGCCTTCGTTCCGAAGGGCGTTCATCGAACGGCGACCCCAGGCCTCGGCCTCTGATCAACCGTGCAGCGAGGCCGTCAGCCAAGCGGCGGCGAGATCGCGCGCATTGCTGCGCTTGGCTTTGATCGGCACGATCACGTTGTAGCGGCCTTCGGCGGCAAGCTCGGTTTCCGTAGCAGGCACCAGGGTTCCGTCCTCCAGGAAGGTGCCGATCAGCATGCGCCAGCCAAGAGCGATCCCCTGCCCCGCACGCGCAGCCGCGATGCTTTCGGTGTAGTGGTTGAAGCGAAGCGATGGCTTGATCTCGATATTACCGCCGGTCAGCGACACCCATTGCGCCCAGCCATACCAGGAACGATCGAGCACATCCGTTTCGATGAATTCGTCGGCGGAGCCGAGCGGGCCATTTCCCCGGCGCCGGAGGTGGTCGGGAGAGCAGACCGGGCAGACGACGTCGCCACGCGAGGCAATGACGGTTCCATCGCTGAAGGGCGGCACGCCGTATCGGATCGCCACGTCGATCTCTCCGTCATCCAGACTGATCGGGTTATCCTGGGATATGACCCGTACCAGAATACCGGGATTGGCCCGGCGGAATTCGGCAAGCCGCGGCAGCAGCCAGAAGGAAGAAAAGGCGACGGTCGCGCCGATCGTCACCACGTCCTGGCTGCGCGACTGGATCGCTTCCACGCTTTCCGCGATATCGGCAAAGCTCTTCGCCAGCGTCGCGCCGAGGCTGACGCAGGCCGGCGTCGGTTCGATCGCCCGGTGCTTGCGCAGGAACAGCGGCTGGCCGAGCTCCTCCTCTAGCGATGCAATCTGCCTGCTGACGGCCGCCTGAGTGACGCCGAGCTCCGTCGCTGCCAGCGTGAAACTTTTCCTGCGCAGCACCGCTTCCAGCGTCACCAGCGCCGTCAGCGACGGCAGCCGTCTTCGAAACTGCATCTCGAAATCCTCTTCACATGAGAAAATATTATGTGAGCGTGATTTTTTATGCCGTTGAAAGCCCGGTGCTGCAAGCGCAATCTAGGGAAACTCTCACATAAGAGGTTCTCATGCTAAACAGGCTTCCTTCTTCCATTTCGGCGCTTCTGGACTCCCGCGCGGACGGCCATTCGCTGCCGGCCGGCCTCTACATCCGCGAAGACGTGTTCGAAGCGGATATCGATGTCTTCTTCCACAAGCACTGGATCTGCGTCGGCCTCGACTGCGATGTTCCGGAGCCCGGCGACGCCACCGTCGTCGACATCGGCACGACAAGCCTGATCCTCCTGCGCGACGACGACGGCGAAATCCGCGTGCTGCACAATGTCTGCCGCCATCGCGGCTCCCGTCTTCTCAACCCGGGCAAGACGATCGTTTCGAAGCTCGTCTGTCCCTATCACACCTGGACCTATGAGCTGACGGGCGAGCTTAGCTATGCCCCCCATATGGGCAAGGATTTCGACAAGGACTGTCACGGTCTGAAGCCGGTTACCTTCAAATCGATCGGCGGCCTGATCTATGTCTGCCTGTCCGACAATCCGCCGGAGGACATTGCCGGCCTCGAACAGGCGATGGTCGAGCGTCTCGCGCCCTACGACATCCGCAATGCCAAGATCGCCCACCAGACCGACGTCATCGAGGACGGCAACTGGAAGCTGACGATGGAGAACAATCGCGAGTGCTATCATTGCTCCGCGAACCATCCAGAGCTCTGCGTCTCCTTCGTCGATCTCGACTTCGGCTTCGATCCCGAAACGCTGAGCCCCGAAGACCGCGAACAGGCCGAGGAGCATTTCCGGCTCTACGAGGAACGCACCCAGGCATGGGAAGCCGATGGCTTCCCATCCGCCGCCATCGAGCAGCTCGCCGACTGCGCCACCAATTTCCGCACGCAGCGGCTGATCATCGCTGGCGCCGGCGAATCCCAGACGCATAACGCCACCGCCGCCTCTTCCAAGCTCCTCGGGCAAATGACCCGCAAGGATCTCGGCGACACCCATCTCTGGGGCCATAACAGCTGGAACCATTTCATGGGCGACCATGCCGTCGTCGCAACCGTCATCCCGCTTTCGGCCGGCAAGACGCTGGTCCGCACCAAGTGGCTGGTCCACAAGGACGCCGTCGAAGGGGTCGATTACGACCTCGACAAGCTGACGGATGTCTGGGTCGCAACGACGGATCAGGACGCCGACCTCGTCGCCCGCTCCCATGCCGGCGCTCTCGATCCCGCTTATCAGCCGGGGCCCTATTCCCGCTTCTCCGAGACGAACCTCGACAAGTTCGCCACCTGGTACATCGACCGGATGCGCGCTCATGGATACTAGGAACCCGCAAGCGCCGCTCGCAAAGGCAGCCCGTCACGATGTCTGGAATCCCGAGGAAGACGATGCGCTCGTCTGCCTCGACGTCCAGCAGGAGACCCATGACGTCAAGACCTTCACCTTCGCCTCCCCTCACGGGAAGCGGTTCGCCTTCAAGGCCGGCCAATATTTCCTGTTCGACCTGGAGCACAATGGAGAGGCTGAAAGCCGCTGCTACAGCATCTCCTCTTCACCGCATCGCACGAACGCCTTCTCGGTAACGGTGAAGCGCGTTCCGGGCGGCAAGATCTCCAACTGGCTTCACGACACGCTGGTGCCGGGAGCGTCGGTCAAGGCGAACGGCCCGCTCGGCCATTTCGTCCGGTCCGAGGCGGCAAAGCCGAAGCTTCTGCTGCTCTCCGGCGGTTCGGGGATCACCCCCGTCATGTCCATTCTGCGTGAACTCGCCGACAGCTGCGAGCCTGCCGACGTCATCTTCATGCATGCGGCGCGCACGCCGCTCGATCTGATCTTTCGCGACGAACTCGCCTGCATCGCCCGCAAGCTGAAAGGGCTGCGGCTGCATTTTCTGCCGGAAACGGTTGCGGGCGAACCCTCCTGGTCCGGCCTCACCGGCCGCATTTCGGCGGATTATCTCAGACTGGCGGTTCCCGATATCGCCGATCGCACGGTGATGTGCTGCGGCCCCGCCCCATTCATGGCGGCGGCCCGCGGCATTGCCGCCGAACTCGGCGTTCCCGCCCCCCATTATCTCGAAGAAAGTTTCGACGCTGCCGTCATCGACGAGCCTGAAATCCCCGCGATCCAGGAAGCGGCCGCCAGGGTCTTTCAGGTCACCTTCTCCAAGCAGGCCCGCAGCATCGAGGTCACAGGCGACCAGAGCGTGCTCTCCTGCGCGAAGAAGGCGGGCGTCAGGATACCATCCTCCTGCGCCAATGGCGTCTGCGGCACCTGCAAGTCGAAGCTCACCTCAGGCGCGGTCGACATGAACCACAATGGCGGCATCCGCCAGAGGGAAATCGACGCCGGCTTCTTCCTGCCCTGCTGCTCGAAGCCGCTCAGCGATCTCGTCATCGAACGCTGAGCGACACCGCATCAATCACCGATAACAGGGATCATCCCGATGCTGCGAGACGAAACCGATTCCGTCGAGCTGAGCGGCTCGGCCGTCTTCAAGGACGAGCGGAAGCAGGCCTACCTCAACCCCGATGGCGCGGACCGGCCGCTCATCAGTCCGGTGCCGGCCGCGACCCTCGACCGCGCGCGCCGCTACCGGCTGGAACGGCTGCGCATGAAGATGCGCGAATGGGATTGCGGCGCGCTGCTGCTCTATGATCCCGTCAACATCCGCTATGCCTTCGACTCGTCGAATATGAGCATCTGGACGATGCATAATCCGTCGCGCTACGCGCTGATCCTGGCCGACGGCCCGGCCATCATGTTCGAATTCGAAGGCGCCGAGCACGTCAATGACGGGCTCCCTGGCATCGATGAGATCCGGCCTTCGAAATCCTGGATCTTCTTCACGGCAGGCAACCTCGTGGAACCGCGTCTGAAGGCCTGGGCGGACGAGATCGCCGACATCGTCAAGGGCAATGGCGGCAACAGGCGCATCGCGGTGGATCGGCTCGAACCGGCAGGCGCCTTCGAACTGACGGAACGCGGCTTTACGCTGCTCGACGGCCAGGAACTCGCCGAACGGGCGCGGTCGATCAAGAGCGCCGAGGAAATCGAGCTGATGCGCTGGACGATCCGCGTCTGCGAAGCGGGCATGGCGCGCATGTACGAGGTTTCCGAGCCGGGCCGCACCGAACGAGAAATCTGGGCCGAACTGCACTTCGAAAATGCGCGCAGCGGCGGCGAATGGCTGGAGACCAAGCTGCTGACTGCCGGTGCTAGAACCAATCCCTGGTATCAGGAATGTTCTGATTACGTCATCAAACGCGGCGAGATGATCGCCTTCGATACCGATATGATCGGCCCCTATGGCTATTGCGCCGACCTCTCGCGCTCATGGACCTGTGGGCATGTCGCGATGAACGGCAAGCAGAAGGAAATTTACGCCGCGGCCAGGGATCAGATCGAGCACAATCTTTCCATCATCAGGCCCGGCATGGCGTTCCGGGAGTTCAACGAACTGTCGTGGCGGATCCCGGAAAAATACCAGCCCTATCGCTACACGCTTGCCCTGCACGGCACCGGCATGGCCGATGAATGGCCGGGCGTGCTGCTGCATCCGGATTTCGATCCTGATTTCAGCGGCATCATCGAGGAGGGCATGGTGCTCAACGTCGAAAGCCTGATCGCCGAAGCCGGCTCGGAAAGCATCAAACTGGAAACCCAGGCCCTGATCACATCAAAGGGAGCCGAGCGGCTGGACAGCTTCCCCTGGGAAGAGGTCTGAGACGTCGGTGCCGAACCGCTTCAGTGCGCTCTCAAGGTCGCCGCGCGATGCTGCGAGGGCGTCTGCCCGAATGTGCGCTTGAACGTTCTGGTGAACTGCGAGGCGTTTTCAAAGCCGACGTCCAGCGCGATCTCGATCAGCGGCGCCTTCGACTGCGCCAGGATCGATTTTGCCCGCTCCATGCGAACGCGGTTGTAGGCCTTGGCAGGCGACATGCCCGTCTTTTCGATGAAGATCCGCTCCAGCTGCCGCCTTGAGAGCCCGACCATGGCGGCAAGCTTCTCGATCGGCATGCTGCCGTCGACGAACTGCTCCATGGTAATCATCGCCGCCTTGACGCGGGCGTCGTCATAGTCGTCATAGAGCGGACGCCGCGGCTGAACATCCGATGGCGTTCGGGCCTTCTCGATCTGAAGCACTTCAAGCGCGTTTCGTTCGGCATCGCGGCTGATGTATTTCCTCACCAGCAATGCCGCCATGTCGGCAGCGCTACTGCCCCCGGCGCAGGATCCGCGCTGCCGATCGAGATTGAAGAGCCGGTCGGAACGGACGGCCAGCTCCGGAAAGCGCTCCCGAAACTCCTTGTAATGCAGCCAGCTGACGCAGGATTCGTGCCGTTTCATCAGACCCGCCGCCGCCAGGATGAACGAACCGGTGCACACGCCGATCAGCGGCACTTTCTTCGCATCGGCCTGCCGCAGGAAGGTGATTGTCTGCTGGTCGACCGGATTTTCGACTGTCAGCAGGCCGCCGACGACCACGATATAATCGAACCTTGACGGGTCGACGAAATCCGAGGTCGGCGCCACCTGGACGCCGCAGCTGGAGGTGATCAGATGCCGCGTGCTGCCGATCACCTGCCAGTCGGCAAGCACCCTTCCGGAACGATCCTGTTCGTCGCTGGCAAGCCTGAGCGTATCCACGAACAAGGCGAAGGCCGACAGCGTGAAGGACCGCGACAGAACGAACCCCACCTTCAATCGGGCCGGCTGCTTTGCGCCATCGTCTACAAATCGATGCTGCTCAGATCGCATGTTCATCTCCTGCCCCTTCGAACGCTCATCGAATTTGAAAACCGTGCGCCAGCGGATCGCGATCGTCGACGAAAATAGTGTTGTGCCCGATCACCCGCGCCCAGCCTCCGATACTCGGAAGAATGCCGGCATAGGGTCCGATTTTCGCCTCGGCTTCGACCCTGCCCTCGAAAATGGTTCCGATCAGGCTCTCGTGGCGGTATGTCGAACCGACGGCAAGTCGGCCCTTTCCGTAAAGCTGCGCCATGCGCGCGGAAGTGCCGGTGCCGCCAGGCGACCGGTCGATCGCCTTTTCTCCATAGAAGACGGCGCAGCGCCCGTCCGAGACGTCGTTCACCGGGCGGTCGCACCAGATCGCGTGATGCACGCCGCGAATCCTCGGATCATCGGGATGAACGGGATCGCAGACATGCGCAAGCGCTGCCCTCAGCCTTTGGCTGCATCCGACGATGTCGGAGGCGCTCATGCCGTCGAGCCCGCTCCAGTTCTCCTGCGGCTCGACGACCGCGTAATAGTTGCCGCCGTAGGAGATATCGACACGCAGCCGGCCCATATCAGGTACATCGACCTCGACATCCGCCTGGTGGAGATAGCTCGCCACATTGTGGAGACGAACGGAATCGACATATCCGCCCTTCTCCTCATAGGTGACGTCGACCCTGCCGGCCGGCGTTTCGATGGCGACCCTTCCGGCTTCACGCGGCTTGACCAGGCCCTCTTCGATCGCGGCGGTGACGGTGCCGATCGTGCCGGCGCCGCACATCGGCAGACAGCCGCTCACCTCGATGAAAAGAACGGCGAAATCACAATCTTCCCGATAGGCCGGATAGATGATCGAGCCCGACATAATGTCATGCCCCCTCGGCTCGAACATCAGCGCCTTGCGGACCCAGTCGTGGTCGCGGACAAAGATTTCCCGGCGCTCGCCCATCGGCAAATGCGGAAGCAGTGGACCGCCGCCGGCGACGAGACGGACCGGGTTGCCGCAGGTATGGGCATCGATGCAGAAGAAGCTGTTTCTCATCTTTTCATATCCCGGCTCACTGCGCCTTCGCCGGTTGGCCGCGGTCGAACAGGCCGCGGGTCAACCGGTCGAGCAGCAGAGCGACGGCGACGATCGCCAGGCCTGCTCTGAGGCCGAGCCCCATTTCCATGCGCGTGAGGCCGCGCGTCACTTCCGCGCCGAGACCGCCTGCGCCGACAAGCCCGGCGAGCACGACCATCGCGAGCGACAGCAGGATGCACTGGTTGAGCCCGACCAGCAGCGTCTGCTTGGCAAGCGGCATCTCGATCTTCCACAGGATCGAGCGGGGCGGTGCGCCGATGGCGCTGCCAAGCTCGATGAACACCTTCGGCACCTGGTTGAAGGCAAGCGTCGTCAGGCGCAGCATCGGCGGAATGCCATAGACGATGGTGGCGATGATCGCCGGCACGCGTCCAAGGCTGAAGATCATCACCGCGGGAATGAGGTAGACCCATGGCGGCACGGTCTGCATGACGTCGAGCACCGGGCGAACCGCCGCCTCCAATGTCTTGTAGCGCGAGCAGAGCACGCCGATCGGAAAGGCGATGAGAACGGAGATCACGACGGCGACGGTGACCAGAGCAAGCGTCTGCATCGACGCCGTCCACAGTCCGACAAGCAGGCAGAAGCCGAGGCAGAGGCCGGCGAGGACGGCGGCGCGCAGGCTGACGGCAAAGAATGCCAGCACGACGACGATCACGATCAGAGCATAAGGCGGCACGAAGAGAAGTGCGGCCTCGATGGCGGACAGCACCGTTTCGACCACGTAGCTGATGGCTGCAAACAGCGGATGAAAGTTGGTGTTGAGCCAATCGACGACCGGGGCCAGGAAAGCGCCGGGCGAAAACTGCAAGTCCGAAAGATTCATGACTTCCTCCCCGTTCCCAAGCGAGCGGCGCTCTGCGTTATTCGGTCAATCACCATGGTCAATATCACGATCGCGATCGCCGCATTGATCGAGGTCGCGATATCGAGCGTCCTGATCGCGCCGTAGATCGTTTCTCCGAGCCCGCCCGAACCGACGATACCGGCGATGACGACCATGCCGAAGGCCATCATCAGACTCTGGTTGATGCCCGCCATGATGCTGGGCAGTGCAAAGGGAAGGCGGATCTTGAAGAACATCTTTGCCGGCGTCATCCCCAGCGCCTCGCCAAGTTCGATGAACTCCTTGGGTGTCATGCGGATACCAAGCGAGGTCAGGCGGACTGCCGGCGGCACGGCGACGATCACGGTCGCGATCAATGCCGTCGCCGGTCCATAGCCGAGCAGGGCGATCGCCGGCAGCAGGTAGATGTATGGCGGAAGCGTCTGGATGAGATCGAGACCCGGCTCCATGAAGCGATCAAGAGCGGTAAAGAAGCCCGCCGCGATGCCGATCGGAATGCCGATCGCCAAGGCGATCGCGGTGGCAGTCAGGACCAGCGCCAGGGTGCTCATCGTCTCCGGCCAGAGCCCCATCGAAAAGCAAAGCGCCAGCGCGACGCCGCTGAGCGCCGCGAACCAGACATTGACCAGCCGCCAGCCGATCAGTGCCACGATGATCGCGACCACGTAGAACGGCGGAAGCTCGAGGAGCCAGAGAATCCCGCCATAGAGGCTCTCGAGCACCTGCCTGATATAGTCGAAGAGGAATTCGCCGTTGTCGCTCACCCATTCGAGCGCGGAGTCCGTCCATTCGTCGAACAGATCGGTGAAGACTGAAGTATCCATGTCGATCAGCTCCGGTTGGGGTCACGCCGCCGTCAGATCGTGGGCGGAAGTTCCTTTGACGCCCATCAGCAGGCTGCGCGGCGTGACGACGCCGACGACCTGATCCTTGTCGACGACGGCGATGGCGTCGCGGTCCGACTGCATCGTCAAGGAGATGAGCTCGTCGATATCGGCGTCCGGCGTCGTACGCGCCAGCGACGAGATGTCGGAATTCGGCGCACTCTGCTGGAATTCGGCGACGCTGCGCATGACCGAATGCGCCTTGATCAGATGCAGGCGGGATATGCCGGCGACGAATTCGGCGACATAGGCATCGGCCGGGTTGAGGATAATCTCCTCGGCCGTGCCGGTCTGGATGATGACACCGTCCTTCATGATCGCGATGCGGTCGCCGATGCGGATCGCCTCATCGAGATCATGGGTGATGAAGACGGCGGACTTGCCAAGCGCTTTGGTCAGCTGGCGGAATTCGTCCTGAAGCTGGCGCCGGATCAGCGGGTCGAGCGCGCTGAACGGCTCGTCCATGAGAATGATCTCGGGGTCGGCAGCGAGCGCGCGCGCAAGTCCGACGCGCTGCTGCATGCCGCCGGAAAGCTCGCTGGGATATCGGCTCAGCCAGTCGGCGAGGCCGACCTTTTCGAGCGCGGCGGCGGCGATCTTGTTTCGTTCGGTTTTGGCGATGCCCTGGACTTCGAGGCCGAAGGCCGCATTTTCCAAGACGGTGCGGTGCGGCAACAAGGCGACGCTTTGAAACACCATGCCTATATTCTTGGCGCGCATCTGTCTCAGATCGACCGGCGACAGGCTGGCGAGGTCGCGTCCCTTGACCATGACCTTGCCGGAGCTCGGCGTGATCAGCTTGTTGAGAAGGCGGATGAGCGTCGATTTTCCGCTTCCCGACAGTCCCATGATGCAGAAGATTTCGCCGCGCCGCACCTGGATGCTCGCATCGGAAACGCCGACGACGCAGTTGAATTCCTTCAGAACCTCTTTCTTGCCGAGGCCGCGCTCCTTGATCGACTTCATCGCCGCAGCGGACTTGCCGCCGAAGACTTTCCAGAGCGATTGGCAGTCGATCAGGACATCATTGGCATCGATATTGGCGGTTTTCATAGCGATCCCCTTTGAGCCAATGGCGCTGGCTTCTTCGTTAGGTTTCAAGGTGGCCGCCCGCGGGGCGGACGGCCACGAGACGCTTAGTTCTTCTTGATGTTTTCCCAGCGCTTGATCAGGTCGGCATGGGCGCCGATCCAGTCCTGCACGGCCTGGTCCATCGTCTTGCCATCCTTGACGGCGCCGTTGATGGCAGTGATGTCGGCGATCGGCACGTAGACGCTGGCCATGACTTCGCGAGCATGCGGATATTCTTCCGAGAAGCCTTTATGGCCGATCCAGTAGTAGCTCTGCGGCGGCGGGAAGACGCCCTTCGGATCCTTGAGGTACTTGACCTCGTACTTCTGGACCATCCACGACGGCTCCCAGATCGTGACCGCAATCCATTCCTGGCGGTCGTAGGCAGACTTCAGCGCCGCCGTCATCGCAGCCGTGCTGCCTTCGACGAGCTGGAGCTTGACGCCATATTCCTTGACCGCATTCGAGGTGTCGCGCATCAGGCCGGCGCCCGGTTCGATGCCGATGATCTTGCCGCCGAACTTGTCGGCGTTTTCATTGAGCTGTTCGAGCGAATCGATCGGAACATATTTCGGAACGGCCACGCCCTGATAAAGGCCGTGCGAAACCGGAGAAATCTTCTCGAGGCGGTTCTTGTTTTTGTCCCAATAGTCCTGAGCAACGTAATCGGTCTGCGAGGTCAGAGCCTGGATGTCTCCCTTGGCAAGAGCGGCATAGGCAATGCCCCATTCGGAAAATTCGGTGACCTTCACGGTATAGCCGGCGTCTTCCAGAACCTTCTTGGTGATGCCGGTGATCGGCGTCAGGTCTTCCCATGCCATCGTGCCCAGATTGATGGTCTTTTCCTCAGCACGGGCAGGCAGGATGCTCATCCCGATCACCGCAGCGGCGCAGAGAGCCTTCCACAAAGTTTTCATTGTTGTTACTCCTGGTTTTCGTTCCCATTCTCATCGAAGCCTGCGGGCGGCAGTCTTCCTATTGCGTGAGCCGAGGGATCATCCCTCGCGGCCCGCACGCAATTCCTGAAAGCGGATCACCGAGTTGATGCCGAGCCAGGCGATGGGCTCAGGCGGCAGTCTCGTCGGTTCCGGCTGGTTTTTGAATTTGTCGAGCTCCGGGCTGCCCACTCCTGTCGCAAGATCTGCCGCCATCATCCCGGCAAGCGTGCTCTTGACGGTGCCGAGACCGTTTTCGCAGCAGGCGGAGAAAAGTCCTTCCTCGACCTCGCCGAACGCCGGCACATGGTTTCGGCTGAGGCAGAGCGCGCCCGCCCAGCTGTATTCCATCGGCAGGCGCTCCAGCCCGGGGAAACGGGCATCGAACGACCGGCGCTGTTCGGCGGCGATGCCGGCGACCCGCTTCTCCGACACTTTGAGGCTCGGGTCGTAGGTGAACCTCGTCCGGACGACGATCCTGGAAAGCCCATCTTTGGTGATCTTGCGCACCGTTGCGCCCATGGGGTCGGCCGGCAGCAGCGCCCAACGATCGACGCCGGTGACATCGCCGCCAAATTCGTTCTGGGAAAAGGCCGATGTCATCGACGCATAGGTGAAGATGTGCATCAGCCGGCCCCGGAAGTGGCCGAAGCTCTGAATATGGCCGTTTACCCCCAGAATGACCTTGGGTGCAGAAACGGAACCACGGGCCGTCTTTGCCTTCCAGGTCCGGCCTTCACGGGCAAGCTCCAGGACCGGCGAGTGCTCGTGGATGATCACCTTGGAGGAAATCCCGCGTGCCAGGCCGCGAATATAGTCGGCCGGCTGGATCATCACCGCGCCCGGCGTATAGAGTCCGCCGAGATAATAACGCGAGCCGGTCATCTCCCGCATCTGAGCGGCATCGAGAACACGATGTTCCTCGCCGATCTTTTCGAGCGACTTGCGGTAATTGTCGTTCAGTCCCATCCCCCGCTCGGAGGCCGCGGCATTCACCTTGCCCGCCGGATCGAAGGTCTCGCGCGACAGGCCATATTCGGCCGCGGCATCGGCGGCGAAGGAGATCGCCAGACGGTTCTGACGGATCTCGTCTTTCGTCGCCGCTTCGTCGGCCACCGAATACTCGCCCGAAGACAGGTTGTGCGGCACGTCGATCATGAAGCCGGAATTCCGCCCGGCCGGCCCCTCGGCAAGTTCACGCGCATCCAGGACGACGATCTTGTCTTCAGGCCGCGATTGCGAGAGACGGCGGGCTGCCGACAGGCCGGCAAATCCGCCGCCGATGATCAGCCAGTCCGCCGTAATGTCGTGCTCAAGCGCCGCTACGGGAAAGGTGCGTTCGCTGGTCGCCTCCCATCCCGAAACGCCGGTGTCGGTCGGCAGGTGCTTGATCACATGGCGGCTCATCGGATCGTCTCGTCGACCGACCGTTCGGATATGTCGATCCAGATGGTCTTGAGTTCGCAATAGTTGTCGTGGGCGAAGACCGACTTGTCGCGGCCGCCGAAGCCGGACTCCTTGTAGCCGCCGAACGGCGTGGTGGCATCACCCTCGCCGAAGCAGTTGACCGTGATCAGGCCGGCCCGGATATCGCGGGTCAGCCGGATCGCATTGCGCAGGCTGCCCGTATAGACGGATGCGGTCAGGCCGTAATTGGTGTCGTTGGCCAGAGCGGTTGCCTCGGCGAGCGTGTTGAACGTCGTGACCGACAGGATCGGCCCGAAGATCTCCTCCTGGAAGAGACGGCTGGCCGGCGTTACGCCCTCGACTAGCGTCGGCTCGATGAAGATGCCATTATAGGTTTCGCCGCCCTGGGTGACGGACAGCTTCTCCGTCTTGGCATCGTCGAGGAAGGATTTGACCTTCTCGAAGTGCGACTTGCTGACGAGCGCGCCGATACGGTTTTCCGGATCGAGCGGATCGCCCGTCTTCCACTCGCGCATATAGGCGCCGATGCGCTTCATCAGTTCGTCCTTGACCTTGGCATGGACGATGAGGCGCGAGGTGGCCGAGCAATTCTCGCCCATGTTCCAGAAGGCGCCGTTGACGACCTGCTCGGCGACGAGATCGAGATCCTCGGCATCGTCGAGAACGACGGCGGGGTTCTTGCCGCCGCATTCGAGCACGACCTTCTTGAGGTTCGAGTCCGCCGCATAGCGCAGGAAGCGGCGGCCGGTCGGCGTCGAGCCGGTAAAGGCCACCATATCGACATCCATGTGCAGGCCGATCGGCTCGCCGACTTCGCGGCCGGAACCGGTGACGACGTTGAAGACACCGGCCGGAATGCCGGCTTCAAGGGCGAGTTCGGCGACACGCAGCGTCGTGAGCGTCGTTTCCTGCGCCGGCTTGACGACGACCGAGCAGCCGGCGGCAAGCGCCGGGCCGATCTTCCAGGCCAGCATCAGCAGCGGGAAATTCCACGGCAGCACGCAGCCGACGACGCCGATCGGCTCACGCACGATCATCGTCAGCGCGTTCGCGCCGACAGGAGCGGTGTTGTCGTAGAGCTTGTCGATCAGTTCCGCATGCCAGCGCAGCGTATGGATGGTATCGGGAACGTCGACGGTCTGGCATTCGCGGACCGGTTTGCCGCTGTCGAGGCTTTCCATGACGGCGAGTTCGTGCCGGTTGCGCTCCAGGAGCTTGGCAAGCTTCAGAAGCACTTCCTTGCGCTCGCCCGGCGAACGAAGCCGCCAGCGCCCGTCGTCAAATGCCTCTTTCGCTTTCTCAACGGCGAAATCGACGTCACTGGAATCGCAGGCTGCGATTTCGGCCAGGACCTCGCCGGTGGCGGGATTGGTCGAGGTGAAGGTCTTGCCGGAATTTGCCGGACGGAATGCGCCATCGATGAAGGCATTCGTCGGAAGCTGGAGGCCGGCGGCAATCGCCTTGTATTCGGCGGCGGTCAAGGGTTCATGCATGATTGGCTCCCGACGTGATCTGGGCGACCGTGCGCTTCAATGTGGCGACGACGGTCTCAAGGGTTCTTTTCTCTTCGGAGTTCAGTCCGCGCAGCGGCGCCCGCACCGGGCCGGCGTTGAGGCCGATGACCTCGCAGCCGTGCTTGATCGACTGGACGAACTTGCCGCATTCGAGGAAGTCCATCAGCGGCAGCATCGCGCTCATGATCGCCCGGCCCTTGTCGAAGTTCTTCTCAAGGACGCAGGCCTCGTAGAGTGCGACATGCTCGCGCGGCAGGAAGTTGGAGCCGGCGCAGACCCAGCTCTTCGCACCCCAGGCGAAGAATTCGAGGGCCTGGTCGTCCCAGCCGCAGGACAGGGCGATGTGCGGAAACTTCCGGGCGAGCCGATGAAGATTGCCCATGTCGCCGGAGCTTTCCTTGATGGCGATCACGTTCTTCGACTTGCCGACGCGGGAGAAATACTCCTCGCCCATCACCACGCCCATGCGGGCCGGATAGTTGTAGAGCATGATCGGCAGGTTGGCGGCGCGATCGACCGTCAGCGCATGGACCGCGTTCTCGCGTTCGGTCGGCAGGGCGTAAGGCGGCGACGACACCAGGATCGCATCCGCGCCGATTTCCTTCGCCGCCTTGGCGTATTCGACCGAATCTTCGGTGCGCGTGGCGCCGGTGCCGATGATCAGCGGCAGCCGCGTGCCGATGACGTTCTTCGCATAGGCCGCGAGTTCGTAACGTTCCTGGCTGCTCTGGGCGTAATATTCGCCCGTCGAGCCGCCGACGATGATGCCGTGGACGCCCGCCTCGATCAGCGACTCGAGCACGGCGGCAAATCCGGTCCGGTCGATCTGACCATTCTTGTCGAGCGGCGTCACCGCCGGCGTATAGATCCCCTCAAACTTCACGACGACTTCTCCAATACTTGCGTGGCCGGACCGCCGAGGAAGGCGTCCGCTTTCAGGCCTTGCGGAGCGATGAACATCTCCATGTTCTCGCGGGACAATTCCCAGTGTTCGAAAACGAGATCGACGACGGCATTCTCGTCATGTGCGCCGAGCGCTGCGATGAAGCCGTCATGGTGGTCGACCGCCACCTGCAGCCGCCGTTTCATGTCCTCGTTCCTCGGCCGGAAGAACGTGTGACCGATGCGCGCGTGATCGATCAGCAGCCGGCCAAGGCTCGGCTGCAGATAGACGTTGCCCGACATCTCGCCGAAGATCTCGTGAAAGCGATTGTTCTCAAGAACCATCGCCAAGGCGTCCATGTTCTTGCTGGCAGCACGGAACCGCTCCTGCGTCTGCTTCAGGTCCGCCAGTTGAGCCGGCTTGAAGTTCTGCACCGCGAGACGGCCGATCGCCGCATAGATCATCGGTGCGACGAGAAAGAAATTGCGGAGCGTGGAGTGGTTCATCGGGATGACCCGCGCACCCCTGTTCTCGCGGATGTCGATATAACCCTCGCCGGCAAGGCGACGGAAGATATCGCGCACCGGCGTCCGGGAAAGCCCATACCGCTCGCTCAAACTGGCCTCGTCCAGATCAGCGTCCGGATCCAGTTCCATCGTCAGAATCTGGCGTTTCAGGTCGTCGTAGAGATTGCTCTTCGGTGTCTTCGCCATCGTCGATCTCCGGCCATTTGTTGCTCTACGCCCTGAAGATGGCATGCATCCCTGGAGGAGTCAATAATTGTGTACTTTGCGTACACAATTATTATTCCCAGGATACACAATGGCCGATGCCCGTGTGACAGCGATATCGTCCGACATCAAGACGTCGCCCAAAGATGGATGCGCTCCGGCTCGGAGCGAAATCTTCCATTGAAATGAGAGGTCAAACCGTCCTGCGACGTCAGTAACGGATGGCCGCCCGACCTAAGCGTCAGCCCGCAGGAATGGAGCATCCCGGTTTTCGCATAACCGTGGACGCTGCTTTTAAATCATGAATTCGGATTTAAGAACGACCCGCTTAGAGCCGTCCTGCTTTAGGAAAACGAGAGCTGCACCTTCATGGCAGAACTTCTGTCATTGGCATTCTCGAATGCCCTGCGGGCATCTTCGAAAGGAGTAATCGCAGTAATCAATGGCTTCACATTCATCCTGCCGCTATTCAGCAGATCGACCGCAAGCGCAAAATCTGCATCGAACCGGAACGAGCCCAACAGTTGGATTTCGCGTGTGATCAGCGCATTGATCGGGATGGCGAATTCTCCACCCAGGCCGAGCTGTACGACGACACCGCGAGGGCGAATGGCCGGCAGCGCCTGCTGCAGGGCCAATGGATTGCCGGATGCTTCGAAATGGACGTCGAAATAGCCTTTGCCTGCAGCATAATCAGGCATGGCATCCGGCTCGGTCTTCAGGTTGATCGTCCGGGTGGCGCCACATTGGCCGGCAATCTGCAGAGGGAAGTCGTGCAGATCGGTAATGACGATTTCGCGCGCACCGCCGAGACGCGCGCAAATCGCCGTCAGGACGCCGATGGGGCCGGAACCGGTGATCAGAACCTTCTTGCCGAGAAGAGGCCCGGCTATCCTGGCCGCATGCAGGCAGACCGCAAGAGGTTCTGCCATCGCGGCTTCGCCAAAGGTAACCGCGTCCACGATCGGGAACATCTGTTCGCAGCGCATCGTGAGGCTTTGCCTGAAGCCGCCCTGATCGTGCGGCATGCGCATGGCGCTTCCAATGAAATGCATGTCGATGCAATGGTTCTGCATGCCGGCCGCGCAGTATTCGCAGCGTCTGCAGGGCCGGCTGGGGTTGACGGCGACCCTTGTGCCGACAGAAAGGCCGGTCACACCCTCTCCCACTTCTGCCACGATGCCGGCCACCTCATGGCCAAGCGTCATCGGTTCGCGGATGCGGATCGTCGCCGTGCCGCCGTGATTGTAGTAGTGAAGGTCGGAACCGCAGATGCCGCCCGCCATGATGGAGACGCGAACCTCGCCAGGACCAGGTGTGCGGACCTCCACAGGCTCAATCCTCAGATCTTTCGGAGCGTGAATGACGACGCCTTGCATGGTTTCGATCCTATGTGCCAATGGAAATCAGAGAACGGAGATCATGCCGCCGTCGACATAAATGATCTGCCCGTTGACGTAATCGGATGCGGAGGAAGCGAGGAAGACCGCCGTGCCTCCGAGTTCGTCGGGGCGGCCCCAGCGTCGCGCGGGCGTGCGACCCTTGACCCAGGCATCGAACTTCGGGTCGTTGATCAGCGCCTCGTTCATGTCGGTGATCATATAGCCCGGGCCGATGGCATTGGCTTGAATGCCGCGTTCCGCCCACTCGGCGGCCATCGCCTTGGTCAGCATCTTGATGCCGCCCTTGGCCACCGTATACGGGGCCACGGTGGCGCGCGCGAGTTCGCTCGTCAGCGAACCGATATTGATGATCTTTCCGTGCCCGCGTGCCGCCATCCGCCTCGCAGCTTCGCGACCGATCATGAAAGCGCTTGTCAGATTGGTATCGATCACACGGCGCCAGTCGGCTGTCTCCAAGTCCAGCATCGGCTTACGGAATTGAATCCCCGCATTGTTTACGAGGATATCGACCTCGATCCCGGCCTCGTCCAAACGAGAGAAAGCACCGAGAACAGAAGCCTCATCGGTCACGTCAAAGGCGGCGCCCAGAACCTCATAACCTCTGCCGCGCATTTCTTTCAATGCGTCGTCCAGGCGCCCGGCATCGATGCCGTTGAGAATGATCCGCGCGCCGGCATTACCGAGCGCAGATGCAATGGCATTGCCCAACCCGCGCGACGAGCCGGTGACCAACGCCGTTTTGCCATTGAGGTCGAACAGTTTGCTCATAGTTTCAGCCTATCTCAAAGTTCAGACGCGCGAACGCTCAGATCGGAGCGCTCGAAGACCTGGGGCAGCAACTCCGTGCCGAGCCCCGGTCCTTCCATCGGCAAGACATAGCCGTTCTCGATCTTAGGAACCTCGGTGACAAGTTCCTTGTACCAGCCGGTATAGAAGGCCCGAACCGATTCCTGGATCAAAGTGTTCGGCTGCGAAAACGATGAATGGACGGCGGCGACATAGGCGACGGGACCCGTACAATCGTGCGGCGCATAGGGACGATGATAGGTGTCCGCAAGGGAGGCAATCTTGCGTCCCTCGGTCAGTCCGCCCGTCCAGACGAGATCGGTCATCACGACACCGATGGCGCCGGCTTCGAGCATGTCCTTGTAGGGAAAACGCGAGCCCAAGGTTTCCGATGCGCAGATCGGCACCCTCGTCGAAGCGGCAAGTTCGGACAGAGCCGATACCGAATTCATGCGAATGGGATCTTCATACCATGTGGGGTCGAAGGCTTCGAGTTCGTGCGCGATCTTCTTGATGGTCGGCAGGTTCCACAGGCTATGGAATTCTACCATGATGCTCATTTTGTCGCCGACACGCTTGCGGATCGCCTCGAACGGCATCATCGCGGTGCGCAATTGCTCCGCCGTGATGAAGCGACCGTCATTCTCGATGGCCGGAGGATCGAACGGCCATATCTTCATGGCCGAGATCCCTTGTTCGAGCAGGCTTTCGGCCAGCGCGCCAGCGTCGGTCATGAAGCCCTTCAGGTCTTCATACGGACCTTCGGCGTCGCGGAAATTCCACGTATCGACCGGCTTGATCTTGTTGGAGCGGACATATCCATAGCCTGCGCAAGTGTTGTAGACCGGAATGCGATCATGACACAGACCGCCCAGCATCTGATGGACCGGCTGGCCGCATACTTTTCCGAATATATCCCACAGCGCGAGATCGAGAGCCGACGCTGCGCGATATTCCGCACCCGTCGACGCCTGCGCCATCGGCAGGTTGACGAGCTCGCGCGAGTGCGCTTCGATCCGCAAGGGATCGCGGCCGATGAGGCGACCGGCCAGTACGTCGTGAATATGGGCTTCGACAGATCCGGCTCCGTAAAAGGTCTCGCCCAGGCCAACGATGCCGGCGTCGGTTTCGACATGGACCCAGAGAACATTGGCGAATTCTTCCAATCGGAAGGTGCGGATGGCGGTGATCTTCATTTTGCCTCGTGCAGAAGAGTTATGAACGATGGGCAACCGGCCGATGCCGAATGCCCGATCGCTGGAGGTTTGAAAAATGTCGTGATATATCGTGAGATAAATAAAGGCGGCGATGCGCCAGCCGCCGAGATCGGAGCCGAAACATAGCCATGACGACCGAAGACGACACCGATGCCAACACCGCCGGCCCGCGCCGCAGCCAGTCGAACCTGATGGAAATTGCCTATGAACGGCTGGAACAACTGATCATCAAATGCGAATTGAAACCGGGCTCTTTCCTGTCCATCCAGGACTTGCAACGAATGACGGGCTACAGCCGCACGCCGATCTATCAGGCGGTGAACCGCCTTGCGACCGACACGCTGGTGATGATCCATCCGCGCCACGGCGTGAAGATTGCGCCGATCGATCTGGCGAGAGAACGGATGCTTTTGCGATTGAGGCGAGATCTCGAACGCTTCGTCCTGACGCTTGTGGCCGAACGTTCCAACAGCACCCATCGAACGCAGATGCTGCATGTCACGCGAGCCCTGCGCGACCGGCGCGAGACGATGACCATCGACGAGTTCAACGTCTTCGACCGGCGCATCGACAAGCTCATCCTCGTGGCGGCCGGCGAACCCTTCCTCGAGCACACGCTGCGACCGCTTCATACGATCTTCCGCAGGATCGGCTGGATTCATCATCTCCATATCGGACATGAGCAGAGCCTTCTGCGCACCATCGACTGTCACTTGGATGTACTGGATGCCATCGCTTCCCGTCACGTTGAGCGGGCAATCGAGGCTTCGGACCAGCTCATCTCTTTCGTCGAGGACATGTTCGGCGAGATCGAACGACAGATCGATCCTTCGGCGCTCGACTGCAGCATCGAGCCGCTGTTTTCGCGCTGACGGAGTTATCGTGCGGCGGGCGATCATCATTGTATCCGCTTGCCCGTCGCGGCCGAAAACAAAACTGCCTGCGAACTGTCGATTAGGAGATAGACGTCCCGCCCGAGTTGGAGGTCGCAGTAGCCGGGCAAGGTGACCATGACCGCATCCATGTCGCCATCGTCGTTGTGCGCGGTCCTCCCTTCGTCGAGCCGGACCGCCACGACGGATTCGGCGCCGATATGCTCGACCATTGCGACCGTCCCCTTCAATGCGCCGCTTGCCGGCACGGTCGTCAGCGAAATAGCATTCGGGCGAATGCCGAGAAGCGCGTCCGAAGCTGCGGCTGCGCTGGAAAGATCGACCGGGATGGCGACGGAGCCAATCTTGATTCCGCGTCCCTCCAGCTTGCCGGCGATGAGGTTCATCGGCGGCGTGCCGATGAACCGGGCGACGTAGGTATTGGCCGGATCGGTATAAATCTCGCGCGCCGTGCCGAATTGCTGGATAATCCCGTCCCGCATGAGCGCGATCTTCGTGCCCATCGTCATCGCCTCAACCTGATCATGCGTCACATAGACAAAAGTGCCGCCGATCTCCTTGTGCAGGCGTGAGATTTCCGAGCGCATCGAGGTGCGCAGCTTGGCGTCGAGATTCGATAAGGGCTCGTCCATGAGGAAGACTTCCGGCTCGCGCACCATGGCGCGTCCGAGGGCGACACGCTGGCGCTGTCCCCCCGAAAGCGTCCGGGGAAAACGGTCGAGCATTTCCGTTAGCGCCAAGATGCGCGCGGTCTTTTCGACTTTTTCCACGACACGCGGCGAAGTTTCGATCCTGCGCTTGGCGAGTCCACCTAAGAGAGGCAAGTGATGCCACCAGCGGAACTCCTGCATGAGCAGGGGGAAGGACATATTTCGGCGGACGGAAAGATGGGGGTAGAGCGCATAGGACTGGAAAACAAAAGCAATGTCGCGTTCTCCCGGAGGAAGCTGATCGACGCGGTTGCCGCCGATCTTGATCTCGCCGCCGGAGATGCTTTCGAGCCCGGCCAGCATGCGCAGCAATGTCGATTTTCCGCAACCGGACGGTCCGAGAAGAACAAGGAAATCGCCCTTCTCGATGGAGACGTTGATGTCGCGGATAACTTCCTTGACGCCGAAACGCTTCGAAATGTTGTTGAATTCAATAGCAGACATATCGGTTTTCCCATCAACCTTTGACGCTGCCCGCCGTCATTCCGGCGACGACGTAGCGTTGGGCAAAGAGGTAGAAGACGACCGCCGGCAACGTGTAGATGACACCGACCGCCATGACGGAGTGGATAGGCGTGGAAAGTTCGCCGACGAAGCTCGCGAGCCCGACGGAGGCCGTCCGCAGGCTCTCGCTGCTGACGAGGGTCTGGGCGAACACGTATTCGTTCCATCCGTGGAAGAAGGAGATAACCGCTGCAGCCGCCAGCGTCGGTGCGATCAGGGGAACGACGATTCCCAGAACGATGTCGAACCGCGAACATCCGTCCACACGTGCCGCTTCCTCGATTTCGATTGGAATGCTGTCGATCGCCCCCTTGATGATCCAGGTAATGACTGGAACGACGAAGGCCGTATTCGCGAGCACTAGACCAAGGATGCTGTCGAGCAGGTTCAGGTCGCCGAAGATCGAATAAAGCGGCACGACCAGCATCGCTTCCGGCAGCATCTGGGTCGCAAACAATGCGAAGCCGAGAACGGCAAGACCGGCAAAGCGGAAGCGCGACAAAGCATAGGCCGGCAGCACCGCGAGCAGAATGCTCAATATCGTCGTTCCCGCAGCAACGAGAAAGCTGTTGCGCAGCCACCTGGCGACCGGGATGGTGCTGAAAACCTCGAGGTAAATGCCGATCTGCGACCAGTTCGGCCACACGCGCGGCGCGTCCGCAAACAATTCCGAAGACGGTGTCATCGAGGTGACGAACATCCAATAGATAGGAAAGGCGGCGAGCCCGAGCATCATCAGAACGGCGATGAGGCGGAAGTGTTGCGCATTGCGGAGAGCGTTCATCAGCGCCGCCCCTCTGCTTGTTCGGTCATCTGGGTGACCTTGAAGTAAATCACGGTGATCAGCAGGGCGATCGACAGGCCGATCATCCCCATGGCAGCGGCGCTGCCAAGATCGCGATAGACGAAACCTTGCCTGTAAAGCTCGATCACAAGCGTATTGGTCGCTCCGATCGGGCCTCCCTGGGTCATCAGCCAAATCAGGTCGAAGCGGCGCAGCGACCAGATGGTGACGAAAAGCGTCAGCATCAGAACGGTTGGCTGGATCGTCGGCCAGACGGCCGTCTTGAAGATATTGAAGCGGTCAGCTCCATCGATGACCGCGGCTTCTTTCAATTCATGCGGTACACCCTGCAGCGCGGCAAGAATGACCACCGAAGAGAAGGGGAAAATCTGCCACACCGTCGTCAGCAGAATAGCCGGCAGCGCCAGCTTCGGATCGTCCAGCCAGTTCTCGCCGCTGAGCGGCAGGCCGAGAGCCTCGAGGATATGATTGAAGATGCCGTATTGCGAATTGAAGATCCAGGTGAACACCAGCGCAACGGCAACCGAAGGAGCGGCCCACGGCACGGTAATCAGCGCGCGGGCGACACCGCGCCCGACGAAGGGCGAGTCCAGCAGCAGCGCCGAGCCAAGGCCGATACCGATGGCGAACACCACACAGGCCACCGTATAGATCGCCGTGATCCACAAAACCTTCCAGAGTTCGCCGTCCTCGATCAGGAAGGCGTAATTGTCCGCCCCGACAAAAGGACTGACGCCGGGAGTAAGCAGGTCCGTGGCGGTAAAGCTCAGGTAGAACTGCTGAATCAGCGGATAGAACTGAAACAGAAGCAGGTAGACACCGACCGGTGCCGCAAACAGGTAAGGTGTCCACCGGCTGCCATCGAGCCTGGGCCTGGCGAGATTTGCGCGTTTCATCAAACATTCCCCGATCGGTACATGGTCCGATAGTCGGAGGCTTCACCGGCGTTCGGGAAGCCTCCCGATTCCGCTAGCGCAGCACCCGGCGCTCGACGAGTTTTTGAGCTCGATCCATCGCTTCCTTCGGATCGGCGTTTTCCTGAAGGACCTTCAATACCTCCTCGAGCACGATCTGCTGGATTTCCGGCGTCTTACCTTCCTGTCCGATCACGAGTTGAGGCAGCGCGTTCTCCATCTGGCCTTCATAAACTTTCAGCCACGGCTGCTTAGCGAGTTCCTCGGGTGACATGTCGAGCTTCGTGCCGACGCCGGTGCCCATGGCGGCCTGCAGGGACTTTTGGTTTTCGGGCGCATAAGCCCACTTGATGAAGGCGCCGGCGGCATCCTTGTGCTTGGTATTGGCATTGACCACCAGCGCCGTCATGATGAGACCCTGCGCCTTGTCCGGGAACGGCGATGGCGCGGCTGCGAAAGGCAGCTGCGGCGCGTTCTGGTGGAAGATCGCCGCCACACCGCCATTGTCGACGTTCATGGCAATCTTGCCCTCCCAAAACATCCGGCGGTAGGTGGCCGCGTCGGCGCCACGCGGCGTGACGCCGGCATCGTAGACCTGCTTATAAGCCGTCACACCCCGAATAACGTCCGGGCTGTTGAGCGTCAGCTTGCCGTCCTTATCGCTCCAGCGCCCACCGAAGCCGAAAACATAGTTGCAGAGATCCTGCCAGAAGCCTGCACGCTCCGCCATCGTGGCGCGATAGGCGTAACCGAATTTGCCGTCCTTGGTCTGGGCCTTGGTTGCAGCCAGGAAGCTGTCGAAATCCGTCGGCGGCGAAGGCACGATGTCTTTGTTGTAAAGCAGCGCATATCCCGTTGTGTCGAACAGCAGGCCGTACCGAACCCCCTTCACCTTCATGAACCTGTCCGGCCCAAGGAAGTCGTAGCTCTTATCATCGACGAGACCGTCAAGCGGCAGCAGCCTTCCGGACGGAATGGCAGCAAAAAAGTCCGTCTGATCGAACCGTACGAGATCCGGACCGCCGCCGCCGCCCATCTGGGTGAATACGGTATTGGCAAGGCTCGAGAATGGGATCGCAATCGGCTCGACCTCTACCTCGGCCTGGCTTTCATTGAACCGCTGTATCCAGGCCTTGACCCGGTCGCCTCGCCCCGCTTCGGCAAACGCCGCCGCCGCGAATGTGATCTTGTCCTTCGCAAAAGCCGGTGCGGATAGCGGAAGCAAACTCAGCGAAATGGCTGCGGCCGCTAGATATTTCATTGAACTCTTCATCGATCGGTCCTCCCTGATATCGATCGGCGCCCTTCTCCAACGCCGATAATAGATCGTAGAATGTCGTGATATTTCACAAAAGTCAACGAGGAAGGAGTTGGTCGGCAATCGCCGACGGACGCTGGCAGCGGCCTTGGTGAATTTCATCGGAGAAGAACAATGGAGAGATAACGCGAGCCGGGAGGCTGATACCGAATACCGAAACGCGTGAGAGACTTTCAAACGATATTGCGGTCAGTTTGCTTTAGAACGGAATTCAGATTTCAGGGCAGCCCGGCCTAAGACCATTGTTGTTCTAACAGACCGGCGACAGCCTCGAAATGCTGATGAAAGGGGTAGGCTCGGCGCGGGCAGACTGTCGAAGCTCACGTCAGCGCGTTCGAGCCCGGAAATTATCCAGTTCATCGAGCCGCAGGGAATGTGCGGGAGGCAACGAACAGCAGTGCGGCCACGGGAATATTTTGCCATCCCGGTGGCGGCAGGTTTGTCGGGGGCGCCGGGGTCGGCGCCCCCGGTCAATCACGAAGCCAGAACGCCGCTCTTCTTGGCGGTCCAGGTGGCGATATAGTCCATCAGGCCGGGGTTGAGACAATCGTACGGCTCGATACCGGATGCCTTCAACTGCGCTCTGACGGCGTCCATCTTCGAAGGATCGAAGCCGCTTTCGATGATCGACGAGACGAAGGCGGCAAAGCCGGGCTTGGCCCAACCGCTCTCCTGGAAGCGCTCCGGATGGACGAACGACAGTCCCTGGAACGGATGTTCGCGCTCGACCGGCCCGTACATATGCACGCCGCATTGCTTGCAGGCGTGCCGCTGGATCAAGGCAGCGGGATCGACGACGGCGAGCTTGTCGCCGTTCTCCAGCACCTCGACGCTCTCGGTCGGGGCGACCGCCACGACCGAAAAGACCGCTCCCTCGGGCTTCCAGCACTTGGTGCAGCCGCAGGCGTGATTGTGGGCAATATCGCCCTTGATCCTGACCTTGACGGGATTGCTCGTGCATTTGCACACGAGCGTCCCGCCTGTGAAAGCAGCGTCCGTCGCTCGAAAGCCTGAATCCACTGCCGGATGAATGGCTATGCTGCTCATTGCTTTTCTCCCTTCCTCCCTGGCCGTTTGCGTTATGCCCGGCCGAGCTCGCTAAAATCAGTTCTCCAACCTCTGCGCGTGCCAGCGCAGATGATCGTCCATGAACGTCGAAATGAAAAAGTAGGAGTGGCCGTAGCCTTCCTGCATGCGCAGCCTGAGGGGAATACCCGCCGCCTCGCAAGCCTGCCGGAGCTCGTCGGGACGCAGCCCGTCCTCCAGGAAGCTGTCCGCCGTCCCCTGGTCGACGAAGAGCTCGGGGAAGCGATGCCCGTCTTCGATCAGCGAGCAGGTGTCATAGGCCCGCCAGGTGTTTTCATCGGCGCCGAGATATTTCCGCAGCGCCGGTTTCGACCAGCCGGACACCGAGGGGTGGCTGATCGGCGCGAAGGCCGAGCAGCTGCGGAACCGGTCGGGGTTCTTAAGCGCGATGGTGATCGCGCCATGTCCGCCCATCGAATGGCCGAAGATCCCCTGGCGATCCATGTCGACGGGGAATTCCGCAGCAAGCAGGCGCGGTAGCTCGTCGGTGATGTAGCTGTACATGCGATAATTCGCCAAAAACGGCGGCTCGGTGGCATCGACATAAAAGCCGGCGCCCTTGCCGAACTGCCAATTGTCGGGCTCGTCAGGAACGTGATCGCCGCGGGGGCTGGTATCCGGGCAGACGACGATCAGCCCGAGTTCGGCGGCAAGCCGCCGATACTCGCCCTTGTCCATGACATTGGCATGCGTGCAGGTCAGGCCGGACAGGTACCACAGAACCGGGCGCTTGCCCTCGGCCGCCTGCGGCGGCACGAACACTGCAAAAGTCATGTCGCAGTCACAGGCCTCGGAGCGATTGACATAGACGCCCTGAGTGCCGCCGTAAGACTTGTCGATCGAGATGGTTTTCATGGCTTAGTAGACCACCACGCCGCGGATGCTTTCACCCTTGTGCATCATCTCGAAGCCCTTGTTGATGTCTTCGAGCGGCATCGTGTGG
>NZ_NWTA01000025.1:0-90935 GCF_002531955.1 Rhizobium sp. M10 | reverse complement strand
GATCCCTGCGAGCCGCGAGGGCTCGATCGCCAATTTTGCGATGTTAACGTATACAACATCACAAAAAACCCGATGTCAACGATTACATTTTCGTTGACGGCGACTAAGCGGCCTCGTTACCGATCAAAGGAGGGATGATATGGTGGTTGATAATGAAGACGCCATGCGTGGCGGACGCATCGACCGCTGCCGCGGCCACCCTTGGCCAAACGCTCTCAAATCGGCTGTTTCGACAGAGCCTGCTGCAGGAACCGGCTTTGACGAGCAAGGCTCAGATCTTGGCTGGCGGGGCAAATGTCGAGGCGTTCAAAAGATTTGTCGCGGTCGGCATCCGACCGCAACGAGGTCATCGGAAAATCGGCAACGCTCAGGCGCGCCGATGGAGATCTTCGAGACTTGGGGCTTGCGCGTCTGCGTGCCGCCAGTCGGCGAGCCCTCGGGCGCTTCCGTCACTTCAACTGGCGCCAGTCGCCGCTGTCGCCTTTCCATCCGATGACCCGACCGGCCAATCGGTCAAGCGTGTTGCGCAGCGTATCAACAAGCCCTTCCCATTCCCGGGCGGAGATGCCGTCAACAGCCGGCTCCGGCCCCATGAACATCCCGTCAACGCCGCCGAACGAGACGCACTGTTCTATGCATCGGCGTTCCAACGCGCCGTCGTGAAAGACTGACGGTTTCTCCAAAAGTGCGGACAGCGCGGCGATCAACCCGGTTGCTCCCCAGTTTGAGACATTCGATACGATGAGGTGATCCGCCGAGGTTGCCGCAGCAACGCCGCCCCGGCCAGGATGTCCGCTATCCCTGGCCTTGGGCGAAAAAGCCTTGAGATCTTCACCGATCAGCCCCATGCCAAGTTCGTTGCCGCCATCCCCGATGGCAATGAAGGGGATCTTGCGCTTCTTGGCGCTCAGGAAAAACTGGTCGAGATCTGCGACAAGATTGTCGAGCGGACGCCCGCCAAGTCCATGGTAAAGGCCTTTGTCGTTCTGGCCTGGCCGCTCGATCGAGATCACCAGCGAAGGCTTTGTTACCTCGAGAAGCTGATCCGTGATGACCTTGCACCCCGCCGTATCCTTCGGGACGCTGCGAATATAGACTGGCCGGACGAAGTCGACCGATCTGATCCGGCCATCCTCAGGGAACGAAAGCGGCGCAAGGCCGGCACCTCGACATGTCCCCTCCATCATGCCGACCCAATCGTCATCGGTCAGAATAACGGTCTCGACACCAAGCCCGAGGAAGAGTGCGCGCGCGAGGAGCGCTGCGCCGACCGGGCCGTCTGTTTCCGGGACGCCGCCGCCTTCAGGAAATCCCGTCGCAATCACGATCGGGCCGCCATGTTCGCGAACCACATCGACGATCAAATTGGCGCCATCCATGCAGGCGGGGCCCGGCTGATGCGATTGCAGCGCGTTGTAGATCTTGCCTATAAGGCCGACACCCGTCAGATCAAGCGTCATGAAATTTTCGATCGTCTGGGCAATATTCTGGCCCTTGGCGTTTTGCAGATCAAGCATGAATGGCTCCGGGTTCTAGCGTGAGTGGTCATAGGGGGTGAATTTTTCTGCATGGGCGTTGCCGCCGCTCGGTTGCAAATTTCCTAACGTCGACACTGCAGGTGAAGAAGAGGCTGGCGACGACATCGGCCGTCTGCGGTTCAGTATCCATTTGCAGGCTCGGTAAAAGCCCAGCTTCCTCCGCTCTTTCAGGAATAGTCGATTTTCATCCGCCGCGACCGCCAGAAACTTGCCTTGCGGATTTGCTCATCCAGCGACGTGGCCGATGTTAACGTATACAATGACAGGTTTTCGCCAATGTCAACGATTACATTGCAGACTTGTTTCTTCGAATGGCTGACATAGCTTCGACCGCTGGAACTTGGCCAACTGCAATTCTCACGCAGCCGACGCAGACAACGTCCTGGCGCTTTGATCAGCCGCCGCTGTTAGGTGAACAAGCGTTAAAATTGCTTGACGACGTGTTGTTGACCATGAAGGGTGCCTTTCGTCGCCGGTCTGGCGACGCCATCTGAGGCCTTCCGCTTCGACGAAGCGGATGCTAGAAGTAGACATATGAGTTTTCCGCGATGACCAAGCCGCCTACTGTTAGAGATGTCGCGCGCCTGTCGGGTGTGTCGACGGCAACCGTGTCCCGATACTTTGGCGGAAAAGCCGACGCGGTCGCGCCTCACACGATCGAAAGCGTCAAGAAGGCAGCGGAGATTCTCGGCTATACTCCTTCGGAGATCGGGAGGTCGCTCCGTCTTGCTCGCAGCAGCGTAGTGGTAATGCTCGTGCCGGATGCATCGAACCACTTTACCGCCGACGTTGCCGCATCTTTGGAAAATGCTTTGAAGTCGTCGGGTCTTTCCATGGTCCTGGCGAATGCGGCCGAAAATGCAGAGCAGCAGGATCGCCTGCTCGCTGATGCGCAGGGACTGCGCGCGCAAGCCATCGTTTTACAAGGCGCGATTGATACGCCGCGGTTGCGCGAACTGTGCTCCCGGCAAAAGAACATAATCTTCGTAAATCGGCGGCCGGCCGAGGGAATCGTCGCGCCATATGTGGGCGTCGACAATTTTGCTGCAGGTATGGCAGTCGGCCAATATTTTGCGGAGCGGGGTTACATGAACTGCGTAGCGATCCACGGTCCGAAAAGCTACTCGGGAAGCAGCGAGCGGCTTGATGGTTTCATAGCCGGTCTGGGCGATCACGGTCCGGTCAAGAAGGTCGAGGCTGCCTATACCATGGAGGCCGGCTACGAGCAGGGGCTTAAATTGCTTTCGAAAAGCAAAAGGCGCCTCTCCATTTTTTGCGGCAACGACATGATCGCCTATGGTGTCCATCGCGCAGCGATTGAACTGGGGCTTACGATTCCCGAGGATGTCATCTTGATGGGTTTCGATGACAACCGCCTAAACGACTGGCTGGCTCCCTGGCTGTCAACGGTGACAGTTCCCGCATTTGATTACGGGCCTGCAATAGCCCGGTTGATTGAGGCTTCCCGGGAGGAGGCCGAGGAGGCTGCGAAAATCATATTGCCGTTTAAGATCAAGATCAGGCAGTCCGCATAGGATCCACGCATCCGAGACGGTCATCCGTCAGCTTCTAGATAACACCCTGCCTTTTGCCTTGGCAAATTCGAGGCGGACGATCAAGACCACTATGACGAGCCGCTCCAGAGCCTGACGAGTACGAGTACACCGCGCCCATTCGCGCGCTTTTCGATAATCCCGCCATGAGGACCGGCGCGCTGCCGCCAGCGCCCCGAAACATGGCTAAACCGCTTTGATTGACAGCAGTCCGTCTGCGGATACCACCGGCGCGACCTCTGTGTAGTCATTTATGGTTGGGTTACCAGGTAAATTTAAATTGTGCCCGGCCGCTGTGACGACCACTACGTCTGCGCCTGCCGCTTGCCCGGCTTTCACGCCGGCCTCAACATCTTCAAAAACAAGACAATTCCCAGCCGGAACTCCGAGCCGTTTTGCCGCGAGAAGGAAACATTGAGGGTTCGGCTTACCCACCGCGACATCTTCCCCGGTCACGATAATGCGTGGTGTGCTTAGCCCTGCGGCTTCAAGTCGCCTCTGAGCGAGCTTCTTTGACGCAGATGTGACGATCGCCCACCGATCAGTGGGAAGAGCAGCCAAGAACTCTGCCGCTCCTGCAATCGCGACAACCCCATGCACGTCGTCGATCTCCGCATTTGTGACCTTTGCAGCTTCAATCTCCGGGTCCACGCCGGGAAGCTCCAGCCGCCGAATCGTGTCGATCGCCCTTTGCCCGTGCATTGTTGGCAGAAACGCGATGGGATCCAGCCCATGGCGTTTCGCCCACGCACCCCAAACTCGCTCGGCAGCGGCGATGGAAGTCAGAAGCGTCCCGTCCATATCGAAAAGAAAGGCGGAGAACTGCTTGTTTGAATCGAGCTTCAACGGGAATATCCTTATTGCGCTGAGACGTGGACTGAATCGCCATGGGTAGCTGACCCCAAGGCTAGGCTGCCCTCTCGGCGTGGGCTAATGGCGGTTCATTAAGTGCAAACGACCCGACCAGTTGAACGAGGTCGTCTACTTGCTCCGCAAGCCGGCGCGTGGCCGCACCAGCCTCCTCGGCCATTGCGGCGTTCAGCTGGGTCACTCTTTCCATGGTACCTACGGCCTGGTTGACCTCATTGAGGCTCTTTGCCTGGCTTTGGCTCGAGAGTGCTAGCTGCCCAACATCCCGGGAAACCTCGCCAATCTTTAGCGCAATATCATCGAGGGCATGGCCGGCTTGTTCGACAAAATCCACACCCGCGTCGACTTCGGTCGTCGAATGATGGATAAGGGCGCCGATTTCTTTCGCCGCCGAAGCGGCGCGTTGGGCAAGTTCTCTGACTTCATGCGCGACGACAGCAAATCCTTTCCCTGCTTCTCCAGCTCGGGCAGCCTCGACGCCAGCGTTCAGCGCGAGAAGATTTGTCTGGAATGCTATTCCGTCGATTACCGTTACGATACTTGTTATGCGATCGGATGCCTCCTTGATCCGAGACATCGCAGCGATAGCGTGTTCGACGATAACAAGTGAGGCATCGGCTTCGAGCTTGACGCGCTGTACGATGTCAGCCGCGTTCGTTGCACGTTTAGAGGCCTCCGCTACGGTGATGGTGATCGCTTCGATCGCCGCCGCGGTTTGCTCGATCGAGGCTGCCTGCTGTTCATTTCTGCGAGAAAGCTCTTCCGACGCATCCGCCAGGAGCCGGCCATTGGTGTGAATTTCGGCTGACGTTGCACGGACGTCCAGCATCGTTGAGCTTAGGTCGCTGATGGTGCTGTTAAAGTCTCGCCTGAGGATATCCAGATCCCCAGCAAATGGGACCTCGATGGTGTTCCGCAGATCTCTGGTCGCCAGATTTCTAAGTCCGTCCGCAAGTGACGTTACCGCCAGTTCGATGTTTTTCTGGGTAGAAGCTCGTTCGCGATCGTTCATCTCCCGCTCCGATTCCGCCAGTCGATGGAGTTCTTCCGTGCGCGCCTGGATGGCAATCTTCTGAACGGCATTTTCTTTGAAGACCGCAAGTGCACGCGCCATCTCGCCGATCTCATCCTTTCGTCGGTCTCCATCGATCGCAATGTCCAACGAACCGCCTGCCAAACGTCGCATGATTTCGGTGATTGAGCCGATTGGCCGCTTGAGCGTGACGACCAAGGCAGCACCCGATGCTATCGCGACGAGAAATCCAATCGCCATAGATGTCAGAGACACCGAGTTCGTCAACGACCGCTCGGTCGAAGCCATCTGCCGCTGAGCGTCCGCAAATGCGTCCATCAACCCCCAGATCTCGTTGATCTTGTCAGTTGCGTGGCGGTATTGCTCCTCGGCATGGCCCCGATTTGCCTCCAGTCCAGTTGCGCTTTCGCGTAATTTGTCGGCGATTTCCCCTACCGTTCCCGGGACGTCGCCGAAGTAAGAATCGATCGCCGCCAGTTCCGTCAGCAACTGTATCTCGCCTGCATAGACAAAAAGGGTTCGCTCGACTGCCTTGACGTTATCCGCGGTCGGTTCGCCCAAAAGGCCGGCAAAGGCGATTTTTACGTCGCTGCCGTTGCTCACAATCGACCGAAGCTTTTTCGTCACCTTGTCGGCGTCGACAGAGCCACCGCTCGAACCATTCAGATCGGCAGCGGCTTGTTCAACCGCTGCCGCGCTCTGCACTCGCAACCTTTCCGACAAACCAGCCAAGTCATTGGCGATGGCCAATTCCGCGGACTGGCCCTCCGTTTCCCGGCTTCCACTTTGGTTCAGAAATGCCAGAATCCTGTCTGCGATGCGGGACCCGTCTCGCACACCCAACGAAGTGAGAAGACGGTCAGATTTCGATAGTTTGTGTGCGAGGGCTTCCAACGATGCGCGCACCGCTGTTTCTTCGCGTCGCAGGGACTGGGCATCAAGCGACCGTAGTTGAACCTCGAGATTTTCGCAGCCGCTGAGAATGGATTGAAGTGCCAACGTATCGGAAAGCCTCGATTTCCGCTTGTTATCAAGCTGAGCAGCCTGGGCGACGATCTTGAATGCGTGCTTGCCAAGTTCCATCTGCACGGAGTTCAGCGCGTCGAGCTGCGCGGCAATGTTGTTCGTGAGCTGCGAACGGTCCTGTCGAAGTTTCCATATCTCGTTAATGTGGCTCAGGATCGTGCCGGTTGCGTGCTGCGCTTTGCGCAATTCAGCAGCAGCCTGGGCGTCCGGAATCACATCGATCATGCGGTCGAGTGCGCTGATCTGTGCTGCAGTTATTTCGGAGGCTTGCTTGAATGTCGCCGCATCGGGCTCGCGAAGGAACGTCGTAATGCCGGCATAAACCGCCTTGAATCCTGAAAGCAGCCGGACCACGCCATTCGATGTGCTGAGGCGCGCTTCTAGGACACCTGATGCGTAGAGTCCTGTGGCGCCGACAGCGACGATCGTCAGCAATAGCGGCAGAACCAGTACGATAACCTTGGTCTGAATCCTGAACCGCGCAAGAATCCTGTCCATTTTGCCTCTCCCAAAAGCACTCGCTGCTCCGAATTGAGACAGGATGACACGGACTGATTAAGTTTACGTTTCGGTATTACAAACGGCGCTGATGGCGTCTAAATGTTCATCTTATCGGGCGCAGAATGTGAGCTGTGGGATCTCCGGTAGACAGTTGGCACCTGGTCGGAACATAAGTTCCGACGGTTTCGGTGCTCCATGTGCTCATAATCACGAGAAACACGGATCGAGCTCGCCGGACGCATAGCGCTTTGCCATCACCGAAACATGAAGGGGCGTAATCCGCTCCGCCATGCCGCCAGTGCCGAACTGTTCGAAGCGCTCCTTGCAAAGCTTTGTGAGCGCGGCCATTGCCGGCTTCAGATATTTGCGCGGATCGAATTCGCTCGGATCTTCCTGCAAGACCCGGCGGATCTGCCCGGTCATCGCCATGCGGCCGTCCGTGTCGATGTTGATCTTGCGCACGCCGTTCTTGATACCGCGCTGGATTTCTTCGACCGGCACGCCCCAGGTGGGCTTCATCTGGCCGCCGTATTTGTTGATGATCTCCTGCAACTCGACGGGGACCGACGACGACCCGTGCATGACGAGATGGGTGTTCGGTAGCTTGCGGTGGATTTCCTCGATGACATTCATCGCCAGCACCGAACCGTCGGGCTTACGGGTGAACTTGTAGGCGCCGTGCGAGGTTCCCATCGCGATTGCCAATGCATCGACGCCAGTTTCACGCACGAATCGCACCGCCTCGTCCGGGTTGGTCAGCAGCTGGTCATGCGACAGTTTGCCTTCCGCGCCGTGCCCATCCTCGGCCTCTCCCATGCCGGTCTCCAGAGAACCGAGCACACCGAGCTCGCCTTCGACCGAGATGCCGCCGAGATGGGCCATTTCGGTCACTCTCTTTGTCACGCCGACATTATAATCCCAGTCGGCAGGTGTCTTCGCGTCCGCTTTCAGCGAGCCGTCCATCATGACCGAGGTAAAGCCTGCCTGAATGGCCGTCATGCAGCTGGCCGGATCGTTGCCGTGGTCCAGATGCACGCAGACGGGAATGTGCGGGTAAATTTCGACGACGGCATCCATCATATGCTTGAGCATGATGTCGTTGGCGTAAGCGCGCGCGCCGCGTGATGCCTGGATGATGACGGGGGCGCGGACCGCATCCGCGGCTTCCATGATGGCGAGCGCCTGTTCCATATTGTTGATGTTGAAGGCGGGAACGCCGTAGCCCTCCTCCGCTGCATGATCCAGTAACTGCCTGAGCGTAATGCGTGCCATCTGAAAATCCTCCTCTAGCCGAAATGCGCCGGCTGCGTCTTTGACGCATGATCAAGCGGCGTTTTATGGTCGCGCCTCAAGCGTTCAGCACACGGCCATAGGCATCGAGCACCGCTTCCTTCATCGTCTCGGAAACTGTGGGATGCGGGAAGATCGTGTGCATCAGCTCTTCCTCTGTCGTCTCGAGGTTCATCGCGACGACGAAGCCCTGGATGAGTTCGGTGACTTCGGCGCCGACCATGTGGGCGCCGAGAAGCTCGCCGGTCTTCTTGTCGAAGATCACCTTGACCATGCCCTGGTCTTCGCCGAGCGCGATCGCCTTGCCGTTGGCGGCAAAGGAGAAGCGGCCGACGCGGATGTCGCGGCCGAGCTCCTTGGCCTTGGCTTCGGTGAGGCCGACGGAGGCGACCTGCGGATTGCAGTAGGTGCAGCCGGGGACCTTGCCCTTGTCGGTCGGATGGACATTCGGCAGGCCGGCGATCTTCTCGACGCAGACCACACCCTCATGCTCGGCCTTGTGCGCCAGCATCGGCGGGCCGGCGACGTCGCCGATCGCATAGATGCCGGCGACATTGGTCTTGCCGTAACCATCAGCGACGACGCAGCCGCGGTCGGTCTTGATGCCGAGCGCCTCAAGGCCGAGATTTTCGATATTGCCCTGAACGCCGACGGCCGAAATCATCCGGTCGGCGGTGATCTGCTGCACCTTGCCATCCGACGTCTCGACATGGGCCGTGATGCTGCCCGCCCCCTTCTCGACCTTTGTGACCTTGGCGCTGGTGAAGATCTTCAGGCCGCGCTTTTCCAGCTGCTTGCGGGCGATGGCGGTGATTTCGGCATCCTCGACCGGCATGATGGTCGGCATGACTTCAACAACCGTCACATCGACGCCCATCGAGCGGTAGAAGCTGGCGAATTCGATGCCGATCGCGCCCGAGCCCATGACGATCAGCGACTTCGGCAGCGCCTCGGGCTTCAGCGCCTCGAAATAGGTCCAGATCAGCTTGCCATCCGGCTCGATGCCCGGCAGCGCGCGCGGGCGGGCGCCGGTCGCGATGATGATGTGTTTGGCGGTATAGGTGCCCTCGCCCTTGACGTTCTTCGGCAGCGGATGCTGCGGCTCGACGACCGGCTTCGACGACTTGCCGACGACGATCTCGCCGGGCTTCGTCAGCTTCGCCTCGCCCCAGATGATGTCGATCTTGTTCTTCTTCATCAGGAAGCCGACGCCGGCGTTGAGACGGGCGGAAACGGCGCGCGAGCGGCCGACGACGGCCTTGGGGTCCGGCTTGACGGTGCCTTCGAGAACCAGGCCGAAATCCTTGAAGTGGTTGGCATGGTCGAGCACTTCGGCCGAGCGCAGCAGCGCCTTGGTCGGGATGCAACCCCAGTTCAGGCAGATGCCGCCCATATGCTCGCGCTCGACGATCGCCGTCTTGAGGCCGAGCTGGGCCGCGCGGATGGCGGCGACATAGCCGCCGGGGCCGGAGCCGATGATGATGACGTCGTAGGACATCTGTTTTCCTTGAAAAGATGGGGGATCCGTCACGAGGCCTTCGCCTCGTGACAAGATCCCCCGAGGCCTGGGAGGAAGCTAGATCAGCATGCTCATCGGATTCTCGATGAACGCCTGGAACTTTCCGAGGAGCTGTGCGCCGAGAGCACCGTCTACCGCACGATGGTCGGTTGACAACGTCACAGTCATGACAGTCGCGCTCGACAAGTCGCCTTCAGCATTGACGACAGGCCTTCTCTCCCCAGAACCAACGGCCAGGATTGTTGAATGGGGAGGATTGATGATCGCGGCGAATTCCCTCACCCCGAACATACCGAGGTTCGATATTGCTCCGGTGCCGCCCTGGTACTCGGCCGGCTTCAATTTTCCCGATCGGGCGCGTGTAGCCAAATCCTTCATCTCATTCGAGATCGTGGATAGCGTCTTCGATTCCGCATGCCGGATGATTGGCGTGATCAGACCACCCGCCACGGAAACGGCAACCCCTACATCGACGAAATGATGACGCAAGAGGCTCTCTTCCGTCCAGGACACGTTCGCGTCGGGTGTTGATCCAAGGGCCAGCGCGTAGGCCTTGATGACCATGTCATTGACCGACAACTTGAATTGCGGCGCGCCATCTGCCATCGGCGCCGACGCGTTGAGCTCGGCTCGCAGCTTGAGCAGAGCATCGATGCGGCAGTCGAGCGACAGGTAGAAATGCGGAATGGTTGTCTTCGCCTCCAGCAATCGCCGGGCGATCGTTCTCCTCATCGGGGTATGAGGCTGCACATCGAACGTGCCTTCGGCAAACAGCGCCAAGGACCCATCGGACGCAGCTTTCTGCCCGACATGCTGCGCGCCGGCGGGCGCGGACGGGGCAAGTGGTGCTTCGGCACCCCGAGCCTTCGAAACATCAGCGCTCCGGATCCTTCCATGCGGACCGGTCCCGGCCACGGATCCCAGATCGATACCGTTTTCCCGTGCCAGGCGCCTTGCCAAGGGCGTAGCCCGAATTGAGCTCCCGGCACCCGCCGATGCGTTATGATGCGGTGCGCTGATTGAGCCGAGATCGGTCGCATCCGAAGTCCCCGTCTCTGCGGGAAGGGCCGGCGCAGATGGCGCAGACGCGGCCTGATGTTCCTCGCCCTCCTCGTAGATCCAAGCGACCGCCGAGCCGACCGCGATATCAACGCCTTCTTCGCCGTTGACATTGCGAAGAATCCCCGCAGCGGGGGAATCTATTTCCATTGCCGCTTTGTCGGTTTCAATTTCGAACAGCACGTCGCCCTTCCCGACGCGGTCACCTTCCTTGAAGAACCACTTCGAGATCTTGCCGGTCGCCATATCCATGTCGACCTTGGGGAGGATGATTTCCGTCGCCATGCTATCGCACTCCCCTCACAAGGTCCCGCGCGGCATTGAAAATGTCGGGGACTTGCGGAACGGCAGCCTTCTCGAGCTCCGGATTGTAGGGAATTGGCGTCTCGGAGCCGCCAAGGCGGACAATCGGTGCATCGAGATAGTCGAATGCGTCGCTTTCAGCGATGATCGCACTTATTTCTGCACCGACTCCCAGCGTTTTGACGCCCTCATATACGCAGAGCAGCCTTGTCGTCTTTTTCACACTTGCGATCACGGTCGCTCTATCGATCGGACGCACCGAACGGAGATCGATCACTTCGACGTCGATCCCCTCCGCTGCCAGCTGTTCGGCCGCATCGAGCGCCTTATGAACCATGATCGACGTCGCGACGATGCTAAGATCTTTACCCTGTCGGCGGATCTCTGCCTTATCGAGAGGAACCGTGTAGTGGCCTTCCGGAACCGGTCCCTTCATCTTGTAGAGGAGTTTATGTTCAAAGATCATCACCGGGTCGGGATCGGCGACGGCGGCGAGCAGCATGCCCTTAACATCATGTGGAGTTGCCGGCTGAATAACCTTCAAACCGGGGACATGTCCAAGCCACGCCTCCAGGCTCTGGCTATGCTGGGCGGCCGCCCCGGTCCCGGAGCCGGCTGGAAACCGCATGACAACCGGCACCGAGACTTCGCCGCCGAGCATGTAGCGCATTTTGGCGGCCTGATTGACGATTTGCTCCATCGCCAGAGTGGCAAAGTCTGAGAACTGAAATTCGAATATCGGTCTCAGTCCGGTCATCGCGGCACCGACCGCGACGCCAGCGCCGCCAAGCTCGGAAATCGGCGTGTCCATCACGCGATCAGGTCCGAACCTGTCGATGAGATCGCCGGTGACCTGAAAAGCGCCGCCGTAGACACCGATGTCTTCACCCATCAGGATGACGCGCTCGTCCGCTTCCATCGCGATCGCCATGGCTTCCTGGATTGCTTGGGAGTAGCTGAGCTCTCGAACCGTGGTATCCATTACGCTTGCTCCGTGTAGACGTTATCGGCCAAACCGGAAATCTCAGGCATCGGGCTTTGTTTTGCGAATTCAATCCCGGCGGCGATTTCGTCCTCGACAGACTTGCGGATTGCCGCGAGTTCAGTGTCGTTCGCGACACCAAACTCCCGGAGCTCTGTTTCGAACCGAGCGATTGGATCGCGGTTGCTCATCCAGTCCTCAATTTCGTCTTTCGTGCGGTAGCGATTTCGGTCGCTTTTCGAATGACCTCGATAACGATAGGTTTTGCACTCGATGAGGGATGGTCCCTCGCCGCGCTTCGCGCGCTCGACAGCATTGTGAGTGGCTTCTGCCACTTCGGAGAGCACGTTGCCGTCGACGATGACGCCGGGCATGCTGTAAGCGCTGGCGCGGTCTGCGATATTGGCAACCGCCGTCGATCGCGCGGTCGATGTCGACATGCCGTAGCCATTGTTTTCGCAGACGAAGATAACGGGCAATTTCCAAACGGCAGCCATGTTCAGCGCCTCGTGGAACGCTCCTTCGTTGTTTGCGCCGTCACCAAAGAAGCAGACGACCACTTTTCCGGTCTTCAGGCGCTTCGATGTCAGCGCGGCACCAACGGCGATTGGCAGGCCGCCCCCGACGATACCATTCGCGCCGAGGTTGCCGGTCGTAACGTCCGCAATATGCATGGAACCGCCGCGGCCGGCACAATAGCCGGTCGTCTTGCCAAAGAACTCAGCGAACATGCGTTTGACATCCGCGCCCTTGGCGATGCAGTGACCGTGGCCTCGATGGGTCGAGGTGATCTGATCCTCTTGCGTCAGCGGGAGGCAAACGCCCATAGCGCTGGCTTCCTGACCGATCGACAGATGCATCGTCCCATGGATGAGACCACGTGTGTAGCTTTCCTCAGCGCCTTCTTCGAACCGGCGGATGAGGTGCATCTTCCGAAGAGCATCCAGCAGCTGGTCACGTGTATATTGTCGGTAGATGAAGGGCAGATTGCTGGTCTCGGCACTCTTCATCGCTCTTGCTGAGTTCGCCATTTACGCCTCCCTGCCGTAAACGAGAGCGTCTTGCCGGGCACGCAAGACGGCTAGACGAGAGCCTTCCGCGACCGATGCGTTGCTGTAGGTAATCAGTTCACCCTTCTTGATCGGCGCGGTCACCTTGCCTCCCTGCAGCATTCCGCATGGAATGGCAGAGGCGCTGCGCGCTTCCGGCGCGGTCATGATCCAGGCGCGGTAGCAGTACTCGCCGATTGCATCGAGCTTGTCGCCAGGCTGGAGATCCTTCTTGGCCACGGCACATACCTCAGCCACAGGGGTGGACAGAGGCACCATGTCCGGCTTTCCGTAAAGAACGACACGGGCACAGGTGAGCGGCACCTCCAATGAGGTCAGATGATATGGCCGATGAAAGGTGAAATACGGCCCCTTGCCCATCTTCAGATCTTCCATGCGCTCCGAGATCCGCGGATGCGACATATCCGCAACGACGAAAACACCAGGGGCAACACCCTTCCCAATCGAATAGTCGACAACACCTGCCTTCGTCAGTACGCCGCCGTCTTTTTCGGGCACGAGAACCTTCGACAGTTCGTCAAGCGTGGCCGCCGGGCCATGCATGCCGGGCTTATCCGGCACCAGACCTGTTGCGTTTGCGATGGCGGCCATTTCCACCATCGTTTTCGAGCCGTCGACGAATTCGACAAGCATGCGAACGTTCATGTTCCGGCGCGCCGCTTCTTCGGCGTATTGGTCCGGCACCGCATCGATGTTCAATGGGTTGTTCTTGCCCTTGCCTGCCGCTACGATCGGATGACCCATCGCCGAAACAAACTCGATCAATTCGATGCAAGACGATGGCTCGTCTCCCGCTCCGAGCGAATAGGTAACGCCAAGCCGCTCAGCCTCACTCTTGAGATAGGCGCCGATGGTAACGTCGGCTTCGACGTTCATCATCACGAGGTGCTTGCCGTGCTCCATGGCTGCAAGGCCGATTTCCGCACCGACGGCAGGCACGCCGGTGGCATCGACGACGACGTCGATCAAGCCGCTGTTCAGAATATTGGCGGAGTCGGCTGTGATGGCGATCTTGCCCGACTCGATCGCATTGTTGAGTTGGTCAGTACTGGCGGCTTCGCGATGATGACCGTCTTCCCGGTAAGCAATATCAACGGCTTCGCGGGCACGAGTGACGTTGAGATCGCAGATTGCCCCGATCTCGATACCTTGCATATGGGCGACACGGGTCACGATATCGGTGCCCATCTCCCCGCTTCCAATCAGTCCAATGCGAATAGGCTTTCCCTCGGTCTCTCGACGCATGAGATCGCGTGCAAGCCCGGTTGGCGCAACGTTGATGGGCATTCCATTCCTCCCGAATTCATCCGAGACAGATTGGTAATGTACATTTGTTATTCAGTCAATCAATATGTTCTCAACTTGGCATCCAAAATGCCGCTGGCGCTCATCCTGTGCGGAAAACGAGAACTTTTGTAACTCAATGGAACGCAAGTGATTACCCTCGCGGGCAAGCGAAAGCCAGCACCCGAAGAGCGTGCCGCGGCCGTGATTGATTTTGTTGCTGGTATGGATTACGCGATTTGCCGCGCGGGATAGTGCGCAGGCTACACTGCGCACACTATCGCAAAAATGGGAGAGCGCCACTTCCGGTCCGTTGGCGCTCCGGGCGATCGATTTACACTGACGCCAGCAGGGCGCCCGCAGTCTGCTCGTCGGTCACCAAGGTTGTTGGCTTTATTGTAACAAGGCAGGCACGAAGCGCTGCCAGCTTTTCGGGTCCACCCGAGATTAGGATGCGTTCCGGTGTGCGCCGTAACCGCTCGAGGTTCACTGATATCACCCGAGCATTAACCTCGTGGTCGATAACGTTGCCGTCCTTGTCGATGAAATTATAAAGCACGTCTCCGACGGCTCCGGCGTCAATCAAAGACCGACGGTCAGCCTCGCTCAAATACCCGGTGCGATAGCTCGTCGTCAGTGCAGAGATCCCGCCGACCGAGAGAAGTGCGACGTCGAGCTTATCCGCCATTTCGAAAATCGCGGCAAGTCCACATCTTTCCAGCAGCGCATGCTTCGTCTCGGGGCTATCCACCACTGCCGGTGCGGTCACCAGAAAACCCTCGCCTTTGAAAAGCTCTGCGAACTGCCAGGCAAACTCGGCAGGATTGAAGCGACGCGCGGCCGAAATGCCTCCGAGCAGTGAGACGACGCGAAAGTCGTCGAGGGCGGCCCCGGCAATAAATGGCAAGGTATTATAAAGGGTGCGCCCCCAACCCACGCCAACAATCATGCCGGAATGCATCAAACCGGTAATCAGCGTTCCGGCTGCTGCTGCAATGACCTTCGTTGGGTCGCCTTCAGTATCGGCGAAGGGCGCAACAATGACCTGTTTGATCCCAAACGTCGTCTCCAGCTCTCTTTCAAGGGCGATCATATCGGAAAGCGGCGAGGAGATGGTCACGCGCACCTCGTTGCGCCGACGCGCTTCCGCCAAGAGTCGGACGACCATTACCCGATTGATGCCCAATTGGGCGGCGATGTCCTGCTGCGTGTAATTCTCGATGTGGTAGAGCCATGCGACTCGCGCTCGCAGCCTCTCAGAATCGCTCTGAACCATGGCAACTGGAGGCGTGATCTGCATCTAGCTTCCTTTCGCGTGCATTAAGGTCGGCAGGTGACATTGGCACGAAATCAGCGCTTTTCCCGTGATCTCGGCGCCCGTCCCAACTTCATGAGTTTCGTTACAGGATTTATCTCGCAGTGCATAGATCGGCAAGAAATAGGCGCACTCCGCGCCGCCGCAGTGCACAAAGTTATCCAAATAAATCGCGATGTTCACTCCTGACCCCGCAATCTCGGTCGAAAAACCGGTTGACAGCCGAGCGTTATGAACACATTGTATTCTCTGTTAGCAAATGTTCTCGCCTTAGAGGATAATGCTAGGGATGGAAGCGGAGTGGAGGCCGCACCGAAACAGTCTTGCCTCCATTGGCATTCAACTGATTTATTCAGATTGGGAGGAGTACAACATGACAGTCTTAAGTTCGGGCGTATCACGCCGCGGATTCCTGAGGCATTCCGCAGCTTTCGGGCTTGCTGCCGGCGCGGCCTCGGCCCTCAGGCTGCCCGCATTCGCGCAATCGGGTCTGCCGGATATCCAGTCGGTTTTGGACAAGATTTCGGTCAAGGATTATGTCCGCGAGGACTACCGCAAGCTTTACAAGATGTCGGACGATCCACTGTGGGACCCAGCGAAGGACTGGATCCGTACGGTGGATTGGGAAAAAATTCGCTCTGAACAGAGCGGGAAAACCGTCAGGTTTGCCGTAGGCGCTGCTGACCAAGAGTCGGCAGCTGAGGGGCTGAAGCCCTTTGAACAATTGTCAGGCATCAAGGTCGAGCTGGTTCCGATCCCCGATGACAGCTTCTATGACAAGGCGGTTTCCGAATTCATTTCCGGCAACGCATCCTTCGACGCCCTGCAGTTCTTCTCGCCGTGGCTCGGTGATTTCGCCGGCCCAGGCTTCCTCGCCGACCTCAGCGAATATGCGGACAAGTGGAAACTGCCGCTGGACGACTTCTATGATACCTATCGTCTGAACTACGGCTACGTCGGCGGCAAGCTGGTCGGCATCCCGTTCGACTGCGACGTTCAGATGGTGCATCTGCGCAAGTCGATCATGGAGAAGATTCTCGGCGGCCCCATTGATCGAGCCCAATCCGTGCCTAGCTACGACGAGCTCATTCGCGTCACGGCCGAAGCAAACAAGCTCGGCGGCGGCGTAGCGGGTGTTGGCTTGATGGCGGCCCGTGGTTTCTGGGCCACCTACACCTGGGAGCATATCGCGGCGCAAGCTGGCCTTACCTTGTTCGACAGTCAATGGAATCCGCAGCTCACAAGTGATGCCGGGATGAAGGCCATGGATATCATCATGGCTCTGCAGAAAAACGCCATCGAAGGCGTATCCGGCGCCGGCTGGGGTGAAAACCGTGCCGCCTGGCTTGGCGGACAGGTTGCAGCGAATATCAGCTGGCAGGACAGCGGCACACAGGCCATGCGGCCTGATCAGTCGAAGATCGTCGATGATTTTGTTACCATCTACGAGCCTCGCATTTCAGGCGGCGTCTTCGCTCCGCCGAATATTGCCGGGTCGACCTCCTGCGTTGCAGCCACATCGCAAAACCCCGAGGGCGCGTTCCTTATGCTCGCATTCCTCACGACTTCGTCTATCATGGCGATGAACGAAGCGAATGCGAATGGTGTTGCTCCGGGCTACCGGTCCGTTCTTGCCAACGAACGTCTCCGTGCTGTCAGCCAGCCCATGAAGGTGTGGGCGGACAGTCTGGAACATGCGTGGTGCGCGCCGCGCATTCCCGGGATGTTCGAGATGGAGCAGGCGCTCGGGAATGAAATCAACCGGGCGGTCACCGGTCAGATTTCAGCGAAAGAAGCCCTCGAGAACGGGCAAAAAGCCTGGAAGAGTATTCTGGAGAAGAATGGCTTCTCCGGTGGAAGCGCCCCGATTGCTTACTCGGACGCGGAGCCAGGCCTCTATGTAGGCAAGGGCAAGGCACTGCCTTTCTAAGATCATGACACATTCAACTCAAAGACTTGAAACGGAGGCGGCGTTCGCCGCCTCCAACGTAAAGTTACCCGCAAGACCTCGTCCCCGTTCGGCTACGGCGAGGAAGGTCTTCCCGTATCTCTTGGTTGGACCTGCTGTAGCCTACCTACTCGCGATCACCCTGTATCCTGGTCTTTTCGCGATGTATCAAAGCCTCTTTGTCGTCAAGTTCGTCACTTGGTCTTGGGTCGGGCTCGGCAACTACACACGGATCATCCAAGATCGTGAATTCTGGGCTGCTTTGGGAAATACCGCTGTCATCGGCGGCATATCCCTTGTCCTGCAGTCGGTGATCGCGATGGCTGTGGCCTTCTTCTGTTACCGGGATCCGTTTGTCCGCGGGTGGCGCATCATTTTCCTGATGCCGATGCTGTTCATGCCGTCGGCGGTAGCGTTCATCTGGAAGCTTGCTTTCAATGACGGCCGGGTGATTTCCGATATTCTGATGTCGATCGGAATAGTCTCCAACAATGTCGACTGGCTTGCGTCTATCTGGCTAGCCAGACTTACGCTGATTGTCGCGGACGTGTGGCAGTGGACACCGTTTCTTTTCATCATCTTCGTCGGAGCTCTTCAAGGGCAGGATGAGGAAATCGAGGAAGCGGCTCGATTGGACGGGGCAAGCTGGAGCAGCATTTTCTGGAACATCTCACTGCCGATGATGAGGCCCATCATCGTGGTCGCCGTAACGCTTCGCGGCATCGATATCACGACGATGTTCACGAACGTCTACATCATGACCCAGGGCACACCGGGCGGCGCAACGGAGACGATGAGCTACTTCATCTACCGTCAGGGCTTCAGGATGTTCAATTTCGGATACGCGTCGGCGGCATCGGTGCTGATGCTGATCTTCACGATCGTCATCGCCCAGACTGTCGTAAAGCGCGCCTTCAAATCCGGGAAATCATGATATGGCCAGCATTCGAAAAAACGGTGGTGAAAGCCTCCCTCTTCGCTACATCATCCTTGTCGCCTGGGCGCTTGTTTGTCTTGTCCCGATCATCTGGTTCCTCACAATAGGGTTCAGACCGAGAACTGAGATCATCGTGCCACGGCCGATCTACTGGCCGACGTGGAGCTTGGACGCCTGGCGCCTGCTCGTCAGCGACTGGCCCATAGCGTCATATCTGCGAAACTCGGTCGTGGCAGTGGCGGGCTCGGTCGTCATTGATCTGCTGCTGGCAATTCCCGCAGCCTTCGCGTTGGCTCGTTATGAGTTCCGCGGCCGGGAGGACATCGGTTTTTACATCCTGTCGACGCGTATGATGGCGCCGGCCATCGTTGCGGTGCCGATCTTCTTTCTGTTCAAGAATATGGGTTTGCTGGATTCCGTCTGGGCTTTGATGCTCATTTACGCAGCCATCAATCTCAGCCTCGTCACCTGGATCATTCGCAGCTACATGCTGGATATCCCGAAGGAACTGGAAGACGCGGCACGAACAGACGGCGCCGGAGACCTGACCATTCTTTGGGAGATCATGATCCCGGCTTGCCTGCCCGGTATCATCACTGCGGCAGTAATAGCAGCGATCTTCGCTATCAACGAATTCTTGTTCACCCTTCTCATCGCCTCGACCTCCAAGGCTTACACGATGTCCGTTGCGCTCGCCAACTTCACAGGCGGCTCCGACGGGGTGATCTACAACGCAATCGCACTCGTCTCGTTCCTCGCATTCGCTCCGATCTTGATCCTCGTTATCCTGATCCAGAAGCATCTCTCGCGCGGCCTGACCATGGGCGCTGTGAAAGGATAATTCTATGGCTTCTATTGAACTTAAGAACATCGTGAAGAGCTTCGGCTCCTTCTTTGGAGTCCAGGATGTCACTCTCGATATCGCCGATGAGGAGTTTCTGGTCCTTTTGGGGCCGTCGGGCTGCGGGAAGACCACGACCATGCGCATGATTGCTGGTCTGGAGCACCCGACGGGCGGAGAGATACGTATCGGCGGCAATGTTGTGAACGAGATCGATGCCCGCGATCGAGACGTTGCAATGGTCTTCCAAGGCTACGCCTTGTACCCGAATATGTCGATCTACGAGAACATTCGGTTTCCCCTTAGGATGCGGCGCATCCCCAAGGACAAGCATGACAGCCTCGTTCGCCGTGCCGCGGATATGGTTGAACTTGGGGCTTTTCTGGAGCGCAAGCCCGGCGCGCTTTCGGGCGGTCAGAGACAGCGCGCTGCGCTGGCGCGCGCTATCGTCCGCCAGCCGCAAGTCTTTCTCATGGATGAGCCGCTTTCCAACCTCGATGCGAAGCTGCGTGCCAGCATGCGTGTCCAGATCAAGCACATGCAGCGCGACCTGAAGGTGACCACGGTTTACGTGACACACGACCAGATCGAGGCAATGACGCTCGCTGATCGGATCGTCATCATGAACAAAGGCATAATTCAGCAGATCGGCACCCCCGATGAGATCTATTCGAATCCGGCGAATACCTTTGTCGCGGGGTTCATCGGCTCGCCGCCGATGAACTTGGTGTCGGGCTCTGCAGACAATGGGGTTTTCTCGGCTGCCGGCGTGAACGTGGCCTGCCCTGCAAAGCTGTCCGGTCAGGTTACCCTCGGCTTCCGGCCGGAGGATTGCATGATCGGCGGCGAAAATCTCAACGGCACCGTTTTTGGCGTCGAGCCGACCGGTGATATCACCTACCTGTCCGTCCGCACTCCAGAGAAGATTTTCGAAATCAAGGCTGGCCGCGAATTCCGTGCAAAAATCGATTCCACAATATCGATCGGGTTTGATCCCAGCCGGCTTTACTTTTTCGACAGTGATGGCAACAGGATCGGAGTCCAGTGATGTCGGCGACCTTTGATTTCAGCTGCGTCGGCTTTTACACCTTCGATGCCCTTTGCCGACCGGTCGCGGAAATCCCGGCTGGAGGGCAAACCCTTTTCGTCGAAGACTTCACTTTGGCCGTATCCGGCGCGGCCGGTTCGGCGGCGATCGTGGCTGCCAAGTATGGCCTCTCGGTGCAAGCAGTCGGCGGAGTGGGCTATGATGATATGGGCGACTGGGTCCATATGAAGCTGCAGTCTTTCGGCGTAGACACCACCATGATGCGGCGCTACGAGGGCTATACGACATCCTCTTCAATCGTGACGACACGGCCGAATGGTCAGCGACCGGCACTGCACAAACGCGGTGCGACCGATGCGTTCTTCGTATCGGATTCGGAAATAGATCGAGTTCTAGACACCAAGATCCTGCATGTGGGTGGGGTCGGCCTGATGAATCGGATGGATGATTCCGGTCGTACCGCGGAACTCATGGCGGAAGCGCGCCGTCGAGGTGTGATCACCACGCTTGACGTCTTCGCGTCGACGCCGGCCGACCTTCCCAAAATCGAAGCTCTGTTGCCTTATACGGATTATTTCCTGCCTTCTGAAGAGGAAGCGCAGGCACTTTCCGGATTGACACACAACAAGGACCTGGCGACTTTCCTTCTCAGCAGAGGAGCCAAATGTGTCATTCTCACTTTGGGAGCCGAGGGCGCCTACTATCACGACGAGACGGGCTTGGAATTCCACTCGCCGGCGTTCCAGGTCGATGTAAAGTGCACATGCGGCTGCGGTGACTGCTTCAATGGCGGTTTCGCGAGTGGATTGGTAAAGGGACTGTCGCCTCGTGATGCGGTCGAACTTGGTCAAGCCTCCTCCGCGTTGAACGCTACTGGCCTGGGAAGTCAGGCCGGTGTGGCGAGCTATGATGCGACCCGTGCATTTATTAAGGCGACACCCAGACGCGAATTGCGATATGATATTGTGGCCTAACAGAGGCGCAATGAGGCAAGAGGGTAGGTTGGCATGTCGCCAGAATTTGCTCCACAAGCGACGCAACTCAAGGACGTATTGAGGTCACTGCGCTATACCCTCAAAAAGGGGCGCGACACGGTGAAGGAGACTGCGCCGCGCCGGCTCCCGGCACCGGCATCGGGGATCGCCCTTTCCGCATTGAGCGAGCTCGAAGTCCTTGCCCGCAACGTCGATCATTTCGTCTGCGATTTTGCACATTCCGTCTTGAGCGATCCCGCGACGAATTCCGAAAATATGCGCGAAATCGTTTCCTCTGCTCGGCCCGACCATAAGTTTTCGGTCGCCTATTATCAAACGATGAAACTCGTCTTGAGCCGTCTTGGCGCCAAGAGAGTGTTGGTGAGCCAAACTGCCGGCCGCCGTGCCTTCGCACGACTGGGTCATTCGCAAGATGTTTTCGAGCTTGCGGCCCAATTGACGTTGCAGCTGGCAGATGACGGCTCGATAACAATCGACCAGTTGGACGACCAATCACCGGTTGCGCACTCCAGGGTCATCGTCGTTGCAATTTTTGCAGCAATGCTCTCATTGCTCACGGAGACGGACGACGCTGACAGAGACGCGATCATCTCCGCCGCCACCGATCTTGCAGCCGCTGTTCAAGTGACGATTCAGGATCTCTATCAGAAGAAAGACATCTCGGCTCTGGCCTCGCTACTCAAACGGTGCGCAAGTCATGTTTGATTTGTCCCGGTCCGTGCACAATCTGCCTGGAACCAACAAACCGCTAAGGGTGGCGGTCAGGCAGCTGCACTGGTTCAAGGCAGCCTTTCATAAACATGTCGCACTCTGCCGCGAAGCAATGGCGTGCGAATTCGCGATTGACGACGTCAAGCTGGCGAGCGCCTTTGTTCGCTGGCTGGATAGTGTCGACCGTCAGAGACCGAAAGAGAGGGCGGAACGGCGCGAGTTTTTTCAGTTTGCACCCTCGCTGGTATTGCGCGAACTCGTAGCCGACATGCCGATCAAGGCGGTTTGCGCCCCCGCCAGCGTCGACCCGGGCTCGCCGGCGGCCTTCTGGCCGGAGGGATATGTGGCCACGACATTTTGCCTGACTGTGTATGCTGCCACGATGGACCAGGAATTCCACATTGACGTTCCCATCAATCAGATGGTGGATGATCTTCGCAGCTGGTGGTCTTTTCGGGAAAATGCGAACCAGGACATGGAGTACGCGGCGGGCTTTTTCCAGATGTTGCTGGGCAGCCAACCCAATTGGTGGATGCCGAGTAATTTCAGCGCTCGCATGCGCTCTGTAGACGACGTCGAGGCGTTTGAGCCCGTACCCCCACCAATCTGAGGGACGGTGGAAGTTGGTAGCATATCCGCACCGTTGTAGCTGCGTAACCGCGCGTGCCGCTGACAATGACTTCGCCCCGCATTGAAGAGTTGTATCCCGGGGTGGATCTTAGACTGAGTTGAGGAAAGCTTCGCCATACACGGCGTCAATGTGCGAGCGTCAGCCAGTCGCCGATCGTTGTCCCAAAACGTTGCATGGAACGTGTTGCGGGGATGGCCGGGCGCTCGGTGGCGATGGTCTTTCGGACTTCACGCGGGCTGAGCCCGAATTCATGACTGAAGGCGCGTGTGAAATTGGCTGCAACGTCGAAGCCGGCGGCCTCGGCAATCTCCGAGATCGGCCTGTTGTCGGTCGGGTTGGTAAGATCCGCATAGGCCTGCAGCAATCGACGTTTGCGAATGTAATTGAAGACGCCCCCGCTCGTTTCGAACAATTGGTAGAGCCGCGTCCGCGAGATGCCCAGCGCACGGCACATGACCTCCGGCGTCAAGCTATCGGAATGAAGATTGAGGTGAATAAAGCGATGCGCCCGCTCCATCAGCCCCATATTGGCCTGTTCCTGAGCGCGATCCAAACTTGTGGACGATGCGGCGCATGCAACGACCATATCGCCGATCGTCCGTATGATCCGCGGCACCTCCTCCACCGTCAAATTGCTGAGGTTCGCTTCCAGGCCGTTGATATAGCTGACGAGCAATTCAGCCAGGCTACCGGAGAGGACGGTGTTGTTGGCGTTCTGCAGAAGACTCGCATCATGGGTCAGCAGTTCATAGCGCAGGAAGACGAGCACGGCGACTGAATCGGTCATCCGCCCGCGATACGGATAACCAAGCGACCTGAAAAATATCTCACCCGGGCCGGTCTCCGTTACATGGCGATTGGCCTCGGTCCAGGCCCGGCCGCTGCGCAGCACGCCGACATTCCAGTGATCGATTGGGCTCGATCGCAGCATGGCCTGATCGCGAATATAGCTGCATGCCTGCGCGCGCTGCTGGACGATGAGGATATCGCCGAGATGCCAGCCGGTCTGTTCCGCAAGAAAACCGTCGTCCTCTGATTTTCCGTCCGGCAGATGAACATCCACAAGCGGCGCCATGTGGGATCGCCAGGACTGGAACTGTTCTTTCGGCGGCAGGTCTTGCGTCGAAAATCGCAACGGCACCAGTGCCGGCGGAACGTCCGCCCGATGTTCTTTCTGCGGCGACGGTTCGCGCGGCCAGCGCCGCCGCTCCAAATGGGCCGGCCACTCCCGTCCACCAGCGGGGTCATCTCCAGACTCCGTAACCATCCAATTCCTCCAGCGCATAGCCGATCCGGGCTGTTGAAACTGAAGCAAGCAATCGTTTTCGCGGCTGAAACCTCCGCGCAACCCATCCGATGGAACCGAATCGACTGAAGCTCTACGTGCATAAGCTACTTATCATATTCCTATGCGAGCAGAAATGGACGCACCGATAATTTTCAGGATGCGGCGATAACGACAATCGCGTCCTGTTCCTGTATCTAATTAAGCAATGGTTAATTCCGAAAACGTTCGGAAATTCCAAAAAGCTCACTTGCCGGTGCCATGCAGTTTCAAAGCACCCTCAACGTGAAACGACACTTATTCAAAACAAAAAATGCGAGAACAGGAGGATAGGTCGTGAACTATCTGGGCAATATTCGTGCGCGCTTTGCGCGAGCGTCGGCTTACGACAGCAGTTCTTCTCCGCACAACCATCAGGCGCGAGGAAAAATTCCTATCGTCGATCGTGCGGGTTTTCCCTGCTCACATTCATGCGAGACGCTCCTGAGGCCGGACATCGGCAACTGATGGCGCGCGAAGGGTTGCGCGCAGCCGAGGCCGTCTGTGTCGATGCGTAATGAGCCCGAGGCTTGCACGCAACCCTTACTATATCCACCCACTGGCGAATTTTTGCGACGCTGCCCATGTGGCAGAATGGAGGCTAAGATGACTACCGCATGTGATGAGGAACATATCGAATTGAAGCCGCTTTCGAGCTGCAGACGAGAGGTCGAAGTCGCAATGGTTGAGATGCTCGTCAGTTTGCAGAAACATGGATGGTCGGCTGCGGAATTGGCATTGGCGCTCGCAGATGCCTCCGAAGATCTCGTCATGCTGATCGCGACCAAAAAGCTTCGACCGAATTAATGCGTGTCGCCCGGAAATGTGCGGCGGTTCCGGGACAACGACATGCATCAAAACAAGAGCTGAAGCGCGTCGCATGAATCAAATTTGACGCGACGCGCTTTAGAAAAATGATCGCAGGGAATTATGCTGCTTCTGTCTCAATGAGACGGCAGCACTGTCAGGCGCCGCAGTGATGTCCATCACATCAATCGCCGCGCCGGAGATGGATGGCGACGGTGCGGGTCGTACACGAGCGGGATTGATCGTCCGCAAAGATGAGATCGAGGAAGCGGCCGCGATCCCAAGATACCACCACCCGATCTCGTCGATTTGTTCTCGAGCTTACTGGCCGGTTCGTTCGTCGAGGATGGAGAGTGCGTCCTGCAGTCTGAGTGCGGCCAGCGCTTCCGTTGCCTCATCAGGAGACCATCCTGCTTCCAGCGCTGCGGAGAGAACGAGCGATTCCGTTTGAAGCTCGAGCTTTTCATAAAGCGGCTCGATGGCTTCGCGGGCGGTGACAACGTGCTGGTCGGGCGGAGTAATGGGTGTCGCAGCAACCGTCGGCATAATGCTCCTCCTTTTGAACGCTAAGGTTCGAAACCCAATTGCAGGCATGCTTGTTCCGTTCACAATCGCATTTTCAGCCTTATCGCGGCTGACGAAAACTGTTCCGAACTCTGGACGGTCGCAACTCGCCCGTCCTCGGCGTCTCTGGGGTCGCAGCGAAACCTTCGCGCGATGAACGAACGCACAGGCTACCGCACAATTGCCGAAAGCGGAAGCGACTTGCGGTAATCATCGATCAAAGGGCGCGGCTATGAAGCGCGCCGCGACAGCTGCCGAAATTTCCGCCATTTCAGAAAGGCGCGGATGATGATGGCCGGCGGGATCTTCCTGTGGTCGCCGACCGTTCCCTGCCTGGCGAACGGCGCGTTCGGGTCGAGCAGAAAGGCGACCAGGAGGCTTGAGCTCTTCGCCTCTGCTTCGAGGCTGGCATCGGACAGATGCAGCCCCTGCTCGCCTTCGGCAAAGCTTTGCCCGTCGACGACGACGGCGCCGCTGAAGACGTAGAAATAGAGATCCCTGCCTTGCTTGCGCGGGAATTCCGCCCGCGCGCCCGCATCCAGCCGGATATCGAAGATGTCGACGGCGCTGCGGACATAAAACGGCGCGCCCTCCCCTTCGGGGCCGACCAGATGTCGCCAGACATTCGCCGCGGCCGTGAGGATCGGGCCGTATTGGATTTTCGGCGCGAGACCGGCCGCGGACGGACGGATGAGGATCTGCAGCATGCGCAGCGGCGGATCGGAGGCCAGCGTCTCCTCGGAATGCCAGAAGCCTGTTCCGGCATTCATCACCATCAGATGGTCGCGGTCGACCACCAGCCGGCCGGTGGCCTTGTCGTCGTGGCGCATCACGCCTTCCGGCACCCAGGAGACGATCTCGTCGTCCTGGTGCTCATGCATCGCGATCAGGCGGCCGGGGTCCAGGAGGGATTCGACGATCATGGCGAGAGGGCCGTGGCCGTGATCGCGCGGTTTCGGCTTCAGCCATCCCGGCATGTTGACGTGCGCGACGAAGCCTCCCGCATCCCGCACCACGAATGTTCGTTCACCCTTGAGCAGCATCGTGTCCTCCATGCCTGCCAGGCTGTGACGACACCAACTCTCCGCCGGAAAGATGCGTGAAAACGTCTGCTGCCATCAATCGAACACGTGCGCCGCGGGGGCCAACAGGCAGGTGGTGGTAATCGTCTTGCTGACGATGCCGATGAATGGCCTTAGTGGCAATCTGAAAACATCCGCCGCAACCGATTCGCTGACGGGATCTCCAATGACCATCGACGCCGCACGAAATCCGCATCCGATCTATTTTGCCGGCGCTTTTGCCACGGGCGGCCTCCTGACTTTCATGGTGCACCTGAACGGCGAGCTGGCACGCTACGGGAATCCGCTGTTTTCGTCCTGGACCGCGCACGGCACCGGCATGGTCGCAGCCATCATTCTTCTGCTGCTGGTCCACCGGCGGCGGCCAAAGCCGGAACAAACCCTGCGCGCGCCTCTATGGGCCTATCTCGGCGGGCTCTCGGGGGCGGCAACGGTGATGCTGACCTCGACCACGGTCAACTCCCCGCTCGGGCTCTCCGGCACCTTGGCCTTGGGGCTGGCAGGCCAGGTCGTCTTCAGCCTCGCGGCCGATAGCTGGGGGCTGTTCGGCATGCAAAAGCGGCATCCCGATAGACGTGACATCGTTGCGCTCGGCCTGGTTGTTGCCGGGGCGGTGCTGATCATCTTGTTCGGGCGAGGTGCGGCGTGACGCTCTTCGTTCTCCTCGCTTGCCTGGGCGGCGTGCTCGTCGGCCTCAGCCGTCAGCTCAATGGGCGGTTGAGCATCTCGACGACGCCGCTGATCGCATCCTTCTGGAATCACGCGATAGGTTTTGCCGCCCTCACCTGCCTCGGCCTCTTCGTCGGAGGCCTGCTTCCTGCGGGCGCCGCCGAGGCGCCCTGGTATGCCTATCTCGGCGGTCCGCTCGGCGTTGTCTTCGTGGCCGCCGGCAGCTGGGCGATTGCGCGGATCGGCGCGGTCAATTCGGCTCTGCTGATCATCGGCGGGCAGATGGTCACGGGGGTGGCGTTTGATTATATCAATGCGGTGCCGGCGTCCTTCTGGGCGAACGCCGGCGGAATTCTCCTCATCATCGGTGGAATGATGGTCAGCCGGGGACGGCGCAAGGTCGACGGTGAGCGATAATCAAGCCCCGCGCAGGTCGAAGAGCAAGGCAATCCTGAGGTGCGCGGGAATGCGAAGCCTGTAGCAAGGCTGCTCCGAATGGCGGACGCCGCCTACCCGCAGATCATTCGGGCAACGGCCTCCTCAAGCGAGGTATTTCGTAAACCAGTCGGCCATCCGTTGCTTGCTCTTTCACTCAGCTCTTAGTCGCCGGGCCACATTCATCAGCATACTGTCGGCGCTCCGTGCGCCGAGCAAGGAAAGCGAAACGTTTCCAGCGCCCCTGCCGATTGGAAAAGCCAGTTGCGGGCAGCCGCCAAGACCTGAGAGACACAGAAGCTTGATGCAGGCGGAACGAAATGCGGCGAAAGTTTCCGGCCCTGCATCGCGTGTGGGCGGGCTAACTGCCAATGTCGGAAGAGCAACAACCACACTTTCGCAAAGCAATCGGTCAATCTCCCCGGAAAAGAGCTTGCGGATCCTGCATGCCTCGCGCACGTCCTTTTCGTCCAGGCGCGAACCTGATCGAAGACGCGCGGCGATATCGGGAGAAATGGCTTCAGGACTCTGCTCAAAGAGCGCTTTGTTGCTTGCCCAGGCTTCTTTTTGCAGGATGGTGATGAACGCCACAGCAAGATCCGCCAGGCTGGCTGAGGATATAGAATCGATCTTACGGATAGGCATGGCCGCCGATCGAAGGCTGGCGATGATCTCATCGGCGATCGCGTCGTCGATGGTTTCGAAGATATCTTCGGGAATGAGAATGGATATTGGTCGGTCATTTGCCGCGGGCATGCCGACGGCGCTCATCGCCGCGGCCATTGGTTCAAGGCTTGTCGTCATGAAACCCGGCACATCGAAGCTTGGCGCCAGCGGACGCACTGCCCTGTTGTCGAGGCTTCCATGTGTCGGTCGCCAGCCGATGAGGCCGTTGATGGCGGCGGGCAGCCGGATGGAGCCGGAAGTGTCGGTTCCAAGGCCGAGATCAGCAAGACCAGCGGCAACCGCGACGGCTGAACCGGACGACGATCCACCGGGAATAAGGTTAGGATCTCGCGGGTTTCTCGGCATTCCGAAATGGATGTTGCCGCCGATGAGGGAATAGGCGAGCTCGTCCGTATTGGTCTTGCCGACGAAACAGGCGCCGGCATCCAAGAGCGCCTGAACCAAAGGCGCCGTCGCCGTCTTGATGCCGGAGGCAGCGAGCACAGCGGCATTGCCGGCCGCGGTTGGATAGCCGGCCACGTCGAAAAGGTCCTTTACTGCGAGGCGCAGGCCAGAAAGCAAACCGATGGCCGCGTGGCCGATATCCGCGTCCGGATAGGGCATGAATGCATTCCACCGGTCCTGCACCTAACCGCTCCCTAGATCTTCAGATGCTGCAGGACACGGTTGCGGCTGTCCGGGCCATTGGGGCTTTCGTCTTCGATCGCTCCAAGTTTGAGAATGGCCCAGCGGTCCGCCACCGAAAGGGCGAAATCCAGGTTCTGTTCGACCAGCAGGATAGTCGTGCCGCGTTGCTCACGGTCATCCCTCAACGCCTTGGCGATGTTCTGGACGACAGAGGGCTGCAGGCCTTCGGAGATTTCATCGATGAGCAGCAGCTTTGGCCGCAGCATCAGCGCCCGCGCCAGGATCAGCATCTTCTGCTCACCGCCCGAAAGCGTGCCGGCCTTCTGCGCCAGCCGGTCCTTCAGGAACGGGAAATAGCTGTAGACCCGCTCCAGGGCGGACGCCAGATCCCGATCGCCTTTGAGCGCCAAGCGCAGATTGTCGCGGATGGAAAGATCCTGAAACAGCGGCAATTCCTGAGGGGCATAGCCGATGCCGGAAGCGATGAGCTCGGTGGGCTTCCTGTCGGTGATATCAGCACCATCGACCTCGATCTTGCCTTTGCCGACACGCAGGAAGCCGAGGATCGTCTTCAGCAGTGTCGTTTTGCCCATGCCGTTTTTGCCCATGAGGGTGAAGATTTCGCCGGGCCGGATGGCGAGCGACACGCCGTTGACGACATTCACCGCGCCATATCCGCTCGATACGCCGCTGAGCTTGAGTTTGAACGGGTCAGCCATGAGCGCCTCCTGCATAGATGGTGCGAACCGTCTCCGAATTGACCACGTCGTTCACCGTGCCGTCGAGAACGAGCTTGCCCTGGTGGAGAACCACGATGCGGCTCGATATCTCGCGCACGAAATCCAGATCGTGTTCGACCAGGATGGCGGCGAAACCCATCTGGTCCGTCAGTTTCTTGAGGATAATGCCGATGGTCATGCGCTCGGTCTTGGTAAGACCCGCGGTCGGCTCGTCGAGAAGAATGACGCGTGGTTCCAGAGTGACGACCATTGCCAGTTCGAGAGCCTGCCTTTGACCGTGCGACAGCAGCGAGACCGGTTTGTCCAGCATATCAGCCATGCCGGTGAGCGTCAGGATTTCGGCCGCTGCTGCCGGCAGCATGATCTCGGCGGCCGATCGCATCGGGTTGGGTCTCTCGCGGCTGAGACGCGCCATCTTCAGGCATTCGCCAACGGTCATGCTGTCGAAGATGCTGGCGACCTGGAATTTGCGGCCGACGCCGAGCGCGACGATCCGTTCGGGTGCACGACCGGCGATATTCGTGCCGAAGATATCCACTTGACCTTCGATCTGCTGGGTGCCGTCGGACAGACAACGCATCAGCGTGGTCTTGCCGGCGCCGTTCGGGCCGACCAGGCTGACGAGTTCTCCGGCGCCGATCTCAAGTTCGATGCCCTTGAGGACGGAGAGGCTGCCATAGGACTTGCCGAGACCGCGTATCGACAGGAGGCTTTCGCTTGCCAGTGCACCCTCCTTGGCGACGATGCGCGTCGGCAGGGACTTCAGAGTGCTGTTGGAGTTTGCGGCCTTAAGGAAGCGCGTTACCAGCGAGGCGAGGCCGCCCGGCAAAAGGATGATCATGACGACGAAGAGCGTCCCGACGATCAGTTGCCACAGGAAGGGCAGATCGCCCGAAAGACTGGCGCTCAGATAATCGATGCCGATAGCACCGAACAAGGGCCCGATGATCGTTCCCCGGCCACCGAGCGCCGTCCAGACGACGAGTTCAGTGCCGAATACGAAGCCGGTGTTTTCAGGTGCGACGACGCCGGACGCATTGGCATAGAGGAAGCCCGCCAGGCCGCATACGCCGGCGAGAGCGCCCGTCAAAACGATTTTCAACCGGGCTGGGTTCATGCCCAGATAGGCGACGCGGGCTTCATTGTCGCGGATTGCCACAAGCAGACGGCCGGCGTCCGACCGGACAAAGACGATCGCAACAATGGCCAATGCCAGCAGGCAGGCGCCCGACAGGCGGAAATAGCCGGGAAGCCCGAGCGGCAGAGTGTCGTAACCGACAAGGCCGCTCGAGGAACCGGTCCAGGTGCCGCCCGAAAAGACGAGCTGTGTGACGACGATCGGCACAACGAGCGAGATCACGGTGGCATAGAGCGGTGTCGATCCGTGATAGAACGACAGCCAGCCGACGGCGAGGCCAAGCACGAGCGGAACGAGCACGGCGGCGACAAGGGCGACGACGAAAAGCCCCGGGCTTGCGCCGACATGGGTGAGAACCATGGCGGTGGAATAGGCGCCGACGCCAAAGAATGCCGCCTGCCCGAAGGTGAGAACGCCCGTATATCCCCAGAGCAGGTCGACGGTGATCGCCAGCATGGCGTAGATCATCGAACGTGTCAGGACGTTGAGGCTGAAGCGGCCGAGAAACATCGGTCCGAAGACGATCAGCAGGAGGGCTGCAAGCGCCAGCGCCAGAAGAAGGACAAGCCGGAGTTTTTGTCTGTCACGCACGGGCAAATCCTTTCGGACGTATGCGCAGTGTGATTGCGCAGAGGACGGCTACGGTGATGCCGCCGAGGATTGGGCTGAAATAGGTGCTGACCAGCACCTGAGCGGCACCGAAGATGAGGCAGGCGGCGGCAAGCGCGGCGAAGGAAGAGCCCGCGACCATCACCAGCATGAAGGCGCCTGTTAGCCAGGCGACGCCCATATTGGGATCGACGCTGGTCAGCGGCGCGAGCAGCACACCTGCGAGGGCGGCAAGGCCGGTGCCGATCATGAAGGTTGCGAGCCGCACCTTTTCGGTATCGATACCGAGCCCGCGCGCCAGTGTTTCATTCATGATGACTGCCCGGGCGGAAAGACCAAGCCTTGTCCCATCAAGCAGCAAGGTGAAGCCGAGACCCAGACCGATAGCCGCAGCAATGGCGAAAAGGCGGTAGGCCGAGTAGCCGGTGCCAAAGAGATCGAAGGTGCCGGGCAACAGGGCCGGCGTGAACTGCACGTCGCGGCCGAACCAGAGCGTGATCAGTTGGCCGATGACGATGCCAAGGCCCCAGGTTGCGAGAATGGCGTCGAGCGGCCGGCGATAGAGAGGCCGCACGATGAACCGTTCGGCGATACCGCCGAGGATCGCTCCGACCAGGAAGGCGAAGGGAATGGCGAGCCATGGATTGAGGCCGAACCCGCTGACGACGACAGCGCAGTAGGCCCCGATCGTCAGCCACGCGCCATGCGCGAAATTGATGATCTTCAGCACGCCGAAGATCGCGAGCAGCCCGGCGGCAACGATGAAGAGAATGGCCGCAGAGCTGACAATATCGAGAAAGAGCGTCATTTCTAGAACTCCGATGCTGGAGGCGGGGCGCCTGCCCCGCCACGCTGGTTTCAGAGATTCGGGCACTGATCGCCGGGATCGACGTCCTTGAAGCTATCGACGACCGCCACGCTGCCGTCGTCCTTCACCTGCCCAAGATACATCGTCAGTGGCGCATGGTGCTGCTTGTTCATCGAGATCTTGCCGCGCGGACCGGTGAAGGATACGTCGGGAAGGGCTTTGAGCACGTCCGCCGTATCGGTGCTGCCGGCCTTCTCGACGGCTGCCTTGTAAAGGTAGATCGCCTCATATTGCGGCACGGAAAGATCGTTCGGCGTGCGCAGTTCCTTGCCGAACTTCTTTTCCATGGCCGAAAGAAAGGCCTTGTTGTCTGGGCTGTCGATACCGGTGACGTAGGATGCGGAGAGGAAGATGTCCTTGGCATCCGCACCCATGCTCTTGGCGGTGCCTTCGTCGACCGCGAGATTGCCGTAAGGCAGAGTGACGCCAGACGAGCGCAGTTGCTTGGTCAAGGTCACGTTCGGTGCGCCGCCGGCCGTCGAGGTGATGATGGCATCAGCGCCGGAGGAGCGGACCTTGGAGATGATGGCCGTCCAGTCGCTGCCGTCCATCGGCAGATACTCTTCGCCGACCACCTGAGCGCCCGCTTTTTCGATATAGGTCTTGGCGAAAGTAAGCATGCCGCGTCCGAAGGCATAATCCGATCCAATCAGGAAGAACTTCTTTGCACCCTGTTTGCCGATGAAATTGTCGACGACAGGCGGCACCTGCTGTTCTGGAACCCAGGCATCGACGAAAAGATTGGTGTTGCAGGATTTGCCTTCGTAGAACGACGTGTAGATGTATGGCACGTCACCCTTGGAAATGATCGGCAGGCCGGCATTGCGCGCAGCGCTCGTCTCCATGGAGATGACGACGTTCACTTCCTTCTGGAAAACCAGGGAATCGAAGGCCTTTTGCGCACCGGCAGCACCTGACGCGTCGTCGGCGATCTCGAGTTCCAATGGCCGCCCGAGAACGCCGCCTTTGGCGTTGATTTCTTCGACGGCGAGTTCCGCAGCTTGGACGACGGACGGCGCAACCACGCTGTTTGCGCCTGATAGCCCGACCGGCACCCCGATCTTGATCGGATCCTCGGCGAAAGCTGCCGTGGCGAATGCCGCGGATGCCAGTGTCAGGATGATGGGTTTCATTTGCATTTTTGTTCCCCTTTCTTGAATGGGTCGATGTTACCCGTAGACATCGGCTCGGCGGTCGCCGAGCAGATGATTGAAACTGTTGAGCGTGCGGGTCTCCGTCACGCTCGACAGATCGATTTGCGCAAGGAGGATTTCCTCGCGATCGGCACTGGCCGGACCGGATATTGGCCAGCCTTGCGGGCCGACGATAAGGCTGCGACCGATGAAGGACTGGCCGCGCTCGACGCCGATCCGGTCGGCGCAGGCGATGTAAAGACCATTGGTATGGGCGGCCGCCTTGTGCAGGATATTCGCCATCGGTTCGGCCGCACTTTCCGCACCCACCATCGGTACCCAGTTGGTGGGCACGCAGACCAGTTCCGCGCCGGCCAGCGCCAACTCGCGAAATGTTTCCGGAAACCAGCCGTCGTAGCAGATGGCGATGCCGATGCGGCCAAAGGGCAGGTCGAATACCGGCAGCCCGAGATCACCTTTTTTGAAAAGACGGTTTTCGTTGTTCCACAGATGGAGCTTGCGGTACTTGCCGATATATCCCTCGGGACCACAGAGAAGTGCGCTGTTGTAAAACCGGTCGCCATCCCGCTCGGCAACGCCGCTGACGATGTGAAGGCCAAGCTCCCCGGCAAGGCGGCGGAACGCCTCGGCACTCGGGCCGCCGGGTACCGGGCCGGCCAATGCGGCAACCTCCTCGCCGTCACGGAAGCTATAGCCGCTATCGGCGAGTTCCGGCAGAACGACGATCTCCGCGCCCTTGACCTTCGCCGCCCTCGCCAGCCGCTCTATGGCCGCGAGGTTATGGGCGCGATCACCGACGATCGGTTCGAACTGGACGGTTGCGACTGTTGCCGTCCGCGCTGTTGAGGTCTTGACACTCAATCTCGTCTCCAAACGCAAAAAACCTCTGGCACGGAATTCAATCCGTGAACCAGAGGCTACATAGCCATGATGTGAATGCGGCAGCCCTGCCGCTGAGCAAACCTGCTCATTATCTTTAGGCTGGCACGAAAGAATGTGACCGTCAAGCCGCCTTAGCAGGCATTTTCGAAGCCGGCAGTTCCAGCGACTTAAGGTTGATTTTTTCCGCCGATGGAAAGCCCGAGGCTTTTCATGGTGTCTTGCGCGGCAATGATGGATTCGGCGATCGTCGCCATCGGAACGCGCTTGGACGTCGCCTGATCGCGCAGGAGCTTGTAGGCCGCCTCCTCGTCGAGACCGTTCATGGCCCGCAGCGCTGAAACCGCTTTTTCCACAAGCCGGCGACTCTTCAAGGTTTCCTCGAGTTTCTGCACCTTGCCGGCGAGCCGTTTTTCGTAGCTCTGCCGATAGCGTGCAAGCACAAATTGCGTCAGGATGCCGAGCGGGCGCAACGGTTTGCTGATCACGCCGTGGGCGTTGAGATCGATGATGGCCTGGAGGGCGGTCGGGCTCTCATATGTTACGATGGCGATGATCGCCGTCTGCTGGAGGTCGATGATCTCAAGCGCGTGCTCGACATGCACATCCTCGATATGCAGGAAAACGGTGTCTATGTCGGGAGGCAAGGATGGCGGAAGCGGCCAGGTCGCCCGGACCTCGCAGCCAAGGCGCTTGAGGTGAGCGATCAGCACGTTGCCGTCCTCGTCGCGCGGATGGACGACAAGAACGCGTGCGCGCCGCAGATCCTGAACGATCCTGCTGGGTCCCGCCATCTCAGGCCTCCAACCAAACGTCTTCGAACCGCGACGCCGTCAGGTACGGGTCCGGCCGGACCGGGCCGGGCGCTTGCCAGGCAATGTCGAAAAGCCCGTCGGCCCGCGCCACGCCGATGCGGGGATGCAGCCAGAGATGACGGGTATCGGTGTCGAAGTTGATCCGGCCCTCTGGAGCAAGAAAGTCCTCCAGGAGAATTTCTTCGGAAATACGATGGGTATCGAGCGAGCCAGCCCGGGCAAGCGCACGGGCGAAGAGGTGAACCTGCGCATAGGCAGGCTGCGACCACACGCTCGTCGTGCAGTCCTGGCCAAAACGGGCCTTGAACGCACTTACGAAGCGCTCATTTGCCTCGTTCTCGACCGTCTGGAAATACGTCGCCGAAAGAATATGGCCGGTGCAAGCGTCGGCTCCGATCTCGCGGATCTCGCTCTCGGCCATGGTCAGGCTGGCGATCGGAACCTTCTTGCGATCGATTCCGGCCTCGGCATACATGCGGTAAAAGCGCTGCGCCGGCCGGCCGATGATCGTCGAGAAAATAGCATCGGGCTGAAGGCGGACGATATCGGAAATAACCGAACGCAAGGTTTGTTCGTCGGCATGAAGGGGAAGATATCGCTCGCTGACGACTTCGCCGCCCTTTGCTTCTACCACATCGCGCATCACCCGATTGGATTCGCGCGGATAGATATAATCCGCGCCGACGAAGAGGATGCGGCGTCCATGGTGGCGGAGAAGATATTCCGCGAGCGCGAAAGTATTCTGATTGAGGGTGGCGCCGGTATAGACGACGTTCTCCGAATATTCGAAACCTTCATACATCGACGGATAAAACAGCAGTCCATTGTGCCGCTCGACGATCGGCAGCACGGCCTTTCGGCTGGCCGACATCGAGCCACCGAAAATGATGTTGACGTCGTCGTCCGCCAGCAAGCGCCGCGCCAGATTGCGATAGGCGGTTTGGTCCCCGCCGGGATCATAGGCGATCGGGACAATGGGCTTGCCAAGCACGCCGCCCGCCGCATTGACTTCCTCGATCGCAAGTGCGGTGCCAAGAAAGTGCTCGGTTTCCGTAACTTCGCTAATTCCGCTTCTGGAAAACAGCACTCCCACCCGCCATTCGGAGCTTGTCATCTTTGCCTTTTCCGACGTGTTGGAGGATCGAAAGCGGTGAATGCCTCAGTTCCGCGCCTTCGACTTCCATACCCTTAGTGCTTTTTAATGGGATGCTGCAAGCGGGTACGATGCGGGGTCGCTGTCCCAGTGGACGAAGACGGGACGACATCGGCATCCGGCCCGGAAATCGCGGTACAAATTTTGCTGAGTGCAACCCAACGAATGTCGGGAACCGTCGATCCCTATCTGTGGCCGGTCCCCATTCTCATACATTTGCATCAAATCCGATATAGGCGAGCGGCGTTATGATGAAATAAGGCAAGCTGCTCGTCGCCGGTGTAGTTCGCTGTAATCACCTTGAAGGCGTCCATGATCTTGTCGTAGCTGCCGAACAGCTTGTCGACCGGGAAGTTCGAAGCGAACATGCACCTCTCGACGCCGAACGCTGCAATCGCCTCCTCCACATAGGGCCTGATGCTTTCGACCGTCCAGGTCCAGTCGCCCATTCCGAGGCCTGAGATTTTGCAGGCCACATTGGGTGCCTGTGCAAGCATGCGCATCCCACTTCGCCACCCCTCGAAATGGCTTGGGCCGTCAACCTGCATGCCCGTGTGGTTCAGGATGATCTGCACGTCGGGAAAGGCGCGGGCAAGATCGAGAAATTCTTCCATCTGCCAGTAGTAGAGCTGGAGGTCGAAACTGAGATCCCGTCGGGCAAGTTCCTTGAAGCCCCTGCGCCATTCCGGCGTGCGGCTAACGCCAGGTTCGGTCAGGTAGGTCTTGGCAGGATCCTGGTGATAGTTCATCGACTGCCGGATGCCGCGGAAGTTCGCGAAAGTCATGTGCTCGTCGAGGAGATCGCCGACGTCGGGTCTGCGGAAATCGGCATATCCGACGATGCCGTGAGGAAAACCGTGCTTGTCGGCCACGCCCTGCAGCCACCGCGTCTCGCCGGCCGGATCCTTCGGATCGTATCCGACGTCGAGGTGGACTGCCTTCACCAGGTTCTGATTCCTGGCGTCCGCCAGGAAGTCGTCGATGAGGTAAGTCTTGTTGATGGCGGTATAGTCGCCGAAGGCAGACTGTTTCACGCCGTCCGACAGCCACGGATAGTAGTTGTTGTCGAGATCCCAGAGATGAAAATGCGGATCGATGATCGGGAGGTCTTTCATGCCTGCGGCCCTTCAAGAGATCGCCGAAATGGACGCCGGCCAGAACAGCCGGCGTCCACACCACCTTAGTTGGCGGGCGGGAACACCCGCGCGATGACGGCCTTCGCTTCCGGCGAGTCAACCTTATCGGCCGTCACCAGCGGCATGACGAGAGCGAGGTCTTTCTTGACCGGCGCGCCGGAGATTGCATTGAAAACCTGCTGAGTCCCGTCGATTCCTTGTCCGACCGCCTCCTGGAAGAAGATGCCCTGGATCGCGTTCGACTTCAGCAGCGAGATCGTCGTCGGGCTGCCGTCTGCAACCGCAATGCCGACCTTGCCGGTAAGACCGCGGGTTTGAAGCACTTTCGCGGCACCTGTCCCGGCCTCATCATACATGCCGTAAATGGCCTTGATATCAGGATGGGCGGTGAGCATGTCATTGGCCTGCGTGACCGCCTCGTTGACGGTAAGTCCCCTGGTCTCCAGCATCTGCGCCAGATCGCAGCCGCTCGCCTTGAACGCTTCTTCCGCCCCCTTCAGATATTTCTGGGCATTCTCGCGATCCTGCGGCAATGAGAGCATGCCGACCTGGTTGCCGCCGCGGTCCTTGGCAAGCTTGCAGACGAATTCGCCCTGCGCCTTGCCGGTCTCGTAATTGTTTGCCGTAACTGACGACGTGTAGTCGGTCTGGCCGGGCTGCGGGCCGATGCCGGCGAACGCGATGGGGATGTTCTGCGATTTCAAATAGGCGAGGAGCGGCGGCGTGCTCGTCGAGCTCACGGGGCCGATCACGATCGCATCGACGCCCTTGGTCACGGCGGTGCGGGCATTGTCCATCTGCTTGGCCGGCGAATTTTCCGACGTGTACTCGACATAGTCCATGCCGAGTTCCTTGGCCTTCTCCTTCACGCCATAGCCGACCCACTGCCAGTAGGAGATGTCAAGCGACGGCGCCAGGTACGCCACGGTCTTCTTTTCCTCAGCATGGGCGGCAGCCGAAAGTGAAAGGGCCACCATTGCAACGCCGGCAAACAACCTCATTGCGTGTTTCGTGCTTTTCATTTTCATTCCTCCTCCAAAGACCGGCTTTGCCGGGTTGATGTCAAACGGCCCCCCGCCGCGACTTGCTGAAGCGGTCGATAAGGACCGCGATGAGAATGGCGACGCCGGTGACCGACCCCTGCCAGAAGCTGTTGATGCCGATGAGATTGACGCCGTTCTGGATGACCGTGATCATCAGAGCCCCCAGCACGGCGCCGACCGCGGTGCCCGTGCCGCCGAGCAGGCTTGCACCGCCGATCACGACCGCCGCTGTAGCCTGAAGCATCAGGCTCGACCCCGCCGTGGATTCGGCGTTGAGAATGTAGGAGATCGTCAGGAGGCCGGAGAACGATGCAAGCAGCGACGACGCGACATAGGCCATGAATTTCGTTCGCTTGACCGGGATGCCAAGCAGATAGGCAGCCGTCGAACTGCTGCCGACAGCATAGAACCATCGGCCCGCCACCATCTTCTTCAGGAAGAGCTCGATCGCGATCAAAAGGATCACGCAGAAGAGGATGTAATTCGGAACGCCCGGTATCAGGCTGCCGCTGTTAAGGAGCCAGAAGTCCGGATCGCCGATTGGCATCGAGCGCCCGTTGGTGACGATGAAGGCGAGCGAGCCGGCAACGGCAAAGGTGATGAGCGTCACGACGAACGGCGCCAGGCCGGCGATCGTGACGAGGAAGCCGTTGATCGATCCGAAAAGAAGTCCGACGCCTAGACCGATCAGGCTTGCCGAGATGCCGCCAAACCCATTTGCCATCGCCTGAGCCGTCACCATGCCGGTCAAGGAGAAGACCGAGCCGACGGACAGGTCGATACCGCCGGTGATGACGACAAGCAGGACGCCCAGCGACATGATGATAAGAGGCGCACCTGCCTGTGTGATATTGGCGAAGTTGCCCCAGGTGAGCGCCTGCGGAACCCGCGAGCCGACCGCAAGGGCCAGCAGCACGATGGCCAGAGCGATGGCGATCTCGGTCCTGTAGGCGCTAAAGAGGCTTTCCCTCTGTTTGATTTTTGTTGCGGGCGCCTCAGTCGGCGCGATGTGTGCCCGGGTCTCAGTCATGCGGCCATTCCAGTCAAGGTAACAAGTTTCTCTTCACTGAAGTCGACGCGGTCCATCACGCCGGCACAGCGTCCCTCGGTGTCGAAGCCGATGACTCGGTCGCAGACTTCCAGCAGTTCGACATTTTCGGTAGACCACCAGACGATCACTGTGCCTGAAGCGGCCATCTGTCTGATGAGCTGATAAATCTCACGCTTGGTTCCGATATCGACGCCTCTGGTCGGTTCCTCGAGGACCAGCAGCCGGGAGGGCACGCCCAGCCAGCGGGCAAGCAGCAGCTTCTGCTGCGTGCCACCGCTCAGCGTGCTCGGCAGATCCCAGACGGAAGCGGCCTTCACCTTCAAGGCCTTCAGCAGATCGAGGCATTCGCCCCCTTCAGAGCCGCCGGCGAGGAGCGCGCCTCTGGTCACACGGCGGGACGCCATCACGTTATCGATGATCGGAAGACTGTGGAGGACTCCCTTGTGTGCCCGATCGCCGGTCACATATCCCGCTCCCAGGCGGGCGGCTTTGCGCGGCGATCGGAGCTGGTCCGGCCATCCCCCACGCGCAACCGTCCATCGCTTCTTCCGGGCGGCGCCTGTCAGCGCTTCGATCAGTGCCGCCGGTCCAGCCGGTGCGCCGGCCACGCCGAGGACGGTGCCCGGCAGCAGTTCCAGTCTGAAACCTGCCTCCTCGATGGTGATGGTGTCCGTCGCAGCGGAGGCGTCCGACCGGTATTCGGGCTGGGGCGCCCGTTCCGGTGCATGAGAGGCTGCCACCTGCCCCATCTTTTCGATGATGCCGGCGTCTGTCAGCTCTGCCATCGCCTGACGATCGACTACCGTCCGGCCGTCGCGGATGATCGTGCAGACATTGGCGATCTGCCTGATCTCCTTCATCCGGTGCGAGACGAACACGACCGACAGACCGGTGTCCCGGGTGAGCCGCCTCAGGACCGCAAACAGCCTCTCCGTCTCAAGAGTTGTGAGATTGGCAGTCGGCTCGTCGAGGAGGATTAATTCCGCACCCGAAGAAAGAGCCCGGGCAATTTCGACCATCTGACCTTCGTGGAGGCTCAGGCTGCCCACCAGCCTGTATAGAGACTTGGCGGCGAAATCCTGGTCGATCGTTCTCAGCGCATCGTAGGCCTGTCCCGCTGCGGCCGCACGCCGAAACAAGCCCGCACCTCTGCGTTGATGCGGCAGGGCAATGTTTTCGGCGACGGTCAAATGCGGCAGGAGCGCAAGTTCCTGGTGCACGACTGCGACCTTCGCCCTACCCTCGGCCTCGCTCCGTTCGCTGCCGTTGCTGTCGAAGAAGCGGATCTCTCCATCATTGCGCGAGGCCGCGCCCGTGATGATCTTGATCATCGTCGACTTGCCGGCGCCATTACCGCCAAGCAGCGCATGAACCTCCCCCCGAGCAACGGAGAAGTCGACGCCCTTGAGGACCGAGGTCGCACCGTAGGACTTTGTGAGTCCTCGGACGGTGATGACGTTCTTGGACGTTTCGCTCATCGAACGCTCCTCAGTAGATCGTCAGCGCGGGCACGAAGCTGACCGCGAGAAGGAGGAGCATGGCCATGCCGAAAAACGGCCAGAGCTCGTTCGTTGTGGTGCCGAGCGGCGCCTTTGCGATTGAAGACGAGATGAACAGGGTCGTGCCGATCGGCGGCGTGTAGAGACCGATCCCGAGGTTGATCACCATCATCAGGCCAAGCTGGACCCGGTCGAGGCCGATGGAATCGGCCAGAGGAACGAAGATCGGTCCGAGCAGGAGGATCGCCGGCGGCATGTCGAGCGGCATGCCGACCACCAACATGATCAGGTTCATCATGAGAATGATGACCATCGGGCTGGAGATGTGCGTCGAGACCCATTCGGCCATGTGCTGCGGGGCCTGATCGAATGTCAGAACCCAGCCGACCGCCGCGCTGCCCATGATCACGAGCATGACGACACCCGTCGCGACGCCCGCCTCCACCATGTTCTCGCAGAAGCGTTTCCAGGTCAGGTCACGGTAGAAGAGGATGCTGAGCAGCAGCGAGTAAACGACCGACAGGACCGAGACCTCTGTCGGCGTCGCCAGGCCGGAACGCAGAAAGACGATGATCAGGATCGGCAGCAGGATTGCCGGCAAACTTTGTAGTGCCAGTCGCGCCAGCTCACGCTTGCGGACCTTCACGGCCGCGGCGGCATACCCCCGCCTCACGGAGACATACCAGCAGACGAAGACGAAGCTCGCCGCCATGATCAGCCCCGGAACGATGCCGGAGATGAACAGATCACCGACGCTGACGCCGCTGATCAGAGCGTAGAGGATCATCGGGATCGAAGGCGGGATGAGGACGTCAATGACGGCGGAGGTCGCGTTGTTGGCGGCGCAGAGTGCCGGCGGGAACCCGTGCTTCTTCTGCCATGGGATGAGAACGGAGCCAAGCGCACTGGCATTCGCCACGGCCGAACCGGATACGCCGCCGAAGACGACCGAGGATACGACCGTGGTCGAAAGCGGTCCGCCCCGCCACCGCTGCATCGCGCGAGAGGCGAGCTCCAGGAGCTGACGCCCCAGCTCGCCGCCAAGCATCAGCGTGCCTGCAAGCATGAAGAACGGGAGCGCCAGCATCGGGAAGGACTGGGTCTGGTCGTAGACCTGCTGGGCGACCACCGAGAGCGGGACGTAGCCATTGAACAGCACTCCAAGCCCTGCTGCGATGATCAGCCCATAGCCGACGGGAACGGCGAGGACCATGAGGATGCAAAAGGAAAAGATCATGACGAGTGTCATAGCGCGATCTCCTCGGGCTTGATTTCGAGGCGGTGATCCCAGCCGAGGCGGAGAACGCGGACGGTCGCGGCGATGGTGACGATAGACACCAGCACGGCACCGATCGAAAGCGAGTAGTATCCGATGCTGTTCGGAAGCTGCAGAACGGGGCTGCGTTCAGCCCCGGCGATCTCGGCCACCACGGTCGCCTGATATGCCAACACCAGAAATGCGGCGACGCTGATCGCGTTCGCTACGATGAGGGCCGTCGTCCGAGCACTGCCGTCGAGCTTTTCGTAGAGCCATTCGACGGCCATATGCCCGCCCGTGTGGGCCGCAATGATGATTCCGGCGATGATGAACCATGGAAACATCAGCATCGGCAGCTCCTGGGCGAACGACAGTCCCCCGCTCGCCGAAGCGTATCGAGCGACGACGTTGGCCGTGGTGACCACCGTCAGCGCTACGCCGCTGACGATGATGACCAAACGGGCAAATAAGACGATGATACCGGCGACCAGATCGACGGCTGAATAGAACCTGCTCATGAGGCCTCCGGATCGTTGGAGAAGCCTCAGCCCCTCGCAGCCGCTTCCACCTGGGTGACAAAATCGCCGAAAGGCTTCTTCTTCCAGGTGTCGGCGACGGGCGCGGTCGCCTTGACGAAAGCGTCGTGGTCGACTTCCACCACCTCGACGGCGGAGTTCTTCTTGAAGTTCTCGAGCACTTCAGCGGCCTTCTCGCTCGAGAGCTTCCGCTGCAGAGCACCCGCCTCCTTTGCCGCGGCCTTGACCGCATCTAAATCAGACCCCAAGCGGGCCTGAGCGATCTTCGACATCAGGAACGGAGTGGATTCCCATTTGTGGGCGGTCAGGCTGATGTATTTGTTGACCTCGTGAAGTTTCGAGCTTTCGATATTGGCGAGCGGATTCTCCTGCCCATCGACAACGCCCTGCTGCAGGGCGATGTAGAGCTCGCCGAAGGCGATTTGTTCGGTGCCTGCTCCCAATGCCTGGAAGATGTCGATGGTCATCGGATCGGCGGGCGTCCTGATTTTCATGCCCGCCAGCTCAGCAGGCGAAGTCACCTTCCGCTTCGAGTTCGTCAGGTGCCGGATGCCGTTGTCCCACCAGTCGAGCGGTACGACTCCGACCGCTTCGAAGCGGCGGTTGAGCTCGGCCCCCACCGGACCGTTCAGGACAGCCACGGCCTTGTCGGTGTTTTCGAACAGAAACGGCAGGCCGAGCGCGCTGAGTTCCGGAACGATCGCCGAAGTTGCGCCCTGGCTGTTGGCGGTGAAGTCCAGCGCGCCTGTCCTGAGACTGGTGAGCATCGCGGAGTCGCTGCCAAGCGTCTCGGCGCCTGCGACGTTGATCTGGATACGACCTTCGGTCTTCTGCTTGACGAGTTCCGCGAACTTAGCGGCAGCGACGGTTCGGGGGTTGCCGGGCGCGGCGCCATGGCCGAGGGTCAGGGTCGTGGCGGCAGCGCTGGCGGATCGGCTCGAAAGCACGATTGCCGGGGCCGCGAGCGCAGCAGTGGCGCTCGCCAGGAAAAATCTTCTGTTCATCTGCACGCTCATATCATCCTCCATCACAAGCTTGTTTAAACGGCCGGCATCTCCTCAACCGGCCAATGTCGTCAGGTCGAGAGCCAGGCCTTGACCGCCTCCGTCATCTTCACGGTCGATAGCCCGTATTGGTCATGAAGCGTCGGCAAGGCGCCCGCCTCCAGGAACTGGTCGGGCAGGCCGATCTGGCGGAAGGCCGGCGGTGCGACGCCGGCACGCAACAGCGTTCCGGCGACTGCCTCTCCAAGGCCGCCAATGACCGTGTGGTTCTCCGCGACGACCACGAGCCGCCCACCTTTGCGGCACTCGGCGACGATCGCCGCCTCATCGAGCGGCTTTATGGTCGGGACGTGCAGGACGGCAGCGTCGACGCCGTCGTTTCGAAGCTGCTTGGCAGCCTCGAGCGCCCGCATCGTCATCAGCCCCGACGAGATGATGAGAGTGTCCTTGCCATCACAAAGGAGCTTGGCCTTGCCGAGTTCGAACTTGTAGCCGTATTCCTCCAGAACCAGCGGAACGTTGCCGCGCAGCAGGCGCATGTAGACCGGCCCCCTATGGGCGGCGATCGCCGGAACCGCCTGCTCGATTTCGCTCGCGTCGCACGGATCGACGATCGTCAGGTTCGGCATGCCGCGGAACATCGCGAGATCCTCAGTCGCCTGATGGCTCGGCCCATATCCCGTCGTCAGGCCCGGAAGGGCGCAGACGATCTTCACGTCAAGCATCTCCTCGGCAATCGCCAGGCAGATGAAGTCGTAGGCCCGCCGGGACGCGAAGACGGCATATGTCGTCACCCAAGGTTGAAAGCCTTCGCGCGCCATGCCGGCCGCCGACATCATCAGCAACTGTTCCGCCATGCCCATCTGATAGAAGCGGTCGGGATGGGCAGCGCGAAACACATGAAGGTCCGTGTATTTCGCGAGGTCGGCGGACATGCCGACAATACGCTCGTCGTTCCGCGCCAGGGCGGCAAGCGCATTGCCGAAGGGTGCCGGTCTCGTCGGCTGATCGGGACCGGCGATCGATGCGATCATCGCCGACGTCGTCAGGCGGGGCTTGTCGATGCCGCTTTCAAGATGGGCAGGCCGGATGTACTTCGAACGCCTCATGCTTCAACTCCCGCATCGATGATCCTGAGGGCCTCGGCCCATTCGTGGGATTCGACGCGCAGGAAGTGGTTTCGATCGCGCGCCTCGAGAAAGGGCACCCCCTTCGCCATTTTCGTGTCGCATATGATGATGCGGGGCTTCAGCTCGGCGTGGTGACGAGCGGCGTCGAACGCCTTTACGAGCGCATCGAGATCGTTGCCGTCGACCCGCTGGACGAACCAGCCGAAGGCCTCGAATTTGGGGCCCAGCGGTTCGAAATTGAGCACGCCGACCGACGGGCCGTCGGCCTGCATCTGATTGACGTCGACGACGCCGATCAGATTGTCGAGCTTGTAGGAACCCGCCGACATCGCGGCCTCCCAGGTCGAACCTTCGTCGAGTTCGCCGTCTGAAAACAGATTATAGACAAAGGAAGAGGACTTCTTCCGCTTCAGCGCCAAGGCCATGCCGACCGCGATGCCGAGCCCGTGTCCGAGCGAGCCGCCGGTGATTTCCATGCCGGGCGTGTAGGCGGCCATGCCGGACATCGGCAGCCGGCTGTCATCCGTGCCGTAGGTTTCCAGCTCGTCCTCGGGAATGATCTTGGCTTCGATCAGAGCTGCGTAAAGCGCGATCGCATAGTGGCCGATCGACAACAGGAACCTGTCGCGGCCGTCCCATTCCGGATCTTCCGGCCGGTAGTTCGTGGCGTGGAAGTAGGATACGGCAAGGACGTCGGCGACGCCGAGCGCCTGGGCGATATAACCCTGCCCCTGCACTTCCCCCATACGCAGCGCGTGACGGCGGATGCGCCGGGCGCGCTCTGTCAGGCTGATATTGTGGCCAATCTGGCTCATGTCGGTGTCTCTCCAGATTGGGCCTCAATGGATCAGCATGCCGCCGTTGACATCGATGACCGCGCCGGTGACGTAGGCCGACAGATCCGAGGCGAGGAACAGGTAGATATTCGCGACGTCGGCGGCCTCTCCGAGCCGGCTCAGAGGGATGCCCTTGATGACGTCGGCGCGCATCTGGTCGGTCAGTTTGCCACCGGTGATATCCGTCTGGATGAGGCCAGGCGTGACGGAGTTGACGCGAATGCCGGCTGGACCGAATTCGCGGGCCATCGCTTTGGCGAGGCCGAGCACGCCTGCCTTGGCTGCGGAGTAATGTGGCCCGCCGAAGATGCCGCCGCCACGCTGCGCCGAGACAGAAGACATGCAGGCAATCGATCCGCCACCATTGTCGCGCATGTAGGGGATGAAGGCTTGGCTCAGGAAGAGCACGCCGGTCATGTTGACCGCCACGATCCGCTGCCAGTCTGCTTCGGTGATATCGAGCGTGCCGACGGGCTGGGTGATGCCGGCATTGTTGATCAGCGCGTTTACCGAACCGAACGAGGCGATCACCTTGGATGCGGCATCGGCGCAGGACGACTTGTCGGCGACGTCGCAGCGCAGGCCGACATGGTTGCCAGACTTGACGCTCGGCAGCGCCGCGGCGGCCTCCGCAGCGGCGTCGGCATCGATATCGAGGATGGCGACGCGGGCGCCATGCTCGGCGAAAAGCTGCGCCGTTGCACGGCCGATGCCGCGCCTGCTCGCCGCGCCAGAAATGACCGCGGTCTTCCCATTCAGTAACATGTAATCTCCTCCCGATGCGTCCCGAGCATCTGGCAAATTTTCGACAAGTCAGTTGGCTTGCTGGGTCGAAACTGATCGAGTTGATGCCGTTCGACAAACGCGAAGTTTACAACGGTGGGTGAATCTGGTTCACTAATCCGATGTTACAGATGGCCTCACTTTCCGCGGTCCGCATCTTTGAAGCCGCAGCCAGGCTGGCATCTTTCCGCGCTGCAGCCGAGGAGCTGCACCTCTCACCCAGCGCCGTAAGTCACGCCATTGCAAAGCTCGAGCGTGACCTTGGCATCTCCCTCTTCGAGCGAAGCACGCGAAAGGTCACCTTGACTCTGGCGGGGCAGACGCTCCTCTCCCATGCCTCCAACGCCTTTGAAGAGCTTCGTCGGGGTGTTGAGATGATTTCATCCAACAAGACCCACCTGCTGCGGGTTCACTGCGCGCCGAGCTATGCCGCGCAGGTGCTCTCGGCACGCCTTCCCGACTTCCTCGGCAAGAACGAGGGGGTAGAGGTCCGGGTGGCGGCGAGCACAAACTATGCGCGTTTCGTGGACGGCCTGTTTGATGTCGACATCATCTACGGCGAACCATCGAACAGAGAAGATTTGATCGTCGTGCCGCTTGGAGAAGAGATCATTTCTCCGCTGTGTTCTCCAAAGATGGCTGAACGACTGAAAAACCCGCGCGATCTCGCGCGTCTTCCCCTCATCCGCAGCGACCTGAAAAGGATCCAGTGGATCGACTGGTTCGAACTCAACAATCTCGGCCCTCCGCCCCTGCCCGCCATGAGCTTCGACAGAAGCTTTCTGGCAGTCGACGCCGCGGCGAACGGGCTGGGGGTGGCGTTAGAGTCCAACACTCTGGCAAGGCGCGAGCTCGACAGCGGGCGTCTGGTTCGCCCGTTCAGCAACAGCCGCGACAACCGCTACATCGGCCACTACCTCGCTTATCCAAAAGTCGGCAGCCAGCGGCGGCTGTCAAAGGTGTTCGCCGATTGGCTGACGTCGCAGACTTTTTGAGGACGTATTTGTTCCTCCCTGAGGAGGCTGGGCGTTCAAACCGTCTCCACTGATAACAACATCGGGAAGGCCGCAAAATGTGGGGGAGCTGCCAAGATGCTCCGCACCATGGCGCGGAACTCGGTATGTTCGAAAACTCGAGCTGTTGGGCAAGCCGGTGGATGCTTGCCGAAACCTGCACTTGCGCGCGATTGCAGCAGCATTACCCCTTTTCCAACTCTGGGAGTGTGCCCCATGAATCAACTGCGGCCAGCGGCGATCAGGGCGTGAGCGGCATCGCGGAGCAAGCCGGTCGCCTCGCCGGGTTCGAAGACCTGCATGCTGACAAAGGCGCCGTTGATCAGCACCGCGAGTTGCCCGGCAAGCCGGTCGGGCGCCGCAACCGCCAGTCGCTCGGCGATGGCCTTTAGGCGCCGCCGCATTTCACGCATATGGGCTTCGGCGACCTTGCGGGCGGGGTGACCGGCTTCCGGAAACTCAGCAGCGGTGTTGATCTGCGGGCAGCCGCGGTAATTGTCCCGTCCGACCCGTTCGCCGATCCATTCGAAATGGGCGTCGAGTTCGGCCAAAGCGTCATCCGCATGCCGCTCGGTTACCCGGTCCCAGGTGCTCCAGAAATCCAGGTCCTCGCGCTTAAGAAAGGCGGCAATCAAATCGTCCTTTGTGCCGAAATGGCGGTAGAGACTGGTTTTGGCGACCCCAGATTTTTCCACCACCAAATCGACGCCGACGGCGCGTACGCCGCGCCGGTAGAAGAGTTCCGATGCCGTCTCGAGAATTCTGTCCCGGACCTCGTTCACGGCTGGGGCAGGTGCGTTCGCTGTGCTTTTCGTCATTCGCTTATCTCCAATTCAGCCACACTAGCAGAAAACTGGTTGACACGCTACAGACCTGTATGTTTTGTAAAGAACAGACAGGTCTGTAGCGAAGGAGAGAGCAATGACCATGCATCAAGCCGCCGTCACCAGAACACCCCAGGCCGCCGTCGCGGTTTTCGGCGCGAATGGCCATACCGGCAGGTTTGTCGTCACCGAACTGTTGCGGCGCGGGTTGAAACCGATTGCGATCGGTCGGAGTGCCGGGCGATTGGCGGAAGCGGGTTTTCCGGAACGTGGCGTCGAATGCCGCGAAGCAGCCATAGAGGATGACGCGGCGCTCGACAGGGCACTCGCCGAAGCGGCGGCGGTGATCAACTGCGCCGGCCCGTTCATCGAGACGGCCGACGCGGTCGTGCGTGCCGCGTTGCGCGCCGGCATCCACTATCTCGATGTAACGGCTGAACAGCCGAGTGTTCAGGCCACGTTCGACCGGCATGGGGCTGCGGCCGGACAAGCAGGCGTAGCCATCATCCCGGCCATGGGATTTTACGGCGGTCTTGCCGATCTGCTGGTGGCAGCCCTGATGGACGAATGGCAGGATGCAGACACTGTCGAAATCCGGGTCGCGCTCGACAGCTGGCTGCCCACGAAAGGCACGCGCGTGACCGGCGAGAAGAACAGGACACAGCGCCTCGCCGTCAGCGGCGGAGAGCTTCGGCCCGTCCATCAGCCACCGGCGGAGAAGGTGGCCGTTTTACCGGCCCCGTTCGGCCGGCAAACATTCGTCGAGCTGCCATTTTCGGAAGTACCGCTCATCGCCCGCCACGTCCGCATCAGGGAGCTGCACACCTTTCTCAGCACGACAGCCCTGCGGGATGTTCGCGATCCGTCAACGCCCCCGCCCCAGGCCATCGATGAAACCGGGCGTTCGGCGCAGCGCTTCGCCGTTGAAGTGATCATCACGCAAGGCGACCTGCGTCGCCGGCTTCTCGCCCAGGGACAGGACATCTATGCCGTCACGGCGCCGATCATCTGCGAAGCGGTCCAGCGGATCCTGTCGGGCGACATCCGCGACACCGGTGCAAAGCCACCGGCTGCCATTTTTGATGCCGGGAGTTTCCTGCAGGCGCTCGGCTCGAATCTGCTGGTTGAGACATCGGAAACCTGAGCTTTCCGCGAGAGATTGCTTCAAAGACGGATGGCGCGCTCAGGCCGCCAAAAATGCTCCCGTCCCGCCTGAAATTGCGGGACCTCAGAAGCAGAGAGAGGTAGAACTGCCGCCATGACCGGGGCCGCCACTCCTAACGAACTTGCTGGCCAGACTGGCCGTCCAGAGTGGAAAACGTCGGCGGAATGATGGTCAGGGACGGCGCAAGGTCGAACGTTCGCAATAACCGGGCGCGACATTTGCCAATCGGCGGGGATCGCTCCCCGCCGACTGGTCACTGCATTCTCAAGCCAGGTATTTGGTAAACCAATCGACCGTCCGCTGCCAGGCGAGCTTGGCGGCGGCCTCGTCGTAGCGCGGCGTGGTATCATTGTGGAAGCCGTGATTGACGTCGGGGTAGATATAGGCCTCGTAGGTTTTGCCGGCGGATTTCAGCGCCGCTTCATAGGCCGGCCAGCCTTCGTTGATGCCCTTGTCCAGCCCGGCATAGTGGATCAGCAGCGGCGCCTTGATCTTCGGCACGTCTTCGGCGCGCGGCTGCCGGCCATAGAACGGCACGGCGGCGGCAAGCTCGGGATAGGCGACCGCCGCGGCGTTGGCGACGCCGCCGCCGTAGCAGAAGCCGGTGATGCCGACCTTGCCGGTGGTGAGATCATTCTTCATCAGGAACTCGACCGCCGCGAAGAAGTCGTTCATCAGCTTTTCCGGATCGACCTTCTGCTGGAGTTCGCGCCCCTTTTCGTCATTGCCGGGGTAGCCGCCGACCGAGGTGAGGCCGTCGGGCGCAAGCGCGATGAAGCCGGCTTTCGCCACGCGCCGCGCGACATCCTCGATATAGGGGTTGAGGCCTCTGTTCTCATGCACGACCACGACGGCGGCGACCTTGCCGGTGGCGTTTTTGGGACGGACGAGATAACCGCGGACATCGCCATTTCCCTTCGGCGAGGGATAGGTGATGTATTCGGCTGAGATATCGGGATCGGTCGCCTCGACCTGGGTCGCCAGCGCATAATCGGGGCTCAGCGACGCCAGGATCGCGGCCGCGGTCACGCCGCCGACAGCGAATTTGCCGGCCCGGTCGAGAAACTCGCGCTTGGTGATCCTCCCATGCGCGTAATAATCATAGAGTTCGAGCAGTTCCTGTGGGAAATCCTTGGCTGTCATGCGGGTCATGATGGCTCCTCCTGGCCTCGGGTTCTCGCAGCATCCTACACAGGTAAGCGCGCGGCTCTTTTCAACATTTCGCGAGATTCGCGTGAGCTTGCCGGCGCGATTGCCGCCAGTTGCAATGAAGCCTGGCGTCGAGGTCCGGGGCTTCAAAAATACGCCTGCTGTATCCGGCGCGCCCGCATCCGAGCCGATCGAAGCGCCTGATCGGCAGCCGCCTACCGACTTATGAAAATTAATTTCATGCTCGCGTCTTGCGGCCCGTTTTCTATTGACGCCTTCCGATTTTTGTCCCAACTTAAAGAAAATAAATTACTTAAATTGGGAACTTGATCGGCATGAAAGTGGGAATCATCGGGCTCGGATTCCGGCTCGGCTATCTCGGCTATGTCTTCAAAGCGATCGATAGCAGCTTCGACATCGTCGGCTATGTGGATCCCGATCCCGCCGGCCTTCCCGATTTGACGGAAAAGGGCATTTCCGCCGGCAAGGCCTATGCTTCGCCGGAAGAGCTTCTTGCCTCCGAGAAGCTCGATCTGCTGATGATCGGTTCTCCCAATCACATGCATCTCGGCCATATCAGGCTCGGGCTGCAGGCCGGCCTCAAGGTCTTCTGCGAAAAGCCGATCGTCACGACGATCGCCGAAAGCATCGAGCTTGCCCATCTGATGGCGAAGTTCGGCCATGAGCGGCTGATGGTCGGCCTGGTGCTGCGTTACTCCCCTCTTTACAAGGATCTGCGCGCCATCCAGGCCGAGGGCAAGCTCGGCCAGATCGTCTCGATCGAGGCGTCCGAACATATCGAGCCCTATCACGGCGCCTTCTTCATGCGCGACTGGCGCCGTTACGAACGTTACTCCGGCAGCTTCATGCTGGAGAAATGCTGCCACGACCTCGACCTTTATAACGGCGTCGTCGGCGCGCGGCCGGAGCGGGTCGCCAGTTTCGGCGGCCGCAAGAGCTTCATTCCGGCCAACGACCCGGCCCGCGAGGGCATCAACGACCTCGAGCTTTTCCACCGCAAGCCGAGCGGCTGGATGGGATCGGACAAGGTCTTCGACAGCGATGCCGACATCATCGATTACCAGGTGGCGATCGTCGAATATGAGAATGGCGTCGGCATGAACTTCCACACCAATCTGAACGTGCCCGACCAGTTCCGCCGCTTCGCCATCATGGGCTCGCGCGGCATGGCCGAAGGCGATTTCGTCCGCGGCTATCTCGACGTGCACGAGCAGCTGACCGGCAAGAAGGTGGTGGAAAACAAATATGCCGCCACGGAACTCTCCCAGCATTACGGCGCCGATGAGCAGATGGCGAGCGACCTCTTGGAAAGCGTGCGCACCGGGCTCGAACTGCCCGTCTCCACGCTGAATGCGCTCGAGGCCGGCATCCTGGCGCTGGCGATGGACGAAGCGAGGATGAAGAAAACCGTCGTCGACCTGCGTCCCATCTGGGACCGCTTCGACGAGGCCCTTCACGCAAGAGCGGCTTGAGGACGGCGGCAAGATGAGTGTTCAAAGAAGCGCCTTCATCTTTGCCTGGATCCTTCTTCTTCCGGCTGTTCTCTATGTCCTCGCCATCGTCGCCTATCCCCTGGTCGATACCTTCATTCTTTCGTTCACCGACGCGTCGCTGAAGAAGACGACCAATTGGGTCGGCTGGGTCAATTACGAGAAGATCTTCAACGCCACCTTTGCCGAGGTCATCTTCCGCACCTTCGTCTGGACCTTCTTCTCGGTTGCCCTGAAAATGGTGATCGGCACCTTCGGCGCCTGCATGCTGAATGCCGCCGTGCCCGGCCGCTCGCTGTTCCGGCTTTTGACCATGCCGCCATGGATCGTGCCGATGGCGATCGGCATCTTCATGTGGGGCTGGATGTATAACGGCCAGTTCGGGATGATATCCGGCCTGTTGCAGCGTTTCGGCCTGGTGGACGGCCCGGTCGCCTTCCTCGCCTATGGCAGCACCGCCTTCTGGGCGACCATCGTCACCGACGTCTGGATCGGCGTGCCGCTGGTGACGATCTATTTCCTGGCGGCGATCCAGTCGATCCCGAAGGACCTCTACGAGGCCGCCTGGACCGACGGCGCCGGCCGCTGGTACCGCTTCCGCCGCATCACCCTGCCGCTGATGGTGCCTGCCATCATCACCATGTCGATGCTGTCCTTGATCGCCACCTTCAACTCGTTCGACATCATCTGGATCCTGACGCAGGGCGGCCCGAGCGGCGAGACGACGACGATGATCATCGATACCTACCAGACGGCGATCGGCTCGAAGAAATACGGTGAGGGTGCAGCGCGCGCCGTCTTGATCTGCATTTTCCTGTCGCTCTTCTGCTTCGCCTATTTCCGCGTCACCCGCCGCCTCAACCCGGAGAAGCGCGCATGAGCAGTGCTGCCATGATCGACCGTTACCGCTGGTGGGAGATCATCCTGATCTATTGCGGCATCGCGGTGTTTTTATTCTTCGTCCTGGCGCCCTTCGTGGAGGGCTTCCTGGTGTCGCTGAAGCCGCTCGCCCAGCTCTTCTCCTCGCCCTATCGTTTCTGGCCGGAGAACGGCTCGTTCGAAGCCTACCGGACGATGTGGATCAGCGTGCCGGGTTTCGGGCGCTATATCTTCAATTCCTTCTTCATCTCGATCATCGTCACGCTGATCGTGCTCTGCCTCGTCATTCCGGCGGCTTATGCCTTCGCCAAGTTCGAATTCAAGGGCATGGGCATCCTGCTCGGCGCCTTCCTGACGGTGAACATGTTCTCCGGCGCCGTGCTTCTGATCCCGCTCTTCCGGCTGATGCGCAGCATGGGCGTGCTCAACACCTATCTCGCCATGATCGTGCCGGGGGTCGCCTTCCTCATCCCGTCGGCGATCTGGCTGCTGCGCACCTATATGATCCGCATTCCCCAGGAGCTCAACGAAGCCGCCTTCATGGATGGCGCCAGCCACTTCTACACCCTGCGCCGCGTCATCCTGCCCATTGCGATGCCGGGAATCATCGTCGTCGCCATCACCACCTTCATCGGCGCCTACGCCCAGCAATTCATCTTCGCGCTGACCTTCAACTCGAAGAGCGAATACATGCCCTTGCCGGTGGGGCTCTTTGCCTACTTCGGCAAGCAGGAGGTCATCTGGAACGAACTGATGGCGGCTTCCTTCGTCGGCATTGCGCCGGCGATGGTCGTCATCTTCTTCCTTCAGCGTTACCTCGTCGGCGGTCTGACCGCCGGTGCGGTGAAACAATAAAAGCAAAAAACCAGTGAACAGCTAACCAAGAATGGGAGTTACGACGTGAGCATTACAATCAAGACAGGCCTTATGGCGCTCGCCTTGCTCGGTTCGACGGCACTGACCGCAGTCACTGCCCAGGCGGCCGACAAGGAAATCAGCTGGATCTATTGCGGCGACACGATCGACCCGGTCCACACCAAATATATCAAGCAGTGGGAAGAAAAGAACGCCGGCTGGAAGGTCACCCCTGAAGTCGTCGGCTGGGCGCAGTGCCAGGACAAGGCAACGACGCTTGCCGCCGCCGGCACGCCGGTTGCCATGGCCTATGTCGGCTCGCGCACGCTGAAGGAATTCGCGCAGAACGACCTCATCGTCAAGGTGCCGATGACGGATGAGGAAAAGAAGGCTTACTATCCCCACATCGTCGACACGGTGACCTTCGAGGGCACGCAGTGGGGCGTTCCGATCGCCTTCTCCACCAAGGCGCTTTATTGGAACAAGGACCTCTTCAAGCAGGCCGGCCTTGATCCCGAGAAGCCGCCGAAGACCTGGGCCGAAGAAATCGAGATGGCAAAGACCATCAAGGAAAAGACCGGCATTCCGGGCTTCGGTCTCTCGGCCAAGACCTTCGACAACACCATGCACCAGTTCATGCATTGGGTTTACACCAACAACGGCGCGGTAACGGATGCGGACGGCAAGGTCACCCTCGACAGCCCGCAGATTCTCGCTGCGCTGAAGGCTTACAAGGATATCGTCCCCTACTCCGAGGAAGGCCCGACGGCCTATGAGCAGAACGAAGTCCGCGCCATCTTCCTCGACGGCAAGGTCGCCATGATCCAGGCCGGATCGGGCGCTGCCTCCCGCCTGAAGGAGACGAAGATCAGCTGGGGCATCACGACGCTGCCGCTCGGTCCCGACGCCAAAGGCCCCGGCACGCTGCTGATCACCGACAGCCTGGCGATCTTCAAGGGTTCGGGCGTCGAGGACAAGGCGACCGAATTCGCCAAGTTCATCACCTCGCCGGACGTGCAGCCGGAATATGAGCTGCAGGGCGGCGCCGGCCTCACCCCGCTGCGTCCTTCCGCAAAGGTCGACGAATTCGTCGCCAAGGACCCCTCCTGGAAGCCGCTCATCGAGGGCATCAGCTATGGTGGTCCCGAGCCGCTCTTCACCGACTATAAGGGCTTCCAGAACTCGATGATCGAGATGATCCAGTCGGTGGTGACGGGCAAGGCCGAACCGGAAGCGGCGCTGAAGAAGGCTGCCGGCGAAATCGAAGCCTTCAAGTAAGCACTCTCCCTGGGGTCGCGGCACAGGCCGCGGCCCCTCCCCTCTATCGAATGTGCGACGAAGGCCGCCGGCGGAGACAGATTTTTGGGACAGCTCCTTCTCAACAAAGTTCAGAAATTCTACGGCGACTACGAGGTCCTGAAGGGCGTGCAGCTCGAGGTGCGGAACGGCGAATTCGTCGTTTTCGTCGGGCCGTCGGGCTGCGGCAAGTCCACGCTCTTGCGGATGATCGCCGGCCTCGACGCGACGACGGCGGGCGACATCGTCATCAACGGCGTCAGGGTCAATGACCTGCCGCCGGTCAAGCGCGGCATCGCCATGGTCTTCCAGTCCTACGCGCTCTATCCGCACATGACTGTATTCGAGAACATCGCCTTCCCGCTGCGCGTCGAGAAGATGGAAGAGGCAAAGCTCAAGGCCAAGGTGGAAAACGCCGCGCGCATCCTGCATCTCGACCAGCGGCTGCAGCAGAAGCCCGGCATGCTCTCCGGCGGCCAGCGCCAGCGCGTCGCGATCGGCCGCGCCATTGTGCGCGAACCGAAGATCTTCCTGTTCGATGAGCCGCTCTCCAACCTCGACGCGGCGCTGCGCGCCGATATGCGCATCGAGCTTGCCAAGCTGCACCGGCAGCTGAAGGCGACGATGATCTATGTGACGCACGACCAGGTCGAAGCCATGACCATGGCCGACCGCATCGTCGTGCTCGATGCCGGCAATATCTCGCAGACCGGCGCGCCGCTCGAGCTTTACCACAAGCCCGCCAACCAGTTCGTCGCCGGCTTCATCGGCAACCCGAAAATGAATTTTCTCCCCGTCACCTGCAAGGGCGTCAGCGCCGCCGGCGTCGAAGTTGATTATCTCGGCCAGTCCGCTGTCCTGCCGGTGACGCCGCGCGACGGCATGGCCGGCAAGACGCTGACCCTCGGCATCCGCCCGGAGCACATCCAGCTCAACGGCGGCGACATCGTCTTTACCGTGACGCCCACCGTCATCGAACGCCTCGGCGCCAATACCGTCGCCTATGCCTCGCTCAACGGCGAGTCCGAGAATTTCTGCGCCATGCTCCCCGGCAGCGTCGGCATCCGCGCCGATGCGCCGGTTGCGACCGGCATCAACGCCGCCGACTGTCATCTCTTCGACGAGGCGGGCATTGCGTTTGAGCGGCGGGTGGAACTGACGGAAATCGATATGAACGTGATCAATCCGACGGCGGCTTGAAGCGGCTATTTCAGCGGCTAGTTCTGCCAGGGGGCGGAGCTCGAAATGGAAGCAATTACGAGTGCCCGCCGACAGCAGTTCAAGTGTGCTTTTTACTCCCCAAAAGTCGTTTGACAATCTCCTGCCGATGATAAAGCCCGGGCCTAAAGCGGACACTGTCCTGCATGTGCTAGCAGGTCCAAGGGGAGAGCAAAAGCCTGACGGGCTCGTGATCACCCGCTCGCAGGTAGACTAACGTGCCAATCTGCGTTCACACTCGGGGTTCTCCTTTGATAAGTACGCCAGCAGTAGTTGAACACCGCTCGGGACCTTGGTAGCGTTAGCTCGTGAAAGATTTATACATTTCAAGAGAACTGGTTGTAGGCGAGGGAAGCTATAGTGAGGAGGAGCTACTCCGCACTGGTTCGCTATTTCTCGTTCTGGCCGAACCCGGTGCAGGCAAGACGGAGCTTCTGTCAAGGCTCGGCAAGCTTCTGAATGTCACCCCTACTCGGGCGGGCGTTTTTCGAAACAAGGTCCTTGGTGCTCAGCCCAGCGCGTTGGTCATCGACGCAATGGATGAGGTTGCCCGCATCGACCCGTTGGGCATCGAAGACATCATTCTGAAAGCTAGTGAAGCGGGCAGTGGGACGGTCATTTTCGCGGGCCGTTCCAGCGAGTGGGACAGTGCCGAGACCGAGCACGTGAAAGATTATTTCGGGGCCGAGCCTATCGTCGTCAAGCTCAAGGCATTCACCACGTCCGAGCAGCGTCAACTTTTCACCGCTAAATTTTCCGGGGAAAGCTTCGATGCTTTCGCAGCTGAATGCGCGCGTTTCGAACTTGGTCCGCTCCTGGGAAACCCTCAGTTTTTGCTGCTCTTCGGTGAAGCCTACATCGAGAGTGGGCGGCGGTTCGTCTCCAAGAAAAAAATTTATCTCGACGCCGTTCGCCGCCTCGCCCATGAAGCAAATCCGCGGGTGAAACGTCCGAACCGCCCGTCTGACGGCGAAATCGTTGAGATGGCCTGCGAGGTCTCTGCCAAGCTGATGCTATCCGGCGTCGCCGGAGTCAACTCCAGCGAAAGCCTCACATCGAACGACTTTCCCTACTTGCGGTCACTCGTCGCCGAAAGCCCTCAAGACGCGCACTTTCTCGCTGATACGCGGCTTTTGAAGCCTTCCTTCGAACCAGGGCAGCATGAGCCCATACACCGCATAGTCGCAGAGTATTGTGCCGCGAGATATCTAATCGGAAGAATCGACGATCCGGCCGACCGCCTGTCGCTTGCTCGAATTCTAGCGATTATTGCACCGAAGGGGGCAGTTCGAACAGAGTTAAGGGGCATGCTCGGATGGATGGCGGCACTCGCGCAAGGTGCGACGCAGCGCCAGCTGATTGAACTTGACCCCTACGCCGTCGTAGCGAACGGCGATCCGTCAGAGCTCGCGACATATTCCAAGAAGGCTCTCCTCCGGACGCTAAGCCTGCTCGCGGAAAACAACCCCCTTTTTCGCCGAAGTGACGCTTGGCGACAATTCAATGTGGGCACATTCTTCGCCGCAGACATTCGAGATGATGTTGCGGCCCTAATGAGCCCCGCGATGGTCGACAGTCCGCTTCGGGACCTAGTACTGGAACTGCTGTCTTCTTCCCAGGCCGCGAGCCAATTCGAACCGGAGTTGCGGGAGCTTGCACTGAATGCCGCCTCCAGGCGTGATGTTCGCAAGGCTGCATTATCTTTGCTGCTCGAAAGCACGGGCTATGACCCCCGCCCTGATGTCCCTGCGCTCCTATTGGAGCACTCTCGTGTTTCGCTTGAGCTAGCTGCAACGGCAATACGCTTGTTTGGATCGCAGAATTTTGACAGTGCGTTGGTGGTTGAGCTGCTTCGCAAGCTGGCTGACTTATACCCGAAGAACAATGATGGGAGGGAGCGGAACCGGGAGTCCCGCTACTACGTCAAAATGATGGTCAATTCTTTCGATCAGGAAAATACAGTTGTAGCCTTGGGCCAACTCACGAATGGGCTGACCTGCATTTGCAACACAAAATACGAGTTTCAGTGCACGTGCCGACCTGGGATCAGCAAAATAGTTGGCCTGCTTCTCGATCATCATTTGCCGGAGGCGCGCGATCTCGATCCTGCGCGAGTTTGGGGGTGGACAAAGGCCCTCGTTTACCGCAACCACCGATCCGGCGATGACAGCCCAGCTGTAAAGCTCCTCAACGATAGCGTGGTCCTGCGCCAGGCGGTACAGCGACTGGCAATCGCAGACCTAACTGGTGAGCAGGCGCGAGAGGCGGTAAGGCGGCTTTTTCATTCAAGCATACACTCCGGGATCCGGTTTCATGCGCCCGACATCGCGGCGCTGGCGCAGCACGCATTTGAGCAAGGCCTGGTTGACGCCTGGTCCGCCCTCTGGGTGCGACACGATATTTATAACGAACAAAGCCGGGCAAACCCCCAACGAACGCTGATGAGGGCACACGCAAATAAAGACCTACGCTTTATGCAGATATGGGCCAAGCTCGACAGGTCGGCGAAGCGAGACAGTGAAGAACGGCGTTTTATGGTTCGCTCTCGCCGTCGGCGCTTCGAGAGCCGCGAAGCTGAGACCATCGAAGGCAATCGAGCCCATCTGATAGCAAACCGCGCCACAATCGAGGCTGGGGAGCATTGGGGTTGGCTGTGGGAGTTTGCAAACAATTATCTCTTTGAGCCAGATAAGCTAAGCAACCCGGACTATGCGCAGACTCCTGTGCGGGCTTTGCGGAATTGCATTCCCTTTCTGTCGTCCCAGCATATCCCGACGCTGGAGGAACTTGCGCGTGGGGAGTGGAACCACGTTGCCGAAGTGTTTTTTGCCCACTGCCTAATACGCTTCAGAAGTAACGAGTCCTTCGACGATCTCGATCCTAGGATTCTCCGGGCCGCGATTACGGAAACCGGCCCTTATCCGGCAATGGAGAATGAAGAAGAATTAAACGCAATCGAAGCGGCGATGCACCGGCTGGTTTTCGCAGAATCAGGATCAGTGAAAGCGTTTGCGCAGGCTTTTATCGAGCCGCCTTTGGCATCCGGCGAAGCAAACTCTACGAAAGTCGAGTGGCTAGACCGTAAGCCCATCTTCCGAGAGTTGCGCGCGACACTGCCGCTAGAATGGTTGCAGCGATATCCTAACATGCCCGTTGCAGCTCAAAAAACTCTCTTTGCGATGGCTGCCATGCATGGCGAAAGGAAGCAGCTTGCTGACCTAATCGACGCTCGGTTTGATCAGCCTATTCCCGATTTTGAGGCGGGTAGCCCGGAACGTCAAACCGCCGAAAACTGCCATCGCTTTTGGGCACTTAATGCCTTCTTCTTCACGACGGCGCGCAGCGATGAAGCTATGGCCGAGTTGCGGCGGGACCCAACCTCAATAATTTCCGTCGCGGATCGCGCCGGGCGGTTTGGTCGGCACGAAAGTGATTTTGTTCCCCCACTCTCCGCTGAAGCGATCTTTAAGGTATTGGACGCGTATGTTGACGCTTGGCCCAAAGTCCATTTGCCCAGCAGTTATGGGAGTGGCGATCCCATTAACGAAGCGGCGTACCGTTTCCTGCGCGACGTAGTCTGGCGTATTGCGAGCGATCTACCTGCACGTAAGCTTCCGGTCCTTGACAGACTTATAGAAGATATTCGCTTTTCAGATTTTCGTCCGGTTTTGCTGACCCTTCGCGCCGATGCGCTTCGCGAAGGAGCCCTGCAGGATTTCCGCGCCCCTTCGGTTGAGGATGTCTCTCAGCTTTTGGACAGGAACGCCGTGGCGAGCGTCGAAGATTTGCGCGCGCTCATGGTCGAAGAACTGGATGGCGTTCAGGCTGACTTGAGAGGGCTTGATACCGACCCGCTGGATACGTTCTACCACGGAGGAAAACACGTAGACGAGAACACGGCGCGCAATCGCGTCGTCGATATGGTTAGATCCCGTCTGAAGGCTCTCGGGATGCCGGTGGTGATTGAACACCATATGGCTCGGGGTAACAGGTCCGATTTCACGGCAACCGCCTCAGTGTCGGGGATGAATCTCCTCCTCGTTGTGGAGGCCAAAGGGCAATGGCATTCGGAGCTTTTTACTGCGGCTTCCGCGCAACTCAACGACCGCTATGCCATTCATCCCGATGCCTCAGGCCAAGGCATCTATCTCGTCTTCTGGTTCGGAAATGGAGAAACGGTCGCCGGAAAGGTGGACGAGACTATTACCAGCGCCTCGGACCTGCGTCGAGCAATTCTCAAGCAAATGCCGGAGGAACTCAAGAAGTCGATCGATGTTGTCGTCCTTGATGTGTTTCGCCCGGCGCTCACATCAAAGATGCCTAAATCTGGCGCAGCTAGGAAGCCTGGAAAGAAATCGACCGTCAAAGGCGCTGATAGCACCACGCCCGTCGGGCGCGCAGCCAGAACAAAGAAGTCGGGCAGCGAATTGTCCGGCTGAAAGCATGTCCACGACAACTCAAGGGACCGTCACCCGCCATCTGACACCCAAGAGCAGTCAGTCCGGTGTCGGCGCTTAAACGCCACCCGTCGAAGCTGAGCTGATGTCCGCAACTGGCGCAACGAAGTCATCCGCCGCGCACGCGTCTTGCAATCCCAGCTACTGTACCTGTTAATACCGAGATCGCGAGCAAACCACCGATCACTGCAGCCTCCGACGGTGAGAGCCATCTCGCCCTACCCGCCCTACTAGACAAGACCGCGGGCCGCGACTTCCTCAATACGGGTCACCACGCCGCCGCGATGAAACACCATCGTATCGAACAGGTTGGATACCACGCAGGTGTGGTTCGGGATAATGAAGAGCTTCTCGCCGATCTGCGGCCGGGGGCCGGTGCAGGTTGAGAGATCGATCACGCCATGTTCTTCCGAGAGGCTGGTGATCCGCGCCTGGGGTTAGCCGACGATCAGGCCGTAATCACTGAAGCCCTGGAGGTCCGAGGTCAGCGTCTTCGAGCCGGCGTCGATGACGGCGCGGTCGGCGAGTTTGGCGGCGAAATGACGGTGCAAGATGGCCGATTACGCCGCTGCCGGGCTGCCGATCGTCTGCCTGAGCTGGCGTATGTCGCGCACCGGGGGTGCGCCGAATTGCCGGAGATATTCGCGACTGAATTGTGAGGCGCTTTCGTAGCCGACTGCGAAGGCGACGTCTGAAGCGGTTCGGTCACCGGAGAGCAGCAGTTGTCGCGCCTCCTGCAATCGTAGCTGCTTCTGATACTGGATCGGGCTTAGCCCGGTCAGTGCCACGAAGTGGCGGTGCAGGCTGGCGCGGCTCATGCCGCTTGCGTCGCACAGGGCCTCGATCCGCAGCCGCCCGTTCTGGTGATCGCGAATCCATTCGACCGCACGCCGGATCCGGCCGAGCGCTCCCTCGGGTTGGGCGATATGGCGCAGCAGGCGTCCCTGCGGGCCTTGCAGGAGACGATAAAGCAATTCGCGTTCCGCCATCGGCGCCAGAACCGGAATGTCGGCCGGGGTGTCGAGCAACGCCAGCAGACGCAGCAGCGTGTCGCGCAGCGGCGGGGTCATCGGATTGATTGCGATGCCCACGCCAGGCGCATCGGCGTCGCGCACCGGCGGCATGGTGGACGCGACCTCGGCCAGCAATGCGGGGTCGAGGACGAGCGACACCGCGACATAGGGCCGGCCGCCATCGGCATCGTGGATCTGGCCGCTCAGCGGCAGATCCAGCGCGCTGACGAGATATTGCGCAGAGTCGTAGCGCAACAGCGTGTCGTGGATCACCACATCCTTCGATCCCTGCAGGATGAAGCAGATCATTGAGCGGTACAGGCAAGGCGCGGTGCCTGATGTCGCTTGCCCGACGCCGATCTCCAGTCGCTGGATCGGCGTAACGGTCATCCCCGATCGCGCGTGGCGCAGGGCAAGGTCGATATGCGGCTGGAGATGCTCGGTCATCAGCCTTCTATGGCATTATTTTCAGGACAAGCAAAGAGCTTGAGACAATCAGGCAAGAGATTGAGAGCATTGGGCGGGCGGGCGCGGTGCGCTCTGCTTATCTGGTTGGCATCGGAACGACGCCGCAGCGGTGCGGCCTTCCGGAAAAACCATTTCACGAAGGACAGATCATGACCAAGCAGATTGCACTCATCACCGGCGCCAGCCGCGGCCTCGGCCGCAGCATGGCGCTGCATCTTGCCAAGCGCGGCGTCGTCATCATCGGCACCTATCGCAGCGCCGCCGCGGAGGCCGATACGCTGCGCCAGGAGATCGAGGCGCTGGGCGGCAAGGCCGCAATGATCGCGCTCGACGTCAGCAATTCGGCGAGCTTCCCGGCATTTGCCGAGACGGTGGCCGAGACGCTGACCCGGTTCGGCCGCCAGCAGTTCGATTTCCTGGTCAACAATGCCGGCCACGGCCTGTATGCGCTGCTGACCGATACGACCGAGGAGCAGTTCGATTCGCTGATTGACACGCATCTGCGCGGCCCGGTCTTCCTGACGCAGAAGCTGCTGCCGCTGATCGCCGATGGCGGGCGCATCCTGAACGTCTCGTCGGGCTTCGTGCGCGTCACCATGGCGGGCTACGGCCTCTATGCGGCGGCGAAGGCGGCCATCCAGACGCTGACCAAGTTCATGGCGGTCGAGCTGGGCGCGCGGCAGATCCGCGTGAACACGATCGCGCCGGGCGCCATCGCGACCGACTTCGGCGGCGGCGTGGTCCGCGACGATGCGAACGTCAACGCTTATGTCGCCGGGACCATCGCGCTCGGCCGTGTCGGCGAGCCCGACGACATCGGCGGCGCGGTCGCGGCCATCCTGTCCGACGACATGGGCTGGGCGAACGGCACGACCTTCGACATCTCGGGCGGTCAGGCGATCTGACCGTCCATCCGGAATTGCCGTCACACCGAGAGGCCATCATGCCCGACCCCAGCCTGACACTCATCAGCCATCCGCTCTGCCCGTTCGTTCAACGCGCCGCGATCGTCCTTCTCGAGAAGAACGTGCCGTTCGAGCGGATCAACGTCGACCTCTCGGCCAAGCCCGACTGGTTCCTGGCGCTGTCGCCGACCGGCAAGGTGCCGCTGCTCAAGGTGCACCAGACCGACGAGGAGGACGCCATCCTCTTCGAAAGCATGGTGATCTGCGAGTATCTGGAGGAAACGCAAGGCGGCGCGGCGATGTATCCCGACGATGCGCTGCTGCGCGCCCGGCAGCGCGCGTGGATCGAATTCGCCACGCAGACCCTCGCCGATGGCTGGCAGTTTCTCAACGCCACCGATCCGGCGACCGCGGACGCCAAACGAACCGCGTTCCGCGACCGGCTCCGGAAGCTGGAGGCCGAGCTCGGGTCGGGGCCGTATTTCGCCGGCGCCGCCTTCGGCATGGTCGATGCGGTCTACGCCCCGCTCTTCCGCTATTTCACGATCATCGATCCCGCCGTGTCGCAGGCGATCTTCGAAGGCTTCCCGCGTGTCTCGGCATGGCGGGCGGCACTGGCGGCGCGCGCCAGCGTCAGGAATGCGGTGGTCGGGGACTATGCCGACCGCTTCCGCGCGCATCTGCGCCAGCATCAGGCTCTCCTCGCGGCCTGACGCCGGCCGCAGGGGCGAGCGCCCGAACATCATCCAAACAAAGGAACAACATCATGACCGACCACGCATCCCACGAAGCCGGCGCCAGGAGCGCGCTGATCCTCATCGAATATCAGAACGACTGGCTGGCCCCCACCGGCGGCATCAACGGCCAGTTCCAGGACCGCGAGCAGATCGACACCGCGATTGCCAATTCGAAGAAGGTCCTCGAAGAAGCCCGGCGCCGCAACATCGAGGTCATCCATGTCAGGATGGTGCTCGAACCAAACTACCGGGTGCTGGGCGAAGGGAAGTACGGGCTGCGCAAGATGGTGCGCGACTATGGCTCGTTCCTCGGCGAGCAGACCGATTTCTTCCCGGGGTTCGAGCCTCGCGACGGCGAATATGTCATCAGCGAGCGTACCGGCGGCAGCAGCGCCTTTGCCGCCACCACGCTCGACAGCTATCTGCGCAACAACCGGATCTTCGACATCTACGTCATGGGCTTCGCCCTGCGCCAGTGCGTCGAGTCGACCGTGCGCAACGCCCACGACCTCGGCTATCACACCAACGTCATCTACGATGCGTCGGCGGCCTTCACCAGGGAACAGCAGACCTCGTTCCTCAGCGACATCGCACCTTTCTACGCAAATGCGATCACGACGCAGGCATTCATGACGCAAGCTTAAGCCGTTGCGATGCCGAGCTCCACCGATGTGGCGCTCGGCATCGTTATTCCGCCCAGCGTGCGACCGGAGCCGCCCCTACCAGACGAGGCCGCGGGCGGCGACGTCCTCGACGCGGGTGACGATGCCGCCCCGATGAAACACCATCGTGTCGAACAGGTTGGAGACCACGCAGGTGTGGTTCGGGATGATGAAGAGCTTTTCGCCGATCTGCGGCCGAGGGCCGGTGCAGGTTGAGAGATCGATGACGCCGTGTTCTTCCGAGAGGCTGGTGATCCGCGCCTGGGGATAGCCGACGATCAGGCCGTAATCGCTGAAACCCTGCAGGTCCGAGGTCAGCGCCTTCGAGCCGGCATCGATGACGGCGCGGTCGGCGGTCGGGCGGGAGACGACGGTTGCGAGCACGTGCATGGCGCAGTCGTCCTCGCTGCAATGGCCCATGCGCACCATCTGGCGGTCGTTGTAGATATAGGTGCCGGCTCGGTGTTCGGTGGCGGAGGGAACGAGATGCGCCTCGAACAGGCTCGGCGTTCCGCCATTGCTGACGATCGGGCAGGCGATGCCGTCGGATTTCAGGCGGTCCAGCGTCTCGGCGATGAAGGTCTCGACGGCGGCGGCTGATTGCGGCTTCGGATAGGTGACGATGCCGCCGAAGGTGAGGCCGTCGGCGGCGGCAATGCGCCTGGCGAGCGAGGCCGCTTCCTCCGGCGTCTGCACGCCGCAGCGGCCGCCGCCGGTGTCGCATTCGACCAGCACGGTCAGCGGCTTGTGGCCGGAAAAATGCGCGGCGAGGCCGTCGACCGTCACCTCGCTGTCGGCGACGACCTTGAGGGCTGAAATGCGCGCGTTCAGCCGGGCGAGGCGCTCGAGCTTCTGCTGTCCCAGGATGTTGAAGGTGATGAGGATGTCGTTGAAGCCGGCTTCGGCGAAAACCTCGGCTTCCGTGACCTTCTGGCAATTGATGCCCTTGGCGCCGGCGGAGACCTGGGCGACGGCGAGCGCCGGGATCTTGTGGGTCTTGATATGCGGGCGGAAGTTCAGCCCGTGCTCATCCATATAGGATTGAACGCGGGCGATGTTGGCAGCCAGCCGGTCTTCGTCGATGACGGGGCGCGGCGTCGAGAGATCGGCGATCCGGTCTCCTGCCTTGGCGACGACGGCAAAGCTGCGATCAGGCATTCAGGCGGCTCCGCGTTCTCTTCCGTGTGGATCGGCCACGATCGGCCATATCGTCTTCGGCGCCCGCCGGTACGGCGTCGTCGCCGGATTATTGGGATAGGGCGTTCCGGCGGAGCAGTAAAGGATTTCCGCGGCGATCTTCGAAAAGGAGGCGAAGAAATGATTGGTGGATTTGATCACCAGGATCTTCTGCTTCTCGGGATCGATGCCCATCGCCGAAAACAGGCTCGGATCGAAGCTCTGGGCGCGCGTCGAATTGAGGATGATGTCGATGCCGTCGAGCACGATATGGGCGGCATCGCCGAAGGGCGCCAAGCTCTCGCCGAACTGCATCTCGGCATTTTTCACCAGCCTGACGACCTTGACCGTGCCGTCGATCGGATTGCCGGTGCCGGGCGCCGATTTGGCGCCGAAGCGCAGCGGGATTTCCGCCCCCTCGCCTGCCGCAAAGCAGATCTGCACCGCCATCGGATCCCAGATGGTGCCGACCGCGGCACTCTCGACGCCGCGGGCCATCAGCTCGGCGAGGATGACGGTCGCGTCACCCGCCGTGCCGCCGCCCGGATTGTCCCAGACATCGGCGATGACGACGGGCCATGCGGTGGCGGCGATGGCGCGCGAGACCGCTTGCCTCTCGTCGATTTGCGGCACCATGAAGGTGCCGCGCTTGGAAAACAGTTCGAGGCCGAGCTCGCGCGCCAAGGCGGCGCCCTTTTCCGGCTTGTTGTCGGTGACGACGAGCAGCTTCGTTCCCATTTCGGGAACGTCGCCGACCATGAAGCCGTGGATCACCGAGATCGACAGGATCTCGGGGTCGTCCTTTTCGATCCGCATGATCTTGTCGACGAAGGAGCGCATCGGGTCGCGCGAGGTCGGGAAGACGTCGATCATGCGGCAGTCGAAGACCGACATGCGGGGCTTGGCCCGGCCTTCAAGCGTGTCGATGGCGATGCGCCAGAGATCCTCGGCGCGGTCGACGAAGTCCGTGTGCGGAAATTCCTTGAAATAGACGGCGAAATCGAGCGCGGCGACGCGCTTGGCGGTCAGATGGCTGTGCGGATCGAGTTCGGCGCAGATCAGGACGTCGGGGCCGACGATCTCGCGCATGCGTGAGAGAAGATCACCTTCCGTATCCTCATAGCCGGCCGCCACCATGGCGCCGTGCAGGCCCATCACGACGGCATCAATCGGCATGGCCGCCCTCAGCTGGCCGAGGATTTCGTCGCGCAGTTCCTCATAGGTCGTCCGGTTGACGAGGCCCGCCGGATCGGCCCAGGTGGCGGTGCCCTCGATCAGCTCCCAGCCCTTTTCTCTCGTGACGCGCCTTCCGACGGTGATCGGCGCGGTGCAGAGCGTCGGTGTATCAGGATGCTGGCCGGGCGGGGCATAAAGCGAGGCTTCGAATGCGCGACGATCCACGCAGATCGGGGAGAAGGTGTTGGTCTCGGTCGCCAGTGCTGCCGTGAATATGCGCAAGAAAGTGGCCTTCGTGTTGTCGGCCCCGCGTCACCCCATCGGGTTCGGCAGGTAGCCGGTGAAACCTGAGATTTTCCAGCGTCCCTCGTGCAGCCTGCAATAATAGAGCGTCTGCCATTGCAGGACATCGCGGGTGCCGTCGGCCTTGGTAATGCCGCCGTCGAATTTCTTGCGGACCAGCGCTGTCTCGCCTTCGATCTCGATGTCTTCGAGCGTCGTCGTGGTGAAGATCGCCGTGCGCGGATCTTCGCCGAAGCTCTGCTCGGCGAAATCTCTCGCCTGCCTCAGCCACTCCTCGCGATAGGCGGCGAGCGAGGGGAAGGCGAGCCGCCAGTTGTCGGGGTTCAACTCCTTGCGGCCGTCGATGCCGATGAAGCCCTCTTCGACGAAATCATCCTCGACCATCGACCAGTCGGCGGCGAGAAAGGCATCGATATCGCGCGAAACGAGCATTTCCCAGATCGCCTGCCGGGCGCGGTCGGACGGGAAAGGGTTTTGAAAAGGATCGCGCATGTCTGCCCCGGATTGAAATTCTTTTCATAAATCGCGTTTTTCACTGGTCAAATTCTGCTTTCTATGGTCATTTGTCAACGTATTAAGAAAATAATTTGCAAGGACTTCAGCATGCCCATCAAGCGCTATGGCACGGTTCAAACGGGCGCCGGCGGCAAGACGTTGCCATTCGCGCGTGCGGTCGAAGCCGACGGATGGCTCTATGTTTCCGGCCAGGTTGCGATGGAAGACGGCGAAATCATCGACGGCAACATCATCGCCCAGACCCACAAAACGATCGCCAATGTGCTGGAGATTCTCGAGGAGGCCGGCTACGGCGTCGAGGATGTCGTGCGCGTCGGCGTCTGGCTCGACGATCCGCGCGACTTCTGGACCTTCAACAAGATCTATCAGGAGTATTTCGGCGCGCATCCGCCGGCACGCGCCTGTGTGCAATCGTCGATGATGGTCGATTGCAAGGTTGAGATCGACTGCGTGGCCTATAAGAAGAAGGACGCGTAGGAAAAATCGGTGGGAGTCGGTTTGGATATCTTTTCGACATTGCAGGAAGATAAGAGCCGGCTTTCTCCTTCGGAAAACCGCATCGCGGAGATCATCGTCAACGATTTCGAGTTTGCGGTGAATGCCTCGATCATCGAGCTCGCCGAGCGGGCCGAGGTCTCGCCGCCGACCGTCACCCGCTTCTGCCGGCGGCTCGGCTGCGAGAGTTTTTCCGATTTCAAGGTGCAGCTCGCCCGCACCGCCCATATCGGCGTGCGATATCTGAAGCCGGAATCGAAAAGCACCGAACCGGCCGATGTCGCCCAGGATATCATCACCAAGGCGCAGAACGCGCTGTTTCTCCTGCACCGCTCGCTCGATCTGGCGGCGATCGAAGCCGCCGTTTCGCATATCGCCAAGGCCGAGATGATCTATGCCTTCGGCTCGGGCGGCAATTCGTCGATGATCGCCGACGAGCTGCAGAACCGCCTCTTTCGCCTCGGCCTGCGCATCACCGCCAGTTCCGATCACAGCATGCAGCTGATGATGGCGGCCGCGGCCCGGCCGGGCGACGTGCTGATCGGCTCGTCCTTTTCCGGGCGCAATCTGGAGCTGGTGCGCGCCTTCGAGCTTGCCCGCGGCGCCAAGGTGAAGACGATCGCGCTGACCCAGACGGCAAGCCCGGTTGCCGAGGCGGCCGAAATCGTCGTGCCGATCGACCTTCCCGAAGGCAACAATATCTATCGCCCGACCTCGACGCGCATCGCCTATATCGCCACGGTCGATATTCTCTCGAGCCTGGTCGCCTATGCCGTTCAGCCGAAGGCGACGACCACGCTGCGGCGCATCAAGCAGCAGCTCGTCATCCACCGCGACGGTGACGACCGGCAATTGCTTGGAGACTGAAATCTATGAGCGGGAGTCTGGGAAAATGACCCAATCGGCAGCCATCGTCACCGGTGCGGCGGGCGATATAGGTGCTGCGATCGCCGCACGCCTTGCCGATGATCATGACGTCGTGCTGCTCGCCGATATCGATGCCGCGGCGGCGGCCGCCGTCGCTTCCAGGCTCGGGCCGGCCAGCCGTTTCGTCGCCGTCGGCTGCGATGTGACCAGCGAGACGAGCATATCGGAACTGGCAGGACGCGCCGCCGAGGCCGGGCTGGTGCGAACCCTCGTCAACAATGCCGGTGCGGCCCGCGCCACCAGCCTGCACGAGACGACGCCGGAGATCTGGCGGGCGGACAATGCGCTCAATCTCGAAGCCGCCTTCCTGTGCTTCCGCGCCTTCGAGCCGATGCTGAAGGCGTCCAACGGCTCTGTCGTCAATATCGCCTCGGTCAACGGCATGCAGGTTTTCGGGCACCCGGCCTATAGCGCCGCCAAGGCCGGCCTTCTGCATTTCACCCGGCTGGTCGCCGTGGAATACGGCAAGTTCGGCATCCGCTCGAATGCGGTCGCCCCCGGCACGGTGAAGACGCAGGCCTGGGAGGCGCGCGCCGCCGCCAATCCCAACGTGTTCGAGGAAGCGCGCCGCTGGTATCCGCTGCAGCGCGTCGTCGATCCCCGCGATGTCGCCAATGCCGTAGGCTTCCTGGCTGGCCCGCTCGCCGCTGCCATCACCGGAGTCTGCCTGCCCGTCGATTGCGGGCTGACGGCAGGCCAGGCCGAGCTGGCGCGGACCTTCTCGCAATCGGAGCATTATTGATATCGGGCGCTCCGATCTCTGAGCCGACTAGACAGCATAATTTGACCTTTTGGACTGCCCGCCGCGGCCGCGCCTGCCGATTTTCCTGACGATTGACGACCCGATGAGCCGCCTCTTTCCTGATGTCTTCCGCAATCCGGCGATCCGCGCCAGCATGATCGCCATTTTCACCTTCGGCATGGCGGGGGCGATGACCGCGCCCTATCGGTCGATCGTCGGCATTCGCGAACTGGGGTTGAGCGACGGGCTCTATTCCTTCCTCGCCTTCGCCTCGGCGGCGGTGAACGTGGTGATCAGCGTTCTGCTCGGCAATCTCGCCGACCGGCTCGGCGAATACCGTTCGGCGATGATCGGCGCCTGTCTCTTCGGCATCGTGGGCTACGGCATGATCTATGCCGTTCCGAGCGCGGCGATCTTTGCCGTCAGCGCGCTGCTGCCGATGCCGATCTACGGGGCGCTGAACTCGCTGCTGTTTGCCAATGCGCGCGCGGCAATGCAGGGCATGAGCCGCAACGACATGGTGACGGCCAATTCAGGCGTGCGGGCGATGATCTCGCTCTCCTGGGTGCTGATCCCCGGCATGACGGGCCTTGTGCTCTCCGGTGCATCGAGCATGCTGCCGGCCTATCTCTTTGCCGCCATCGCCTGCGTTCTATGCCTGGGCATCATCCTCTTCGCCCTGCCGAAGCGCGCGGCAGCGATGACGGCGGAGGTTCGCCGCCTCACCTATTTCGAAGCGCTCCGCCAGGTGGTTTCGCCGCGGATTTCGGCGCATATCGCAGGCGTGGCGCTGATCACCAGCACGCTGCATCTGAACGACGCCCTGCTGCCGCTGATCGCCACCGGCGCAGCCCATGGCCGGCTCAGCGACGTCGGCATTCTTGTCGGCATCGTCGCGCTTCTGGAGGTCGTCTTCATCATCGTCTGGTCGCGGATCGCCCGGAAGACCGGGCAGATGACGGCGCTTGCCGCCGGCACCGTCATCTATGCACTGTTCCTCGCCCTTCTCGGCTTTGCCTCCGCGCCGTGGCACCTCTATGCACTGACCCTGCTTGCCGGCATAGGTGCGGCGGCGATCATCAGCATTCCGATCACCTATCTGCAGGATCTCATCGCCGACCGGCCGGGGCTCGGCAGCGCGCTGATCTCCGTCAATATCTTTGCGAGTGCCGGCATCGGCGCTCTGGTCTTTGCCGCCGGCACATCGGTGGCGGGCTATTCGGGAACCGCCGTCGTCAGCGCCGTCACCGGCCTGTCGGGGATCACGATCCTCGGCCTCCTGCACCGACGCAAGGCCGTTGCGCCTGCCGACGCCGAGGTTCAATAGGCCGAAGGAAGAATGTGGCTTTCATCCCTACCCGTCTTGTGACAAGGGTGAGGCTGCATTTCCTTTGAAGGCGACATGAAGGCGATCTCCGGCACGAATCTCGAGCAGGCCAAGTCTCACAATCGGCGGGTGGTGATCGAGTTGATCCGCACGCACGGTTCGCTGTCGCGGGCGGCGATCGCCCGGATGACGGCGCTGACGCCGCAGACGGTGTCGAATATCGTCGAGGAGCTGGAGCGGTCGCATCTGCTCGTGGCCGCCGAGGCGCAGAAGCTGGCGCGCGGCCAGCCGATCATCCCCTATTCGATCAATCCGGCCGGCGCCTATTCGATCGGCCTCGAGCTTGGCCGCCAGCGGGCGAGCGGCGTGCTGACGGATCTCTCCGGCGCCGTCTGCGCGCGCATCGAACGCCAGGTCGAACACCCCGATCCGCAAAGGGCGATGCCGGTCCTCCAGTCGATCGTCGAGCATCTCAAGCAGGCCTTCGCCTTCGACCAGGAGCGGTTGCTCGGCCTCGGCCTCGCCCTGCCCGGCCGCTATGCCGAGGGCGGCACCACCTCTCTCAGCCCGCAGAGCCTGCCCGGCTGGCAGGGTTTTCCTGTTGGCCGCGAGCTGGAACAGCGGCTCAACGTGCCGGTGCTGGTCGAGAACGATGCGACGGCAGCGGCGATCGGCGAGCGCCTTCACGGCGTCGCCCGTGGCCTGGCCAGCTTCGTCTATCTGTTTCTGGCCGGCGGCGGCGGCATCGGCGCCGGCATGTTCCTCGACGGCCATCTCTACAAGGGCAGCCGCAACAATGCCGGCGAGATCGGTCATATCATCGTCGAGCCGAATGGCAGGCTCTGCAGCTGCGGCAAACGCGGCTGCCTCGATCGTTATGTCTCGCCGTCGGTCGCCTATGAATTCATGGGCATCGCCGATACCGCGGAGCTGTCGCCCGACGCGCTCGACGCGCTGATCGACAGGGGCAGCGACGGTCTGGACGCCTGGCTCGACCAGGCCGTCCAGCCGCTGCGGCAGACCGTCGATTTCCTCGAGCTCGCCTTCGATCCTCAGACCATCGTGCTCGGCGGCAGCCTGCCGCCATCGCTGATGCGCCGGCTTGCCGAGCGGCTGGAGCCGCTGCACGATCCGATTGATCCCGGCCGGCAGCGAACGGTGCCGCGTGTGATGATCGGCATGACCGGCCAGGATACCGCCATCCTCGGCGCCGCCGCCCTGCCGATCTTTTCCGAAACCAATCCACGCTTCGACGTGCTGCAGAAGCCGGTCGGCTAAAAAGGTTGGCCGATATTTTGACGATTTCCCGTTAGCTTAGAGAGTAGGTCAACGGCCACGGGATATGCCCCTCACCCTAACCCTCTCCCCGTTACGACGGGGAGAGGGGACGTGCCCTGCGAGACGTTGGCGAGGGACGGAGGGGTTGCGGCATCTTCCCTTCTCCCCGCGGGCGGGGAGAAGGTGGCGGCAGCCGGATGAGGGGCAGCCCTCTTGAGAGGGCGCGCAAAGATGATCACGTTCCCGAGCAGCGTCAGCGCCAGGCCGATCAGGCCGAGACCGCTCCAGTGGTAGCCCTCGAAGACCGTCGACAGCGACAGGGCGACGATCGGGAACAGCACAGTCGCATAGGCAGCGCGTGAGGAGCCGATGCGGGACACCAGCATCAGGTAGGTGGTGAAACCGATCACCGATCCGATCGCCGAGAGATAGAGCAGCGCGGCAAGATAGGTGATGCCTGATGGTGCCACGATCGGCGTCTGCGTCACGGCAATCAGGACGAGGAGGACGATCGTGCCATAGGTCATGCCCCAGGCATTGGCGGTCAGCGGTGAGATTCCGGCCGCGCTGTTGCGGCGCGATGCCATGTTGCCCAGCGAGAAGAACAGCGTGCCGAGCGCTGCCAGCCCGATCCCTTTCAACGTGTCCATATCGAAATCGACGACGACCTCCTCTCCGAACAGCAGGAGAAGGCCGGTGGCACCGAGCGCCGCTGCGAAGAGCGTGCGGCCTGTTATGCGGTCGCCGAAGAAGAGCCGTGCATTGACGGCATTGTAGATCGTCGCGAGCGAGAAGATCACCGAGATCAGCCCTGAAGGGATCGAGGCGGCGGCGTTGTAGAAACAGATGAAATTGAGGCTGAACAGGCAGAGCGCTTGCGCAAGGATGAAAGGTTGATCGCGCAAGGCAGGAAGCTTGAGCCTTCGCATGACGGCCAGGATGGCGACGAGGATCACCGCTGCCAGCGCAAATCGGTAAAAGACCGAGATCAGGACCGGCACAGGACCGACCTGCATCGAAATGGCGATCCAGGTCGTCCCCCATATGAGGACGGTCGCGATGAAAAGAACGGCGTTTGCCATGGAGTAATCCTCGTTTTCTCCACGAATAGGCAAAGCGTGAGCAGGTCTCTTGCAGATTCTTGCTATGAAATCGATGTGCCCGGACTTCCCCCTCGCCATATCAGGCGTCTCTTCGTATTGTTCTGAACGCGTGGCCAGCTGTGGGAAAGAATTGGTGAAAGATAGCCGCCTCTCGGTTTTCAGGTTTTTGTCCGCCTCTCCCAAGGCGCGGATGTCACAGTCGATCGATCTCGGTTTCGGGCGCTCGGCTGCCATCTGGAGCAATGCGCATGACCGGATGAGCTATGAGCGGCCGGACGGTCATACGTTCAGTCTTTATCTGAGCGGCGGCGCCGGAACGCGTCGGCTGGATGGCGGCCCCGACGCGCGCGGCCGTCCTGGTGTGCTGTGCATCATGCCGCAGGGGCATTCGTCCGAATGGGAGATCACCGACTTCTTCGAATTCGTCCATCTGTATGTTCCCGACGATCAGATGCGCCGGATGTTTGCCGAGACGTTCGACCGCGATGCGCGGCTCATGGCTCTTCCCGAAGTGACCTTCGCCGATGCCCCCGCTTTGGCGCTGAGGCTTCGGCAGATGACGGAAGCGATGTTGGCGGGCGGCCATCTGCTGGCCGAAGAGGCGATGACCCAGGCGATCAACGATCTCTTCGTCGATCCGCGTTATGGAGGCATGCGCGCCCGCGCGATCAGCGGCGGGCTTGCACCGCATGTGCGCCGCCGAACGCTGGACTATATCGAGGCCCATCTCGGCGAGACGATCCGCTTGCAGGATCTGGCTGATATCGGGCAGCTCAGCGCCTTTCATTTTCAGCGGATGTTCCGGGCAAGCTTTGGTGTGTCGCCGCATGGCTGGGTGGCGCACCGGCGTGTCGAACGCGCCAAATCGATGTTATCGGGCATGGAGCCGATCGCGCAGATCGCATCGGCCTGCGGCTTCAGCAGCCAGAGCCACCTGACCCGGGCCTTCAAGCTGGGCACCGGTCTCACACCCTCCGCCTACCGGCAGCGACAGTGAAGGCCGGCGCTAAAGCGTGTCGCGATCTTTCAGATTCGCTTGTCACGCTTTAGGTCTTTGCTTTTACGCATGTCTTTATCGCAAAACCGCTGCACACTTTTGCGAGACATGCCTTACGACTGTTGCAGCCCGTAAAGCAGCGGCATCAGCCCTGCGAGCGCCTTGAAGCGGTCCCAGGATTTGGCCGGCGGCTTCGTCCAGCCGGTTTCGGCAAGCCCCGAGATGCGCGGGAAGACGAGGCGGTCGAAGACGGCGCGGTCGGTCATCGGTTCCGACCAGATGCAGGCCTGGATGCCGAGCAGCTGCTGCTTCTGCGCCGCCGTCCAGCCACTGAGCGGATCGAAGTTGTAGAGCTTTTCCGCATCCGAATTCCCCGCCCAGCTGGCGCCGGGCTCATCCCAGTCCGGCCTCAGCGCCATGTCGAGGTAATAGACCTGCCCGGGGCAGACGACCATTTGATAGCCGCGTTCGGCAAGCTCGGCCGAGACCTCGACATTGCGCCAGCTGCAGAGATAGCTCTTCTCCTTGTCGATGACGTCGCCATGCGCCGCCTCTTCCCAGCCGCCGGTGATGCAGCCCTTACCCGCTAGGAAACGCTGCACGCGTTCCAGGAACTCCGCCTGCAGGATCGCTGCGCCCGAACCGTGAATATCGTCGGCGCCATGCGTATTGGTGACGACGTTCAGCCGCTTGGCATGGGCATCGGCAACCGCGTCGCCGGCGACGGCGCGCAGGCGATCGAGTGCTGCCGGCGAGCCGGACCACGCGCCGAGCGGCACCTCGTCGGCGCCGAGATGGATGGTCTTGAACGGAAAGAGCTCGATCAGTTCCGAAAGGATCGTCTCGACGATTTCGTAGGTCTGCTCGCGGGCCGGGTTGATGCAATTGTCGGGAAAGCCCTGGACGGAGTAGTAGCTGCCCTTCTCGGCCGGATCGCGCAGCTCCGGTATCGCCTGCTGCATGGCGTAGCAATGGCCGGGCATGTCGATCTCCGGCACGATCTCGATGCCGAAGCTTTTCGCCTCTCCGACGATCTCGCGGATGACGGCTTTGCTATAGTAACCGCCCGTCCGCGCCGGGCTTGAGCCGAGCAGCGGCGGCACGGCAAGGCCGTGGCCGCGCCAGGCGCCGATCTCGGTCAGGGCGGGATAGGCGTCGATCTCGACGCGCCAGGCCTCGTCGTCGGAAAGGTGCCAGTGGAAGCGGTTGAGCTTGTTCCAGGCAAGCACCGCCAGCAGCTTCTTGACCTCGGCGGCGCCATAAAACTGGCGAGCGACATCGAGATGCAGGCCGCGCCAGCCCATCGACGGCTCGTCGATGATCTCGCCGGCTGCAGGAAACTGGAAGACCCCGGGATGCAGCCTGGCGCCGCGCCAGATCTGGCCGAGCGTGACGAGGCCGTAGAGGAAGCCGGTACGGCTGCTCGCCTCGACCGTCAGCCTCTCCTCGTCGAAGCTCAGCCGATAGGCTTCGGGGCCGAAGCCGGCTGTATCCTTCAGCACGACCGGCACCGCGCCTTCCGCCTCGGTGCGCACAATGCCTTCGACGGCGAAGAGATGGTCGACCAGCGCCGCGAAGCCTTTTGCCGCCGCCTCCCCTTCGCCACTCTGCGCCCGCGGCGCAAAACCGGCCGGCAGCGGACGGCGGGAGGCGACCGCCACGTGGTTCGGCCAGGGGATGACCGAAATCTGGACGGGCGCGTTGGCGGGAACCGGATAGATTTCGGCGCCGCGCTTCAGGGCCGCATTGCTGACCGAAGAGCGCGTCGGCTCGATGCCGAGCACGACGGTGCTGCCATCGGAAAGCGCGAGATAGGCGCTCGTCGCGCCGTCCGTCCAGTGGCGGAACTGCCAGCTCAGCGCATAGACGGAGATTGTCCAGGTCTCGCCGGCGCCGAGCACGAAACCGGCCGGCGGCCGGAATTCGGTGAAATTGGAAAGCCGCTGCGAAACGGTCGCGCCTTCGACGCGCCCGGCGGGATCGACACGGCCCGGGCCGCTGACGCAGAGGGAAAAACTCGAAAGCGGTTCGCTGCCGAGGTTCTTGAGGCGCAGGACGTAGGAGAATTCCTTGCCGTCGGCAGGCGGGTTCCAAAGGGTTTCAAGCCGCAGGGCGTTCGGTCGCGGTGTCGACATCATCACTCTTCCTTGAGGAAAACCAGGTTTTGAGCGTTCCGGCACAGGCGCCGGGATCGGCATGGCGGTTGAAGTCAATCAAATTGATTTAATATTGATAGTCGGTTTTTCACCGAGGCGTCAATCGGCGATGCGGAATTTCGGCGGCCGACCCCAGGGCCAATGCCGGCCGCCGATCACAGGATAAGCGCCCCATGGTCGAGGTGTCGCAATTCGGGAAAAAATTTCGGCCGGCCGCCGCGCGTTAACGATTAAGGTACCTTTAAGTACCATAATTGATCCAACGATGGCGAATTGACCGCCCGATACGGGTCGATAAGCATGAGGCTGCTCGCCACGGCCCGGATGTTCCCGGGATGCAACCCGTCCAACTTCCGAATCAGGCGAATTTCCAATGACGAGCATCAATACGAACAATTCCGCGATGGCTGCCCTTCAGACGCTGCGCAGCATCAACTCCAACCTCGAATCGACCCAGAACAGCGTTTCGACCGGTTATCGCGTCGACACCGCATCCGACAACGCTGCCTACTGGTCGATCGCCACCACGATGCGCTCCGACAACAAGGCCCTTTCGGCCGTCTCCGACGCCCTTGGCCTCGGCGCGGCAAAGGTCGATACGGCTTACACGGCGATGGAAAGTGCGATCGACGTCGTCGACGAGATCAAAGCCAAGCTCGTGGCCGCCACCGAAGACGGTGTCGACAAGTCCAAGGTCCAGGAAGAAATCAGCCAGCTGCAGGAGCAGCTGATGAGCATTGCCCAGTCAGCGTCCTTCTCGGGCGAGAACTGGGTTGCCGGCGAGAGCGGCACGAAAAGCGTCGTCTCGTCCTTCGTTCGCGACGGCTCCGGCGCCGTGTCCGTCAAGATGACGGAATATGCATTGGACACCAGCTCCGCCGGCAACGTGCTGTTCGGCATGAGCAGCGGGTCGATCGAAACCTCCTCGGGTATCCTCGGAACGGCCGATGCAAACGGCGATTCCGTTTACTCGCTCGACATTACCGACTTTACCACCGGTCAGATCCAGTCGGCGCTGTCGACCATCGAATCGGCGCTGTCGGCGATGACCTCGGCCGGTGCGCAATTGGGTTCGATCTCGACGCGCATCGAACTGCAGGAAGACTTCGTCAGTGCGCTTTCGGACTCGATCGACTCCGGCGTCGGCCGCCTGGTCGATGCCGATATGGAGGAGGAGTCGAGCAAGCTGACGGCCTTGCAGACGCAGCAGCAGCTGGCGATCCAGTCGCTGTCGATCGCGAATTCGTCGTCCCAGAACATCCTGTCGCTGTTCCGCGGCTAATTCTGGTCGATGCAAAGGGAGCCGGGCGCATAGAACGCCCGGACCACATTCGCTGATCGAACCCCGAGCCTGGCCCCCGGCCAGGCTCGGTCGCATTTCGGGCATGGAGCCGCCATTTCACGAGACCTTGTCGATCTGCCGATCACCGGTAAGATTTCTCTCACTCTTTTTGCGCCATCCTCTGATTCCCCTCTGGCACTCATCGACGAGATCTCCATGGCCCCCAACCGGACGCGCAGCTTGCAAATGCCACGACGCGAAGAGCTTGGCCTCTTTACGATCAGCAACGGTTTCGGCCTGTCGATATCGGCGCTGCCGAACGGGACGCTGTTTGCCATCGACTATGCCGACGACAAGGGATCGGTGCAGATCAACCAGATCCAGGGCTCGCCGCTCATCGGCGGCATTGGCCGCCTTTATCTGCGCGTCGGCGGCGCCCGCCCCGATGTCGTCGAGATCGTCGGCCCCCGTGCCAAAGGCAGTTTCGCCTATGATGCGACGAGCTTCTCCTGGAGCGGCAAGACAGGCGATATCGCCTATGACGTCCGCCTCGCGCTTCATCCCTCCGAAACGGCATGGTTCTGGCGTGCCTCGATCCGACATCTGCAAGAGGGAACGCTGCCGGCGGATCTGGTGCTGATCCAGGATGTCGGCCTCGGCGACCGCGGCTTTCTGATGAACAGCGAGGCCTATGCCTCGCAATATGTCGATCACCACATTTCCGAGCACGAGGCCTATGGCTGCGTCGTGATAAACCGGCAAAATCTCAAACAGTCGGGCGGCCGCAACCCCTGGCTGGCGCAAGGCTGCCTCGACGGGGCTGTCGCCTATGCCACCGATGCGATCCAGCTGGTGCAGGCAAAGGGCCGGCTCGACGACCTGCTGGTCGGCGCTTTCGGCACGCCGCTGCCGAGCGAACGGCGGCAGCAGGAGACCGCCTGCCCTGCCGTTCAATCGCGATCGCTGTCGGTCGCACCAGAAGGCGCGACGGCGACTTTCTTTGCCCTGTTCGCCGCCGATCATCCCGAGGCGTCGAGCGATGCCGATCTTTCGCGGCTCGACGGCATCGCGCTGCCGGACGATGCGGCCGTCGAGCGAGAGGCGGCAGCACCGGTTCGCAGCCTGCTCCAGGACGCGCCTCTGTTGGAGGTTGAGACGCTGGATAAAAAGGCGATCGCCCGGCTCTATCCCGAGCGGAGCCTGGAAGAGCGCGGCCACGGAAAACTGCTATCGTTTTTCGTGCCGGACGGTGCGCTCAACCGCCATGTCGTGCTGCGCGACAAGGAACTCGCCGTCGCGCGCCGTCACGGCGCGATCGTCCGAAGCGGCCAGAACATGCTGCTGGATGACGCCACACTCGCCGCCACCTGCTGGATGCAGGGCATTTTTGCCGCGCAGCTGACGATCGGCAACACGTCCTTCCACAAGCTCTTTTCCGTCTCGCGCGATCCCTACAATCTGACGCGGGCCAGCGGACTGCGCATCATGGCGGATGTCGGCGCCGGCTGGCAGCTTCTGGCGGTGCCGTCGGCTTTCGAGATGGGTTTGAGCGACTGCCGCTGGATCTATCAATGCCCGGAGCAGACGATCATCGTGACGGCCGTCGCCTCCGGCGAGGATGCGGCGATGCAATGGAGCCTCTCCGTCGAGGGCAAGCCGTGCCGCTTCCTGGTCTTCGGTCATGTCGTGCTCGGCGAGCGCGAATATGACGCGGGCGGGCAGATCGACTTCGACCCCTCGCGCAAACGCGTCGCCTTCCGGCCCGACCCCGCCTGGCTCTGGGGCGGGCGTTACCCCGATGCCGTCTATTGGCTGGTCAGTTCGACGCCCGATGCCATCGACGAGATCGGCGGCGACGAGCTGCTCTATAGCGATGGCCTCGCGCGCGACGGCGCTTTCGTGGCGCTGCGCTCCCGGCCGACGCAGGCGCTCTCCTTCGCCGTCGTCGGCTCGATGACCGATGCCGAAGACGCCGAGCGGCTGGCGCAACGGTATGAGGCAGGCGTCAGCGATGAGGCCATGCTCGCGCCGGCATCGACATTCTGGCGCAACGCCGTGCGCGGCATGCGGATCGACAGCGCTTCGCCCGATCTTGCCGCCCAGGCGACCCTCCTGCCCTGGCTTGCCCATGACGCCATCGTGCATCTGAGCGTGCCGCATGGACTTGAACAATATACGGGGGCGGCCTGGGGCACGCGCGACGCCTGCCAGGGGCCGATCGAATTCCTGCTCGCCTATGAGCATGACCGCGAGGCCAAGCAAGTCCTGAAAACCGTCTTCAGCGAACAGTACCTGGAAAAAGGCGACTGGCCGCAATGGTTCATGCTGGAGCCCTATGCCAACATCCGGGCGGGCGACTGCCACGGCGATATCGTCGTCTGGCCGTTGAAGGCGCTGTGCGACTATATCGAAGCGACCGGCGATCTCGCCATTCTCGACGAGAAGGTGTCCTGGCGCGATGAAAAGACCATGCAGAAGGCGCCGGAGGCCGACACCATTGCCATCCATGTCGAGAAGCTGCTCGATACCGTCCGCGAGCGTTTCATCCCGGGAACCCATCTGATCCGTTATGGCGAAGGCGACTGGAACGATTCCCTGCAGCCGGCCGATCCGCATCTGCGCGACTGGATGGTCAGCAGCTGGACAGTCGCCCTGCTCTACGAGCAGATCGTCCGTTATTCCGCCATCCTGCGCCGTCTCGGCCTTGGCGAGAGAGCCAAGGCCCTGAGGAAGATCGCCATGGCGATGCGCCGGGATTTCAACCGCCATCTCGTGCGGGACGGCGTCGTCGCCGGCTATGGCATTTTCGACCCGGCCCATAACGGCGTCGAATTGCTGCTGCATCCGAGCGACACGCGCACCGGCCTCTCCTTCTCGCTGATCGCGATGACGCAGGCGATGCTCGGCAAGCTGTTCACGCCGGCGCAGCGGCGCGATCATATGCGGCTGATCGAGGAGCATCTGCTTTTCCCCGACGGCGTGCGGCTGATGGAAAAGCCCGCGACCTACGCCGGCGGGCCTGAAACGCTGTTCCGCCGGGCCGAATCCTCCTCCTTCTTCGGCCGCGAGATCGGGCTGATGTATGTGCATGCGCATCTGCGTTATTGCGAAACGCTTGCCCTGGACGGAGCGGCGGACGCGCTCTGGGAGGCGATCGCCGTCGTCAATCCGATCGCCGTCACCGCGGCCTTGCCGCAGGCGTCGCTGCGCCAGCGCAATACCTATTTCAGCAGCAGCGACGCGGCCTTCCCTGATCGCTATCAGGCGGCGGATGATTGGGCGCGCGTCAAGGCCGGAAAGGTCGCCGTCGACGGCGGATGGCGCATCTATTCGAGCGGGCCGGGCCTCTACACCAGGAGTTTCGTGGAAAACATCCTGGGCTTCAAACGACGCTTCGGCCGGCGCAGCCGCAAACCGCTGCTGCCGGCGGCGCACGCCGCCGTCGATCTGCGGACCGATCATGCCGCCTGGCGGCGGTTGATGAAGCCGAAGCCGCAGATGTAACGAAGACGGTCACGACGGGCTGGTCGCGTCGCGCAGCTCTTCGAAGCGCGCGGCGCTCTTCGACAGGTGGCTGCGGATGGCGCGGCGCGCGGCCGCCTCGTTGCCGTCGCGGATCGCCGCGAAGATGGCGTGGTGTTCCCGGCGCATGCGGGCGGCATGGCGCTTGCGCTCGAAAGCCGTCATCTTGTCGAGGCGCGCCCATTGGCGCGGCACCATAATATCGCCGAACGTGTCGAAGAGGCGGCTGTAATAGGAATTTTGCGTCGCGACCAGGATCGACCGGTGGAAGGCGTAATCTTCCTGTGCGCCGTATCCGCCCTTTTCCAGTGCTTTGTCGAGGGCGTCTAGACGATCCTGCATACGATCGATGTCTTCCGGCGTGCGCCGCAGCGCGGCAAGACCGGCGGCTTCATATTCGACCCCGATGCGCAGCTCCAGCACACGCAGCACCTCATCGATCGACTGCAGGTCGTTGGGAATGATGGAGAAGGAGCGCGGGTTGGGATCGTTTGAAACGAAAGCGCCGAGGCCCTGGTGCGTGGTGATCAGGCCCTTGGCGCGCAGCGTGGCGAGCGCCTCGCGCACGATCGTCCGGCTGACGCCGGTTGCCGCCATGATCGCCTGTTCGGTCGGCAGGCGCTGGCCGGGTTTCAGGTCGCCGGATTCGATCTGTGCCATCAGCGTATCGGCAAGGCCGCTGCGCAGGTTCGGCGGCTGGCGAATGGTCGTGAAGAGCGCGTTGTCCTTGTCCGTCATCCCGATCGAAATCCTGCCTGTCGAGGCGCCGGCGCCCGCCGCTATGCCTTTGCTAACCCATGCCGGCCGGAAAGGCAAAAACGACGTGCGGCTTGGCGGCTGTGAAACTCGGGAGCGGCAGGCCGGATCACCGCGCCAGCCAGCCCCCGTCAACCGGCAGGACCGTGCCATGCACATAGTCGGATGCCGACGATGCCAGGAATACGGCCGCACCGCCGAGTTCATCGGGCTTCCCCCAACGCCCGGCCGGAATGCGTGCGAGGATGGCGGCATTGCGATCCGGATCCTCGCGCAGCGCCGTCGTATTGTTGGTGACGAAGTAACCCGGCGCGATGGCGTTGACGTTGAGGCCCTTGCCGGCCCATTCGCAGGCAAGCAGCTTGGTCAGGCCGGCAAGCCCGCTTTTCGAGGCGGTATAGGAGGGGATGCGGATGCCGCCCTGGAAGGACAGCAGCGAAGCGATGTTGATGATCTTGCCCCTGCCCTTGTCGACCATATGGCGGCCGGCCGCCTGCGACAGGAAGAAGGCCGTCTTCAGGTTGACGTCGATCACCGCGTCCCAGTCTTCTTCGGTGAAGTCGAGCGCATCGGCACGGCGGATGATGCCGGCATTATTGACGAGGATGTCGAGGCCGCCGAAGGTCTGGATGGCCTCGGCGACGATCCCCTTGACCGGTTCGATGGTGGCGAGATCGGCCTTGATGACGTGGAAACGGCTGCCCGCTTCCTTCACCAATGCTTCGGTTTCGTCCATCGAGGAGCGCCCGACGGCGACGATCGAGGCGCCGGCCGCGGCGAGCGCGGCCGCGATGGCCTGGCCGATACCGGTATTGGCGCCGGTGACGACGGCCGTCTTGCCGGAAAGATCGAAGGGATTGGCCACGGCGCTCACCTCAGATCCGCAATGACGATATGGTCCATGTCGGTGAAGCTCTTGTTGTCGCCGGCCATCGCCCAGATGAAGCTGTAATTCTTGGTGCCGGCGCCGGAATGGATCGACCAGGGCGGCGAGATGACCGCCTGCTCGTTGGCGACCAGCATATGCCGGGTCTGCTGCGGCTCGCCCATGAAGTGGAAGACGCGCTGCTCGGCTTCGAGATCGAAATAGAGATAGGCTTCCATGCGCCGGTCATGCGTGTGGGCCGGCATGGTGTTCCAGACGCTGCCCGGCTCGATCATGGTGAAGCCCAAAGTAAGCTGGCAGGACTGGCAGACCTCCGGGTGGATGAACTGGTAGATCGACCGCTTGTTGGCCGTCGCGGCTTCGCCCGGCGTCAGGTGGCGGGCCTTTTCGCGGGTGAGCAGCACGGTCGGATGCGTCTGATGGGCCGGCGTCGAGACCAGATAGAACTTGGCCGGATTGGCGGCATCCGCGCTTTCGAACCTGACGTCCTTTGCGCCCTTGCCGGCGTAGAGGCAATCATATTTGGCAAGATCGTAGCTGGTGCCGTCGACGATGATGCGGCCGGCGCCGCCGATGTTCAGCGCGCCGAGTTCACGCTCGGCAAGGAAGGTTTCCTGTCCGATCGCCGTCGGCGCCGTCAGCGTCAGCCCGCTGCCGAGCGGCGTGGCGCCGCCGATGACCATGCGGTCGTAATGGGAATAGGTCAGCCGGATCTCGCCGCCTTCGAAGATGGTTTCCACCAGAAAGTGACGCCGCAGCGTTTCGGTGTCGTAACCGCGCACGGCCTCGGGGTGGGAGGCGTGTCTCACGTCGATCTGCATGTCAATTTTCCTTCAGCTTCATTGTCGTCAGGCGGTGCCGCTATTGCGGAAAGCTGGTCATATCTGACGGTTTTCCGCTGCGGTGGTATCCGTCTGGTTACATAGTTGTACGACAAGTTCGGTGTCAACAGCTTTGTCCGCGCTTGCCTTAAAGACAAGCGAGGCGGTGGGAGCATTCAAGCAGAGCTGAGAACAGACAGGAGAATTTGCTCGGGGTTTGATGACGACATCCCCATCGCAAGCGGCCGCCCTCGGCGTGGTCCGGTGGCCAAAACGAAAAAGCCTGCCGCGGGAGGAGGTGCGGCAGGCTTTTCGAAAAGAACCGAACGACAGCTGGGAGGAGGAGTGCTGTCGTTCCCGCAGGCGACCTTGGGAGGAGGATGGGCGCCTGCATATCGAAGGGATGCGGGAGGAGATGCATCGCTTCGATGGAAATAATCATACTTATTTTATGCCCAGTTGATAGGCATTTCTTTGCAAGGCAGCCATGCATTATGCGAAATGCTCATGGCTGGCAGGCACCGCAAAAGCAAAGCGCCCGCTCGGGAGAAGCAGGCGCTGGGCAGGCTCGAAGATGGTCGTCTGTCAGGCCGTTAGCGGCCGATGGCTGCACGGGCGATGTTGCGGATTTCGCCGCGGCCGATGCCGAGGTCGTCCAGTTCGCGCGTGGTCATACGGCCCAGTTCAGCGACCGTCTGACGGTACTTGCGCCAATTGTTGAAAGAGCGTGCTACGTTCATGATGATCCCCTTTCCGTGGGCTTTCGAAGCCTAGCTGCCAGTCCTTGGCGCTTCGTTCGCTTCGATGACCCGTATATAATATGAGACCCGCGATTGTTGCAGCGCCAATGCATCACTGCACCTATGCGGTCTTTGCATGGGTCGTGTCGGGAGGGGTTAGTTCAGGATCCGAACCGCTTCGCGGTCAGAGTTTGAAACGATCGAAGGCCGTCAGCCGCACGGTCGGCGGATCCGCCTCTCTCCATCGGTAGATTTCCGAGCGCAGATAGGAGAGTTCGTCACCGAGATCATCTTCACCGACTTCGATCCACCAGGACTTCAGGCGGCCGTCGCTTCCGTCAGACCAGCGATAGCCCCTCGCCTTCAGGTGGTCCTTCATTTCGAACGGGCTGTGTTCGGCGAAGATGCGGATGCGCGAGCGCTGGCTGGCCCGGTAGAGCTCGGCAAACGGGCTTTCACCCTCACCTTGCTGCCGGTCGAGGATTTCCAGGAGCGCGTGGCAGTCGTCCACCGCGCGATGGCCCTCATGGAAATAGCCGGCCTGGCCGACGAGGTAACCGAGCTTGGTGCCCTCGAAGCCGCGCGCGCTCCAGTCGATTTCCGACACCGAGCATGCCCAGGCCTTGCCGGCGAAAATCCTGGAGAAGGCCTCGCAGAACGGCCGGTCGAAACCGGCATTGTGGGCGATGATCAGATCGGCCGGCTCGATCAGGGCGCTCAACGACCTCATATCGATGACCTGGCCTTCGACCATCGCATCGGTGATCCCCGTCAGCCGGGTAATCTCCGGCGGTATCGGCCGCGACGGCTGTTGCAGGCCGCCATAGATGCCGACGATATCGCCAATCGCGCCGTCGTCGTCGAACGTGAAGGCAACGGCGCCGATTTCGATGATCTCGTCGTTGCGGTGATTGAGACCGGTCGTCTCCGTATCGAGAATGACGCCGAGCCGCGAAAATTCCGGCCGCCTGACCGAGGCAATCGGCCGGGCGGTCAATTTCCTCAGGATGCGATAGTTGCCGCTCTCCTCGAGCGTGCGCGCCATATCTTCATCGGACCGGGCGGCCGGCTCCAACGGCGGCCGGCGCGATGGAGCGCGCGCCTTGGCGACCACGGGTGACGCCTTCGTCACCTGCGGCGATGGCTTGGCAAACATGTCGAGTTGCGAATCTCTCTGCACGCTCATCGGACCTGTATGTCACGCAAACGCCGTTTAATCCACCGCGCGAGGCGCTATCCCCAGCCCTTGCCTTTTGTGGACATCAAAGTTTAGCTGGGCATGCGCAGCCAAAGGAGAAGACATGTCTGGTGACAACGGCAAGGGGGCCGACGAGGACGTCGTCATCATCGGCGCCGGTGCTGCCGGCACTGCTGCTGCCCGCCGCCTGCAGGCAATCCGTCCGGATCTTTCGATCCTTCTCTTGGAAGCCGGTGATCGTCTTGGCGGCCGGGCCTGGACGGTCGGGCTGCCGGGAGCATCCGACATCGCGCTCGATCTCGGCTGCGGCTGGCTGCACGGGGCGCGGACCAATGCCTGGACGGCGATTGCCGAGAAGGTGGGACTGACGGTCGACCGCACGCCTGCGCCCTGGAACGGCGGGCGGCGGCTTCAGCGGGATGGCGTCGACATCCATGCCGCGCAGGAGGCGATCGGCGGCTATTTCGAGCGCCTCGACAGCCATGAAGGCGATGATACCGATCTGGCCGCGATGCTCGAACCCGGCAATCCCTGGAACGGCCAGATCCGGGCAATCGGCACCTACATCACCGGCGCCGAACTGGAACGGTCTTCGGTCGTCGACTACAACAGATATGACCCAGGCCCTGGTCCCGACTGGCGGGTGCGCCAGGGCTACGGAACCTTGATCTCGCTCTATGGCAGGCCGGTTCCGGCAAGGCTCGGCGTCGAGGTCAGGCGTATCGATCATCGACATGCCGGCCGGATCGGCATCGAGACGAACCAAGGCGTGCTGAGCGCCCGCGCCGTGCTCGTGACCGTTTCGACGAATATGCTTGCCGCTGAAAAGATCGCCTTCGATCCGCCTTTGCCCGACAAAACCGAGGCGGCCGCCCGTTTGCCGCTCGGGCTCGCCGACAAACTCTTCCTCGGGCTCGCGCATCCGCAGGCGCTGCCGGCCGATACGCATATGCTCGGCTCCATCAGCCGCGGCGCCACCGGCACCTATCAGCTCCGGCCGTTGGGGGCTGGCGTCGTTGAAGCCTATTTTGCCGGCGACCTCGCCCATGACCTGGAGCGGGAGGGCAGAGACGCCGCCTTCTCCTTCGCCGCCGATGAGCTGGCGGCGGAATTCGGCGCGGATATCCGCCGGGAATTGTCGGTGGCGGCGATCTCGGCCTGGGCCGCGGAACCCCATATCGGCGGCTCCTATTCCTATGCCGAACCCGGCGCCTCGGATCTGCGCGGCGTGCTCGCAGCACCACATGATGGGCGGATTTTCTTTGCCGGCGAAGCCTGTTCGTATTCGCGTTATTCGACGGCGCACGGCGCCTACGACACCGGTATCGCCGCAGCCGATCGGATCGCCGCCTCGTTATCGAAAAATCCGTAACTGTCGCCCGCCCGCGGGAATATGTTTTCCCACTTGTGGCACGGGCGGGATTGGTTATGCTGCCCTCGCCCCTGCGCTGGATGAGCCCAGGGCGCCATACGTCATCCGGCGGCAGCGGCCGCCTCAAGCTCGATATTGTCATTGGATTGCGGAAGCCCCGGCTTCTACCCCGGCGATTTTGCGCGTCGGCTGCGGGCCTCCGCATGAGGAGGAAGATATGGATTATCGCAAGCTCGGTCCCAGCGGGGCCGTCGTTACCGCCTATTGCCTGGGCACCATGACCTTCGGCGCGGAGGCCGACGAGACGGCCTCGCACAAGCTGCTCGACGATTATTTCGCCTGGGGCGGCAATTTCATCGATACCGCCGATGTCTACAGCGCCGGCAAGTCGGAAGAGATCATCGGCCGCTGGCTGAAGGCGCGCCCGACCGAGGCCCGCCAGGCGATCGTCGCCACCAAGGGCCGGTTTCCGATGGGCAACGGACCCAACGATATCGGCCTGTCGCGCCGGCATCTCGGCCAGGCGCTCGACGATTCGCTGCGCCGCCTCGGCCTCGAACAGATCGATCTCTACCAGATGCATGCCTGGGACGCGCTGACGCCGATCGAAGAGACGCTGCGCTTCCTCGACGATGCGGTTTCATCAGGCAAGATCGGCTATTACGGCTTCTCCAACTATGTCGGCTGGCACATCGCCAAGGCGTCGGAGATCGCCAAGGCGCGCGGTTATACGCGGCCGGTGACGCTGCAGCCGCAATACAGCCTGCTCGCCCGCGACATCGAGCTCGAAATCGTCGCCGCCTGCCAGGATGCCGGCATGGGCCTGTTGCCATGGTCGCCGCTCGGCGGCGGCTGGCTGACCGGCAAGTACAAGCGCGACGAGATGCCAACCGGCGCCACCCGCCTCGGCGAGAACCCCAATCGCGGCAGCGAGTCCTATGCGCCGCGCAATGCCCAGGAACGCACCTGGGCGATCATCGGCGCTGTCGAGGACATCGCCAAGGCCTGCGGCGTCAGCATGGCGCAGGTGGCGCTCGCCTGGACGGCGGCGCAGCCGGCTGTCACCTCGGTCATTCTCGGCGCCCGCACGCCCGAGCAGCTCGCCGACAATCTCGGCGCCATGAAGCTCGAGCTTTCCGGGGAGGAAATGGCCAGGCTGAACGAGGTCAGTGCGCCGCAGCCTCTCGATTATCCCTATGGCAAGGGCGGCATCGCCCAGCGCCACCGCAAGATCGAGGGCGGCCGCTGAGCCTTTCGGCCGGAAAGATCGACGCAAAAAGCCGCCATGTTTTCCATGGCGGCTCAGACTGCTGACAAGGTCGGCCAAGCCCTCATTTCGTCGTGCTCGGGCTTGTCCCGAGCATCTGGCCCCGGTCGATAGGGCAGCAGATCCTCGGCACAAGGCCGAGGATGACGTCGAGGAGAGCAAGGTTGCCATCAAACTGAGCTGCCATGTTCCATGGCGGCTTTCGTATCTTCAGGGCAACGAGACAAGCGTGTCTTTACCCTCAAGCGGCCTGTACGGCCGCGTTCAGCGGGATTTCGACGTCGATCTCGAGCGTCGAGACAAATTCGTTGCGGTCGATCGTCACCTGCACCTTGTCGTGGTCGAGTTCGACGTGCTTGGCGATCACCGCAAGGATTTCCTCGCGCAGCAGGGTGACCAGGTCCGATCCTGCCGAGGCGCGCTCGTGGGCGAGAAGCACCTGCAGGCGTTCACGGGCGGCGGGCGCGGTTCTTTGCTTGTTGAAGAGACGGAAAATATTCATGCCGCCCTCCGTCCGAAAAGTTTGCCGAAAATATTGCGCTTTTCCTCGGGGATGGCCATCGGCAGGGTCTCGCCGGCGAGCCGGCGGGCGGCATCGAAATAGGCCATGGCGGCCGGGCTGCGGCTTTCGGCCAGCGTGACCGGCGCACCGACGTTGGAGGCGCGCAGCACATCCATGCTTTCCGGCACGATGCCGAGCAGCGGGATGGAGAGGATTTCCAGCACGTCGTCGACCTTCAGCATGTCGCCGCGTTCGGCGCGGTTGGCGTCGTAACGGGTCAGCAGCAGGTGCTTTTCCATCCGCTCGCCGCGTTCGGCCTTGGCGGTCTTGGCATCGAGCAAGCCGATGATGCGGTCGGAATCGCGCACCGACGACACTTCCGGGTTGGTGACGACGACGGCGACATCGGCATGGCGCATGGCAAGTGTCGCGCCGCGTTCGATGCCGGCCGGGCTGTCGCAGATGATCCAGTCGAAATAGCGCTTCAGATCGTTGATGACGCGCTCGACGCCCTCGGCCGTCAGATTGTCCTTGTCGCGCGTCTGCGACGCCGGCAGCAGGAACAGCGTCTCCAGTCGCTTGTCGCGGATTAGCGCCTGGGTGAGCTTGGCGTCTCCCTGGATGACGTTGATGAGGTCGTAGACGACCCGGCGTTCGGCCCCCATCACCAGGTCGAGATTGCGCAGGCCGACGTCGAAGTCGACGACGACGACCTTTTCATTGCGTTGCGCCAGCGCCGCTCCCAATGCGGCCGTCGAGGTTGTCTTTCCGACCCCGCCCTTGCCTGACGTGACGACGATCACTTTCCCCATTTCTCTCTCCTTTGCCGTGCCGCAGTAATTCAAAGTGTTGCGCCGCGTCCTTTGCGCGTCTTTTGAAGACGCGCGGACCGTAGTCAGATCAGTTTTTCCGCCATGATCGCATCGTCTTCGAGCCAGAGCTGAACAGCCTGTCCGCGAAGATTGGGCGCCATGTCTTCCGCCATTTTGTAGATGCCGTCGATTGCCACCAGCTCGGCCTCGAGCTTGCGGCAGAAGATCCGTGCCGAGGCGTTGCCGATCGAGCCCGCCATGGCGCGGCCGCGCAGCGCCCCGTAGATATGCACCGAGCCGCCGGCGATGACCTCGGCGCCTGAGGCGACCGACCCGACGATGGTGACGTCGCCTTCCGGAAAGATCACCGATTGCCCGGAGCGCACCGGCTCGCGAATGACGATGGATTGCGTCGCTGCCGGGCGGATCTCGGGAGCCACCGGCTTGCTCGACGAATCGACAGGCTCACTCGTCTGAACCTCGATGTCGGAAGCCGAGCGGCCGCCTTTGAGCGCCGGCGGCATGCCGGAGCCGAGAAGGGACGGCCGAGCGCCTTCGATGCCCATGATGCTGACGTTGCGCTTGGCAAGCTCGGCAATGAGCTCCTTCAGCTGCGGCTTGTCGATTTGCAGGTCCGTCAGATCGAGCACGACAGGGCGTCCCAGGAAGAACCCGGCCGAACGCGCGGCCAGATCGTCGAGCCTCGCCAGCCAATCATCGAAAGGAAGGTCCGGAGACAACATGACGGCCAGGAAGGAGCGGCCCTTGATGCGGATAGAGCGAGCGTCTGTTAGCACTTTGGTCATCTGTGTGAAGAAATCGTTGACCATGTCTACCGCTGACATGGTTAACAAAAAGTTAACGCGGCCTCGATATTCCCTAACGTGACACGGCCACATTCAGTTGATGAATTTATCTAAATAATTGAATAAATTCACATTTATGCAAAGGATGAATAATCCTCACATATGACCGGAATGAAGATCTGTTGCCGACGATCTCATCGACGGCATGATCGAGATTCTTGCCGCCGCGTTAACCTCTCGGCGACTCAGCCCATGCGTTCGGAGGCGTAGCTTCCGGGGCTTGCCGGGAAGACGACGGTGCGGTTGCCGTTGATGAAGGTGCGGTGGTGGATATGGGCGTGG
>NZ_NWTA01000024.1:0-105015 GCF_002531955.1 Rhizobium sp. M10 | reverse complement strand
CGTCACCCCCGACGAGTTCAAGTCCTACGAGACGGTCGCCTACAGCAAGGGTTTCCTGATGGTCGCCTCAAGCCCGCTGACCCGCTCCTCCCACCATGCCGGCGACGACTTCGCGCGGCTGAGGGCGGCGCGCGAAAAAGCCCCGCGACCGCAGAGAGATCCGGTGCCCGGGAACGGGAGGACCCTCGATTGCGAAATGGGTGTGATTTGACCGTCGGACGCACGAAGCACGCAAGGGAAAGATCATGTCAACGATAGCCATGCCGGAGCCGCGTGCTGACATTCTGGCGCGATTGCCTCAGATCATCGCCGAATTGGAAGCGGCCTTGCCCAAAGGCACCGTGATTTCGGATCCGCAGGAGACCCGGGCCTATGAATGTGACGCACTGACAGCCTATCGCTGTCCGCCGCTTGCGGTCGTCTTGCCGCGCAGTACCGAGGAGGTCGCGACAGCGATGCGTGTCTGTTATGAGCGCCGCGTCCCCGTCGTGCCTCGCGGGGCAGGGACCTCGCTCGCCGGCGGCGCCTTGCCCACCGCAGATAGCGTCGTTATCAGCACGATCCGGCTGCGCGAGATCCTCGAAGTCGACACGGCAAACCGATTTATCCGGGTCCAGACCGGTGTCACCAATCTTGCCGTGAGCGCCGAACTGGACGCGGATGGATTTTTCTACGCGCCCGACCCATCGTCGCAGCTTGCCTGTACGATTGCCGGCAATATCGCGATGAACTCAGGGGGCGCACACTGCCTCAAATACGGCGTCACCACGAACAATCTGATGGGCCTTCGCATGGTGCTGCCGAGCGGCGAAGTCGTCGAGCTCGGTGGGCCGTTTTTGGGGACGACCGGTCTTGATATTCTCGGACTCTTGTGTGGTTCCGAAGGCCAGCTGGCGATCATCACCGAGGCGACCTTGAAGATAATGCCCAAGGCCGAAGGCGCCCGGCCGATGTTGATCGGTTTCGAAAGCGCCGAGATTGCCGGTGAATGCGTCGGTCGCATCATCCGCTCCGGTCTGCTGCCGGTGGCGATCGAATATATGGACGACGTGTGCCTGCGCGCGGTCGAAGCATTTGCCAAAGCCGGATATCCCGCCTGCGCCGCCGTTCTGATCGTCGAGGTCGAGGGATCCGAAGAGGAGATCGACGAACAAACCCAGCGCATTCGCGCCATCGCTGAGGCGCTGGGAGCGGTAGAGTTTCGCAGCAGCCGAAACGCCGATGAATCGCTCGCGATCTGGAAAGGCCGCAAGTCGGCGTTTGGCGCGATGGGTCGTCTCGGCGACTACCTGTGCCTCGACGGAACGGTGCCGGTTTCGAAACTCCCCTATACGCTGAAGCGCATCGGCGAGCTCTCAACGCAATACGGCCTGGAAGTCGCCAACGTCTTTCATGCCGGTGACGGAAACATGCATCCGCTCATCTTGTTCAACGCCAACGCGCCGGGCGAGTTGGAGCGCGCCGAAGCTTTCGGCGCCGACATTCTTCGTCTTTGTGTTGACGTTGGCGGCTGCCTGACCGGCGAGCATGGGGTCGGCATCGAAAAGCGCGATCTCATGGCTGCACAATTCAACATGACGGACATGGACATCCAGATGGCGATCAAGGACGTCTTCGATCCGGCCTGGCTGTTGAACGCTGCCAAAGTCTTTCCCCTTGAGGTGAGTAAGCCCTACCGCGAGAGAGCTCGATCACGATGACAGAAGGCAACATGCCTGCATCCGTAGAGACCTTCTTCGCCCCCGCGGACGAACTTGAACTTTCCGCCTTCCTGGATGAGGCCTGCAAGACGGTAAAAGCGCTCCAAATCATGGGCGGCGGCACTCGCCTGAAGCCGAGTTTTCCATTCGAAACCACCACGCTGACGACCCGGCGCCTCAGCGGCATCGTGACCTACGAACCTGGTGCCATGACGCTGATCGCCCGAGCGGGGACGCCCGTTGAGGAAATCGAGGCGACGCTTGCCATAGAAGGCCAGGCACTGGCTTTCGAGCCCATGGATCATCGAACCGTTCTTAGCACGGGCGGTGTTCCAACCATCGGCGGCGTGGTTGCGACCAATGCTTCAGGGCCGCGGCGCGTCCAGATCGGCGCCTGCAGGGACCATCTGCTTGGGGTTCGCTTTGCCGATGGCCGGGGCCGGATCATCAAGAACGGCGGCCGGGTGATGAAGAACGTCACGGGTCTCGATCTTGGCAAACTTCTCTGTGGTTCCTTCGGCACACTGGGCGTCCTGACGGAAGTGGCCATAAAGACGCTGCCAGCGCCCGAAAGCGAGCTGTCGGTCGGCTTCAACAATGTGTCGGTGTCGGAAGCGAGCCGGATTTTTCAAACCGCGCTTGCCAGCCCCATGGAAATCTCCGGCGCCGCCTTTAGATCCGGGACCGCCTGGCTGAGGATCGAGGGGCGCTCCAAGCAGGTTAAATACAGGCGCGAAAAGATATTCGACCTGCTACCTCACTATAATATCGACTTTCTCTACGATGTTGTGAGCAAGGACCTGTGGAGCCGGCTGCGAGACCTGCACCACTTTGACGACCCGCAGTTGCCGCTGTGGCGAATCCTGGTCAAGCCGACGGATGCGCCGATCGTCGCATCCGCACTCGAGAACCTTGGAGGAACCGTATCGCTCGATTGGGGAGGCGGGTTGATCTGGTTTGCGGGGCAGGCGGAGCCGCTTGAGGTTCGCAGGGCCTGCGGCACCGGACAGGCCCTGTTGATGCGCAATGAAAGCCCATTTTGCGGCCCGAGGTTCGCGCCTGAAGGCGAAGCTGTTGCTCGCCTCTCGAAGGCATTGCGCAACCAGTTCGATCCCGCCGCAATCCTGAACCGCGGTTTGATGGACAGCTAGATGCAGACGAATTTCAATCAGACCCAGCTTTCAGACCCGGCTACACGCACATCAAACGAGATTCTGCGGTCCTGCGTCCATTGCGGCTTCTGCACGGCAACCTGCCCGACATATCGTGTGCTGGGCGATGAACTCGACAGTCCGCGCGGCCGGATCTACCTGATCAAGGATATGCTGGAAAACGACAGGGTTCCCGACGACGCAACCGTAAAGCACATCGACCGTTGCCTTAGTTGTCTCAGCTGCATGACGACATGCCCTTCCGGCGTGAACTATATGCACCTGATCGATCACGCGCGCGATTATATCGAGAAGAATTATACCCGCCGCTGGGACGATCGGGCGTTGCGATGGCTGCTGGCCCGGATAGTGCCGTATCCTCAGCGGTTCCGCTGGGCTTTGACCGCAGCCAAATTGGCCCGCCCCCTGCGGCGCCTTGTTCCCGATGCCCGGTTGCGGGCAATGCTGGAGATGGTGCCGGAGAGCATCCCTAAGGTCAGCAACAACGACAGGCCACAAGTATTTCCTCCAAAAGGCGAGCGGCGCAAACGCGTGGCTCTCCTGATCGGCTGCGCCCAGCGTGCGCTGAACACGGATATCAACGACGCAACGATCAGGCTTCTGACCCGCCACGGCTGCGAGGTGGTCGTTCCGAAAGGCATCGGCTGCTGCGGAGCGCTCACGCATCACATGGGAAAGGCCGAGGAAAGTCACGCCATGGCCAGCGCCAACATTCGCGCCTTGGTTCGGGAGCTTGACGGGGGAGGGCTGGATTCCATCGTTATCAACACGTCCGGATGCGGGACCACCGTCAAAGACTACGGACATATGTTCCGAAACGGCCCGATAGCGGCCGACGCCGAGCGCGTTTCGGCTATTGCCAGGGATGTCACCGAAGTCATGGCGGATATCGGGCTTGAGGACGCTGGGCACGCCGATCCGCTTCGCGTCGCCTATCACGGCGCCTGCTCCCTGCAGCATGGCCAGCAAATTCGCGCCCAGCCGAAGGATCTCCTGAAATCGGCGGGCTTCGATGTGGTCGAGCCGCGCGATTCCCACATCTGCTGCGGTTCGGCAGGCACCTACAATCTGCTGCAGCCGGCAATATCGCAGCAACTGCAATCGCACAAAGTCGCAACCATCGAGGCCGTTCGCCCGCAGCTGATCAGCACCGGCAATATCGGCTGCATGATGCAGATCGGTTCGGGTACCGAGCTTCCGATCGTCCACACCGTTGAACTGCTGGATTGGGCAACCGGCGGGCCAAAACCGAGAGGTCTTTCCAAGCTTCGATCTGGGCGACCGGCGCGGCGCGGCGGTTGAGATCGTGAGGCTATCCGCCCCCCAATCTGCGAGAAACGGTTTTCGCAGCTCCGGCGACGCGCTCGCCGATTTGCCCGATGAGCCGGTCAGGCATTCGATGCGTAGGACCGGAGACGGATATACCGGCCACGGCTTCGCCGTGTACATTCAAGATCGGCGCGGCGACACAGCGCATGCCTTTGGTCCGCTCCTCATCGTCAATCGCATAGCCCCGCTCCCGGCTGACGATCAGTTCCTCTTTCAACTGAGCGACCGAGCGCGCGGTATTTTCGGTAAACCGCTTCAAAGTGGAAGTCTTGAACAGGGCGGAAAGGCGACCATCATCATAGGTGCTCAGCAACGCCTTCCCGATGCCGGATGCATGAAGAGGCGAAAGAGTTCCGGGCGGAAAAAAGGCCCGTATGGATTCATGTGTCTCGACCTGGCTGATGAAGAGAATATTCCCGTCCTTCTCTATGCCGAGGTTCGACGTCTCTCCTGTCTCCAGCATCAATTCGCGCATGATCGGGCGGCTTCGTTCGACGACATTGGATCGGCGCAGAAATGCCGCTCCGGTGCGGTAGGCTTCCGGGCCGATGAACCAGACCTGCCGATCAGGGCTGATCTCGACGAACTCGCGGCGTTCGAGTGTGGCAAGAACGCGATGCATCGTCGCGGGCGATTGATCGAGATGGGCAGAAAGTTCAGACAGCGTCATTCCTTCCGGCGACGCCAGCGCCTCCAAGACATCCAGAGCGCGATCGAGCGACTGTATGACGCTTGAGGACTGGGGTTCGTTGAAGGATTTCGGGCGCCCTCGCCGTCGGTTTAAGTTTTGCATCGATCACCCTCGCAATTGCAGGCTTTTATCGTTAACTGAAAAACGAATTCACGCAATGAAAAATATCAAACTATTGAAATTCATTATAAAATACCAAATTATTACACGATTGAAAATATTTTTCAAAAAAATATATCTTCGCGCAAACCCATGTTATCTAGTTTGAAAGCACAGGAGGATGCATACCATGTACGGACAAAATCCGGTTTTCATCCCAGGCCCCACGAACATGCCGGAAATCTTGCGCAAGGCGGCGGACATGCCGACCATGGACCATCGTTCATCGATGTTCGGCGAAATCCTTCATCCCGCTCTGGCGGGTGTGAAACAGGTTCTCAAAACCGAAACTGCTTCCGTTTTCATTTTTCCTGCCACGGGCAGCGGGGGATGGGAGACGGCGATCACGAATACGTTGAGCCCGGGCGATCGCGTCCTGGCTGGCCGACACGGCATGTTCAGCCATAAGTGGATCGACATGTGCCGGCGCTACCAGCTGAAAGTCGATGCTATCGAGTCCTCCTGGCACGACGGCGTCCCGCTGGCGCAATACGAGGAACTTCTCAACGGCGACAAGGCGCACGAGATCAAGGCCGTTCTCGTTACCCACAACGAAACCGCGACCGGCGTCAAGTCCGACGTTGCGGCGGTGCGCAGGCTGCTGAATGCCGCCAATCATCCCGCTCTGCTACTCGTCGACGGCGTCAGCTCCATCGCTTCGATGGACTTTCGAATGGACGAATGGGGCGTCGATGTTGCCGTGACCGGGTCGCAGAAGGGATTCATGCTGCCTGTCGGTCTGGCGATTACCGCCTTTTCACCCAAGGCCATGGCGGCACTGGAAACGGCGAAACTTCCGCGGGCCTTCTTCGACGTGCGCGATATGGCCAAGGGCTATTCGACCAACGGCTACCCCTATACGCCGTCGGTCGGGCTCCTGAACGGTCTCAAAGTATCGATGGAGCTTCTTCTTCAAGAGGGGCTGGAGAACGTTTTTGCGCGCCACAGGCGCATCGCCTCCGGTGTTCGCGCCGCGGTTGGGGCCTGGCGGCTTGAGCTCTACGCCGCGCGCGAGGAGCTCTATTCCGACACGGTCACCGCGGTTCAGACGCCTGCCGGTTTCGATGCCTCCCGGTTTGTCACGCACGCTGCGACAAAATACGACGTCGCCTTCGGTGCCGGCCTCGGAGACGTCGCGGGTAAGGTGTTCCGCATCGGTCACGTCGGCAGCATGACGGATGTGATGGCGCTGTCCGGTATTGCCACGGCCGAGATGGTCATGGTCGATCTGGGCCTCAACATCAAACTCGGCTCCGGCGTTGCCGCGGCACAGGCGATCTATCGCAATAGCCAAACGTCCGCTGTCGAAATGGTCGCCTGAGGTCTGATCCAGATGTACATACCCACTCTATCCGACATGTTTGAAGCCCATCAGCGCATCAAACCGCACATCCATCGCACGCCTGTCCTTACCTCGACGTTCATCGACACGCTTGTCGGTGCCAATCTGTTTTTCAAATGCGAGAACCTGCAGAAAGCCGGTGCCTTCAAGGCCCGTGGCGCCTCCAATGCGGTCTTTGGCCTCAGCGAAGAGCAAGCGGCGAGGGGCGTTGCCACCCATTCGTCCGGCAACCATGGCACCTGCCTATCCTATGCCGCCGGGCGCCGGGGAATTCCGTGCACCGTCGTCATGCCGCGGACGGCACCGCAAGCCAAAAAGGACGCGGTGCGGGGCTACGGCGGCCAGGTCGTCGAATGCGAGCCATCGACGTCATCGCGCGAGGCGGTTTTCGCCGAGGTCGTCGCCGAAACGGGCGCCGAATTCGTTCATCCCTATAACGACCCCCGCGTCATCGCCGGCCAGGCGACATGCTCGAAGGAACTGATAGAGCAGGTCGATGACCTGGACGCGGTGATTGCACCCATCGGCGGCGGCGGCATGGTATCGGGCACCTGCCTGACGCTGACAAATCTTGCGCCAAGGGTGAAGATCTATGCCGCCGAACCCGAACAGGCCGACGATGCCTATCGTAGCTTCAAGGCCGGACACATCATCGCCGACGACGCGCCCAACACCGTCGCGGACGGTTTGAAAGTTCCGCTGAAAGAGCTGACCTGGCACTTCGTAAAGAACAATGTCAGCGACATCCTCACTGCATCGGAGACTGACATCATCGATGCCATGAAGCTCATCTGGAAGCGTATGAAAATCGTCATGGAACCGTCGAGCGCCGTTCCGCTGGCGGCCATTCTGAAGAACAAACACCTGTTTTCCGGCAAGCGCATCGGCGTCATCGTCACCGGCGGCAATGTCGATCTCGACACGTTACCCTGGCAATAAGGGAGAGGTAAATGAACATGCAAGCAAACTTCGACGGCCTTCAAGTCGGCTATGATGTACCGGCTCTGCCGGGAATGAGTGTCGAGGACATCCAGACGCCGTGCCTGATCCTCGATCTCGACGCGCTGGAGCGAAACATCCGGAAGATGGGTGACTACGCCAAAGCGCACAATATGCGTCACCGCGCCCATGGCAAGATGCACAAGTCCGTGGACGTCATGCGCCTCCAAGAGCAATTGGGCGGAGCCATCGGCGTGTGCTGCCAAAAAGTGTCCGAAGCAGAGGTCTTCGTCAGAGGCGGGATCCGGGACGTCCTCGTCTCCAACCAGGTGCGCGATCCGCTGAAGATCGATCGCCTTGCCCGACTTCCCCAGCAGGGCGCCAGGATAATCGTATGCGTCGACGACCTGGACAATGTCGCTGAACTGTCCACCGCAGCCCGGAAACATGGCACGTCTCTGGATTGCTTCGTTGAAATCGACTGCGGTGCCGGTCGGTGCGGGGTCACCACGAGTTCAGCCGTTGTCGCGCTTGCTCGCGCTATCGATGCGGCTCCAGGCCTCCGCTTTGCCGGCATCCAGGCCTATCAGGGCGCCATGCAGCACATCGACAAGTATGAAGACCGCAAGCTCAAGCTCGACGTCGCCATTGCACAGGTGAAGGACGCTGTCGAAGCTCTGAAGAGCGTCGGCCTGCAGCCTGAACTGGTGAGCGGCGGCGGTACCGGCAGCTACTACTTCGAGAGCAATTCCGGCGTCTATAACGAGCTGCAATGCGGAAGCTACGCTTTCATGGACGCCGACTACGGACGCATCCAGGACAAGGACGGCAACCGGATCGACAGGGGCGAATGGGAAAACGCGCTCTTTCTGTTGACCACCGTGATGAGCCACGCGAAGGCCGACAAGGCGATTTGCGACGCTGGCCTAAAGTCACAGTCGGTCGATTCCGGTCTGCCTTTCGTCTTTGGCCGCAGCGACGTGAAATACGTCAAATGCACCGACGAACACGGCGTCATCGAAGATCCGCATGGCGTCCTGAAGATAAACGAGAAGCTTCGTCTCGTTCCCGGCCATTGCGATCCGACCTGCAATGTCCACGACTGGTATGTCGGCGTCCGCAACGGCAAGGTCGAAACACTTTGGCCGGTATCGGCAAGAGGCAAGGCGTATTGAGATGATCATCGTTCCAGAGCGCGCAATTGCAGATCTGATCGGATCGGCCGAATGCTTTACCGCTGTAGAACAGGTGTTCGCCGCCATGGCCAGAAAATCGGCCTATAATTTTCCGGTGGTCCGCGAATCGATAGGATATGCAGACGCGCTCTACGGATTCAAATCAGGTTTCGACCGGGAGAGCCTCTCTCTCGGTCTGAAATCCGGAGGTTTTTGGCCGAAAAATGCGGAAAAGGGCCTGACCAACCACCAATCGACGGTATTCCTGTTCGACGCGGACACCGGACGATGCCGTGCTGTGGTGGGCGGAAATCTTCTGACCGCATTACGGACCGCAGCGGCGTCTGCAATCTCGATCAAATATCTGGCCCGTGAAGACGCGAAGATCCTCGGCATTATCGGCGCCGGACATCAATCAACCTTCCAGCTAAGGGCAGCAGTCCAGCAGCGAAACTTCGAGAAAGTGGTTGCCTGGAACTATCATCCGGAAATGCTGGCCCGCCTCGAGGACGTTGCCAGAGAGATCGGCTTACCCTTCGAAGCCGTCGATCTCGACAGGCTCGGAGCAGAGGCCGACGTGATCATCTCGATAACCTCGTCATTCAGTCCCAGCCTGATGGCCTCCCAGGTTCGTCCGGGCACGCATCTGGCCTGTATGGGAACCGATACCAAGGGCAAGCAGGAGGTGGACGCCAAGCTGGTGGCTGCGTCTTCGATCTTCACCGATGAAGTGGCGCAGGCGATAACCATCGGCGAATGCCAGCATGCCATCGCCGAGGGCCTGATCGCAGAAGAAGACATTCTTGAGATTGGCGCTGTCATCACAGGCGACGTGAAAGGGCGCCGCTCAGCCGACGACATTACCTTGTTCGACGGAACAGGCGTCGGACTGCAGGATCTGGCGGTGGCCTCGGCTGTCGTCGACCTTGCGGTTTCGAAAGGTGTAGCGATCGAAGTCGATTTCTAATCGTCGCTAATCATTCCGGTCGAGGCGCGAGTTTTGAAAGGACCGGTTCCCACTTCTTCTATGTGTGGCCGAGCATGAGGTTTTCGATGAGCAGTGGACTTCCAGGCTTTCGTGGCTTCGATCACATCGGCATCACTGTGCCCAATCTTGGCGAGGCAATTGCCTTCTTCTGCGATGTGATCGGATGCGAACTTATCTATCGTGCCGGCGCGTTCGGAGATGACGAAGGCACGTTCATGAGGGATCAGTTGAATGTCCACCGGCGCGCGCGAATTCGCGGCGTGGCGTTTCTGCGCTGTTGGAATAACTCGAACTTAGAGCTGTTCGAATACGATTCTCCCGATCAGAAAAATGTTGCACCCAAAAACAGCGATATCGGCGGGCATCACATCGCGTTCTACGTGGAAGATATCGAAAGGGCTGTTGAGCATCTGCGTCACCACAACATTCGCATACTCGGCAATCCGGTTGTTGAACCGGGGGGGCCGGACCATGGCGTGACTTGGCTTTATTTCCTGGCGCCTTGGGGACTGCAGTTGGAACTCATAACCTATCCGACAGGGAAGGATTACGAGGCGGAAACGCAAGCTCGACTTTGGGATCCGCGCCTCACTTGAAGGATCATGAGTTGCCATTCGTCTTCAAGCCGATCACCGCTCGTTATTTGCGGCAACGAGTCGCGGCTGCAGAGGAGGGGCATCGCATTCATAGCGCTGAATGTAATCGTTGACATAGGCAACATTGCCTGATTGTATACGTTAACATCCGCGCAGAACCAGCGACCTTGGAAGAGAGGCGACAATCTGTGAAGCTTAACGCTTCTCATCAACTGACTGCTGGAGGCGGCAATTACCAATCCCCAGGGAACTCGTCATGACAATAAAGCGACTTGATACTGTGACTCACGCTTGTGATTTGGAGGCGCGCTATCGACCAATCGCGTTGAAGGCTGTGGTTGCTGCCTGTTGCATACGCTCTAAAATAGATCATCACAGATCTGGCAAAAGAGAACCTCGTCTATTGGAATTTCATTTCGACCGTTACTCGGAACAGGAGCGATAAACGTAGCGGGATCGAAACTTTGATTGTTGGCCGATGAGGCGCATGTCTTTTCCATGGTAGTTGGCTGGCCATACCGCGTATTAGAACTTGCGGAGGCGCTGGCGCCGACCGTTGGGCATCACATAACGCCGGCGCCGACCGTCAGTGTTTTTCGCGCGGACTCTGCAGCCAAGAATGTCCCCAAGTTTCAGCAACCGGGAACGCTCTTCATTCTGCAAGGGACGGAAAAGCTATCTTGTCCCGGCAACGTCCACATCGTTGATCCAGATCATTTTATGCTGACTTCGGCCCCTGTCGCATTCCACATCGATACCGATGCTGCCGTCACAAAGCCGTTGCTGTCTGTCCACGTAGCGTTTGACCCAGCCACGGCAATGGATATCGCTTCGCAGATGGAGTGGCAAGGTGGCGCGATCAGCAAACCTGCGGCGATATGCCAGACGTCTGGTCGGATCGATGATTCAATGAAAGACTTTCTCTACCGCCTGCTGACAACGCTATGTGATCCCCTGGCGTGTCGAATTTTAATTCAAGGCCTTATTCGCGAGCTTCACTTTTTGTTACTTCAACGCGATGAGGGCAGCGCAATTCTTGCTGGGCTCGAGGGAAGGGGGGCACGTGGCAAAGTACTCAAGACCGCCGCTGAACTCTTGGATCGGCGGCGAGTTGGAATCACAATTAACACGGTTGCCGCGTCGGCCGAGCTTGGGCTTTCGTCGTATCATAGCCATTTTAAGGCACTATTTGGCTCCACACCGCTCGAATATCTGAAGGCGGCGAGGCTTCACGACGCCCGAAATTTGCTCAGGTCCCGCGATGTGAACATTGCCGCAGTCGGACAAGCGGTCGGCTATAAGGGCACGTCCCAATTTAGCCGAGAATTCCATCGGCACTTCGGTCGTACTGCGCGTGAGGAGCGGAAGCTTTTGGAGATTTCCAAAAGTAACTCCGACCTCGTATAATCAATTCGATCATCTTCCCAGTGTCCACCAGTTCGAACGAATGCCTATATCTGAAGGCATCATTAGCGACATAATGCGGTTCCATAAGATAGATTACGCCACGCCTACAATTTAAAGTTGTCAATCTCAACTCAAAGTGCGACATGCCAAGGAAAAACAATGGCGGCCGGCAAGGCGCATGGCTACTTCTCGACGGTTGCCAACGATCTCCGCCAGCCCTAGCTGACTTTTCTGCCCTCGGCGCGCCTTTCTGCGATATGGCTGGCGATCGCACCAACGATTCGACAGCGTCAGCTTAGTCAAACTTATTGGCGCGCAGGCCCTCCAAAAAGGTTCGAAAGCTCTCCACAGCCCGCTTCGCGATGGCATCCGGATTTTCGGCATTAGCGATCCATTGCGCCGCACTGCTGCTGGCGGCGTTGATCAGGCGAGCACCGGCTTCAGGGTCGATATCGACGATGACACCTTCTTGTTTCAAGGTCTCGAGACTTTGGGCCACCGCGGCGATGCAGCCGTTTGCATTCGGCCACTGCGATGGATCGCCGAGGACGGCCGGCCCATCACGAAACATGATGCGCTGAAGTTCCGGCTCCAGCGCCATTAGGACGTAACCAATATTCTCATCCACGAATCCCTGCCAGCGCGTCGATGCCATAGAAGAGATCTCGCAGAGTCGGGCCGTCATCTCGCTGTCGATCTCGGCTACAACGGCCGCGAACAGTCCTTTCTTGTCGCCGAAGTGATGATAAAGAGCGCCGCGCGTGAGTCCGGCTTCACCTGTAAAGTCGTCCATGGAAGATTCGGCGTAACCAGAGGCACCAAATGCTCTTCGGCCTGCAGCCAAGAGCTTAGCCCGAGTCTCAGCAATCATTTCATTACGTGACCTGCGCATAGGTCCTCCATCATCCATTCTCATACGTACCGTATGTTAATTGACATACGCCGTGTATTTGATTACACATTTACATACGTTACGTATGTACGTGGCGTTAGCTCTAACACGGAACACGCCGATGCATAATCCATATGTAGAAATTTTCCGCGCGCCCGGTACTAAAAGCTTTTCCGCTGCAGGTTTCTTCGCCCGCCTTCCAATAGCGATGGCGCCGATCGGTATCGTCGCCATGCTTTCTCAGACTCATGGAGGATATTGGCTCGCCGGCGCTGTCTCCGCGACCTTTGCGCTGACCAACGCCGTGATCTCCCCGCAGATTTCGCGGCAGGTGGATCAGCTGGGCCAACGGGCCGTCCTGATCCCCACCACCGTCGTCTCGGTGATCGCATTCGGGACGCTGATCGCGGCCGCAAACCAGGGTTGGCCTTCGTGGACGCTGTTCCTCTCGGCACTCTTTGCTGCAACAATGCCCAGTATTCCAGCAATGCTGCGTGCCCGCTGGACAGAGATCTTTCGCGACAGACCTGAGCTTAATACAGCCTTCGCCTTTGAATCCGCTGCGGACGAACTTGTCTATATCGCTGGCGCATCGCTTTCTGTCGGCCTGGCTGTCTCGCTGTTCCCGGAGGCGGGCATGATCGTGAGTACTCTCTTTATGGCGCTCGGCAGTTTTGCCTTTCTCGTGCAGCGTTCGACAGAACCGAAAGTGCGCCGGGTCGACATGGGCGCCAACCATCGGTCGGCAATCTGGTTGCGCCCGGTCCAGATTATCACGCTCGCGTTGGTCTTTGTCGGCTCTACCTTCGCCACGGCTGAGGTCAGCGCTGTTGCAATTACCAAAGAGCTCGGGCGGCCTGAAGCTGCCAGCTTCGTCATCGGCGTTTATGCCATTGGCTCTTTCATGGTTGGCCTCATAATCGGAGCGATAAACCCCAAGCTGGCCCTCCAGCGCCAACTGCTAATCGCTGTCGGCGTGCTTGCGCTCACCGCTCTACCACTTCTCATCGCCAGCAGTTCTGTCTGGCTGCTTGCCTTCGCAGTCTTCGTGAGCGGCATCGCCATCTCACCCGTCTTCATCACCGCCTTCGGGCTCATCGAGCGCCGCGTGCCGGAATCGATGCTGACGGAAGGTGTGACCTGGGTTATGACCGGCATTGGTATCGGTATGGCGCTCGGCGCCTTCGTCTCCGGCTGGGTGGTCGACACTTACGGCCCGAGCAATGGTTTTTGGGTTTCGGTCGCAGCCAGCTTGTCTGCAGTACTGATCATAGGCATGGGTCAGCAGAGTCTCACTGGAGACCGAACAGTGGCGCCGCTCCCGCTCAGGCAACCTGCAGAGTGATACAACCGCGTTCCCCATCTTCGCTTTCGCTCGCCGCTGGTAGAAATACGCCCTGCGGCGAGCAGTCGCACGCCTTGATGCGAACCGTCCGTTGTTTTCTATCGCACCTCGAATTCCGGATCGGGCGGAACCTGCATGGCGAGGGCGAGATGGTTTGTCTGCGCGGCAAGCCCGATGATCGTCAGGAGTTCGCCATGTTGGGCATCGCTCATCCCTCGCGCCCGGGCGGCTGCGGTGTGGGATTGAACGCAGTACTGGCAGGCATTGGCCGTCGACACCGCTATGTAGATCATCTCCCGCGTCAACGGATCGATGGCGCCTTCAACCGTCATGACCGATTTGAGCGTCTCCCATACTCGCTTGAGGTTTGCGGGGTCGTTTGCAAGAGCACGCCAGAAGTTGTTGATGAAATCGGTCTTGCGTGTCGCCCTGATGTCATCGAACACGGCTTGCACGGCCGGAATGTCTGCGGCCTCTTGATCCGACAGAAGTTTGACTGTTGCCATCGAAAGTTCCTTTCCGGCGCCGATCTACGGCATCAAGCATGATGTTGTTCGGCGATCCCGCGCCGTCGGCGGAAGATACGAAGAAACGGCAGCGGCCGCCAGCCTCCCGCCTGGCGAGGAAATCGAAGCGGCTGTTTCACGAAAGCAGGCAAAATTAGAAATTATTGTCTACAGATTTTGTAGATTATGCGGTTCCATAGCCCTGTCGACTTCAGCGCTGAGATTTCGAACGCCCAATGGATGCATCCTTGGGCGCATGTAACCCGCCGTTTTCTTCCAGATCAAACAGGAGATTTCCATGAGCAATCCGGTTCTCGTCAATCAGATCATTCCCGAGTCCGATACCGTCCCGCTGACCGGCCGTGTTGGCGCCGAAATCAAAGGCATCCGCCTCGGCGGAGAGCTTTCGGATGCAACGGTGGCCGCCATCAACCAGCTTCTCCTGAAGCACAAGGTGATCTTCTTCCGCGATCAGGGACATCTTGACGATCCAGAACAGGAAGCCTTCGCACGCCGCCTCGGCGATCTCGTGCCGCATCCAACCCAGGGACCGGTCGCCGGCACGGCGTCCATCCTCAATCTCGATTCCAGCCGCGGCGGCGGCAGGGCGGACCAGTGGCACACCGACGTCACCTTCGTCGACGCCTACCCCAAATTCTCCGTCCTTCGCGGCGTCGTCATTCCGGCGGCTGGCGGCGACACGATCTGGTCCAACACCCATGCCGCATATGAAAGCCTGCCAGCGCCGCTCAAATTGCTGGCGGATCATCTATGGGCCATTCACAGCAATGCCTATGACTATGCCGCCGTGCGCCCTCGCGCCACCGCCGAGGAGAAGAAGCATTTCGAGGAGGTTTTCACCTCGACCATCTACGAGACCGAGCATCCGGTCGTGCGTGTCCATCCGGAAACCGGCGAAAGATCGCTGTTGCTCGGCAACTTCGTTCAGCGCCTTGTCGGCCTGTCGAAGAGCGACTCCGTAAAACTCTACGAGGTGTTCCAGTCTTACGTCACCGCTCCGGAAAATACCGTGCGCTGGCGCTGGAGAGCCGGCGACGTGGCGATCTGGGACAATCGCGCCACGCAGCACTATGCCGTCAACGATTATGGCGACCAGCACCGCGTCGTGCGCCGCGCCACCGTCGATGGTGACGTTCCCGTCAGCATCGACGGCCGCCGCAGCGTAACCCACGTCAAGGCTGCCAAGCCGCAAGCAAAGGCGGCGTGATCGCGCACATATGAGTGTCGCCCGGAAGCAAAATGCGCCGCATGCCTTACGAGAAGGACAGCTTCTCGCTCGGCCGGGTCAGCGTTTCCGGGCGCAGCACCGCATCGAGATGCTCCTTCTGCATCAACCCGCGTTCGAGAAGGATTTCATAGACCCCCCGTCCCGAATGATGCGCTTCCAGCGCAACCTCGGTGGCATTGCGGTAGCCGATATAGGGGTTGAGCGCCGTCACGATGCCAATCGATTGCTCGACCATCTGCCGCAGCCTTTCGCGGTTGGCGGTGATGCCTCGAATGCAATTCGCCTCGAGCGTCAGGCAGGCATTGGTGAGATGGCTCAGGCTGCGATAGAGGCTGTAGAAGATCACCGGCTCGAAGGCGTTCAGCTGCAGCTGGCCGGCCTCGGCGGCCATGGTGATCGTCACGTCGTTGCCGATCACTTCGAAGGCGACCTGGTTGACCACTTCAGGGATAACAGGGTTGACCTTGCCGGGCATGATCGAGGAGCCGGCCTGGCGTGCCGGCAGATTGATCTCGTTGAAGCCGGCGCGCGGCCCCGAGGACAGAAGCCGCAGGTCGTTGCAGGTCTTGGAAAGCTTGACCGCCACCCGCTTGAGGACGCCCGAAAGCTGCACGAACGAGCCGCAATCCTGCGTCGCCTCCACCAGGTCAGGTGACGTCACCAGATCGACGCCGACGATCGCAGACAGGCGCTCGCGCACCAGCGCCGCATAGCGAGGATGGGCGGTGATGCCAGTGCCGATCGCCGTCGCGCCGAGATTGATCTCGCGGATCAACGACACCGCTTCGGAAAGGCGTGCCTCATCCTCCGCCAGCATCAGCGCGTAGGTTCCGAATTCCTGCCCGAGCGTCATCGGCACGGCGTCCTGCAATTGGGTACGGCCCATCTTGAGGACGTCGGCGAACTCGACCGCCTTGGCCTCGAAGGCCCGGCGCAGGATCGCCATGGCGTCGACCAGACGGTGAACGCCGATCCATGCGGCAAGCTTCAACGCCGTCGGATAGACGTCGTTGGTGGATTGCGAGAGATTGACGTGCTCGTTCGGATGCAGGTGCTGGTAGTCGCCGCGGCGATGGCCGAGGATTTCGAGCGCCCGGTTGGCAATCACCTCGTTGGCGTTCATGTTGGTCGAGGTTCCCGCCCCGCCCTGGATCAGATCGACGACAAACTGGTCGTGCAGCGCTCCGTCGCGGATTTCGATACAGGCCGCAATGATGGCGTCGGCCCGCTCCCGATCCAGAAGGCCGAGGCTAACATTGGCCTCAGCCGCCGCCTGCTTGATCGCCGCCAGCGATGCGATCAGATCCGCCGATTCTTTCAGGGTCTGACCGGTAATCGGAAAATTCTCGACCGCGCGCAGCGTATGCACGCCGTAATAGGCCGAGGCCGGTACGTCGCGATCGCCGATCAGGTCGTGCTCAACGCGGATAGCAGTCATATCGGATGTCGTCATGGCAGGAACTTTCGAAAGGGGCGCTGCAAGCACGCATTGCGGCGACGGGATGAAGAAGAGGATGGGCGCAGACGCGGCGGAATGGCCGCGTCCGGAGGTGTCATCGGGCCAGAGCGGCAGGACGAGGATCGTCCTCGTGCGGCTTCGATCCGCGCAGCTTGAATGGAAAAGACACGCCGCCTGTTGTAACACCCATCGTGTTCACGCGCGGGGGATGATGGAACGGCGCGAGCCGGCTTCGGATCTCAGGCGAACCGATGCCGAGCCGCTCGAGGAGCTCCGTCACGACGGCGTAAAGGATTTCAAGATTGCCGTCCTCGATCTTGACCGAGATGCCGAGCGCCCCGTCCGTTCCCAATCGCCGGGTTTCATCCGAGGCCCGCACACCGATCGCGTAGCTGGCATCGGCTCCAAGCTTGCCGATGAGGGCACCGTTGAATGCGCGCATCAGCAGCGTGCAGTAGCGTCCCTCGCCCGCAACCATGTCAGGATGGCGCGCCATTGCCTGGAAGATGCGGGCGAGTGCCGGCCCCCGCGTCGACGAAGCCTCGCCCGCCTCTTCCCCGTCGGCTGCCGCGGCAAGCTTGGCATAGATGCGGGCCAGGCGGTCCAGGGCAAAGGCGGGGGTCGGGAGATTGCATCCGTCGATCCCCCATTCGACCTCCCGGGCGTCCAGATCGCAGAGTTCGGCGAGCGCGCGCTTGACCCGCCCCTGCATCGGATGATCCGGCAGGTGGTAGTCCTCCATGCCTGCCCCGATCGCCCGGGCGCCGGCAAGCATGCCGACGTGCTTGCCCGAACAATTGCTGCAGACTGCCGTCGGGATAAAGTCCTGCTTGATCCAGACGCGGTTGACCGTTTCCGACAGCGAAGGATGGCCGCCGCAGCGAAGGTCGGCCTCCTCGGCCTTGATCTTCGACAGCATGGTTCGCGTGCGCGCGATATGCCGCTCTTCGCTGCTGTGGGACGCGCACATCAGCGCAATATCCGCATCATCGAAGCCGAAACGCTCGACACCCTCCGTCTCCAGGATGGCAAGCGCCTGGGCCGGCTTGGCGGCGGAGCGGGCAAGCGTCAGGCGCGCCGGATTTCCGAGCGTGTAGAGCAGCCTGCCCTTGGCATCGACGACCGCCGCGTGGACGCGGTGCCTGTTCTCGACGATCCCGCCACGATCGGTGACGACGAAATCCTCACTCATGTCTCTCTCCATTCATGCCGCACCCCGGCGGCGACTGCGCCGCCGGAGAAAGCTTGGGTATCAGGCGAGATCGAAACCGCCGCGATCCTCGCCCTGTTCGGCGGCGAGCATGTGGATGCGCTCACGCATCAAGAGCCAGCCGACCACCAGCGCCGGAATGATCAGGGCCAGAGAAGCGACCGTGTAGGTTCCAACCGGATAGTCGAGAGCCATCAGGATCACGACGACAGCAAGGAAGCCCAGGGTCAGCACGCCGGTATAGGGCGCGCCGAACATCCGGAATTCAGGCCGCGCCAGCTTGCCCTGCCGCGACAGCTGCCACAGCTTGAGCTGGCAGAGCACGATCACCCCCCATGCGGCGATGATGCCGAGGGCGGCGACATTCAGGCCGATCTCGAAGGCTTCTGCCGGAACGACGGCGTTCAGCACGACGCCGAAGGCGGTCACGACAGCCGTCACCGCAATGCCGACATAGGGCACGCCGGAGCGGTTCATTTTCGCCAGTGCGGCCGGCGCCGAGCCTGATATCGCCATGGAATGCAGGATGCGGCCGGTCGAATAGAGGCCGGCATTGAGCGACGACAGGACGGCGGTCAGCACCACGAGGTTCATGACGACGTCGGCGCCCTGGATGCCGATCTTGCCGAAGAAGGTCACGAACGGGCTCTCGCCGCCCTTATAGGCGGTATAAGGCAGCAGCAGCGACAGCAGCAGGACCGAGCCGACATAGAAGACCACGAGGCGCAGCACGACCGTGCGGATCGCCCGCGGCATGACCTTGCGGGCATTTTCGGTTTCACCGGCGGCGGTGCCGATCAGCTCGATCGAGGCATAGGCGAAGACCACGCCCTGGATCACCACGAGAGCCGGCAGGACGCTGTTCGGGAACACGCCGCCGAAATCGGTGATCGTGTTCAGGCCCGGAACATGGCCATCGATCGGCGTGCCGGTGACGACGAAGTAGACGGCGACGATCAGGAAGACGACGAGGGCAAGGACCTTGACGAGGCTGAACCAGAATTCCAGTTCCCCGAAGACCTTCACCGACAGGAGGTTCATCGAGAGGACGAGGACCAGCGCCGCCAGCGCAAACACCCACTGATCGATCATCGCGATCCACGGGACATAGGCCTTGAAGAAATTCATGTAGAGGGCGACTGCAGTGACGTCGGCGACCGCCGTCATCGCCCAGGTCAGCCAATACATCCAGCCGACCGCGAAGGCGAGCTTTTCGCCGTAAAATTCGCGGGCATAGGAGACGAACGAGCCCGAGGTCGGGCGATGGACGATCAGTTCGCCGAGGGCTCTGAGAACGAGGAAGGCGAAAAAGCCGCACAAGGCATAGACCAGCACAAGTGCCGGACCGGCAGCGGCAAGCCGGCCGCCGGCGCCGAGAAACAGCCCCGTGCCGATGGCGCCGCCGATGGCGATCATCTGGATCTGCCGCGGCTTCAGCGCCTTGTGGTAACCGAGGTCCTCCTCGGCAAAGACCTGGCCATCGGCCTCGCTTCTGTTGGATTGCATCACTGTCATTTCTCCTCCCTATCCATGGGTTCGGCAACCTCCCGGCCGCCCCTCCGCGCAGATCCATAAAGATGTTAATCTGCTATGCGGTCTGACAGGTTTGCCGATTAAAGGAAAAACTACCCTGCAGTCAAGGATTTTTGCTCTGCTATTTGTGGATGCGTAACCGACGGCCTGGGAGAGGCGGTCTTTGGCGGCAGGATTACATCGATTCACGAAGGCGTTGTTGAGAGCGCCACAGACCTTAGTGCGACTCGGCGCCGATGATACGGCTGACAGCCGCCTCGACCTTCTTCAGATGAATTTCCATTGCCGCCTGGGCTTCGGCCTCCGCCCCTTTGCGGATGGCTTCGACGATGGCGCGATGCTCTTCATTCGATTCCTGACGCCTCGGCCCCAAGGCGGTCAGCAGCCCGGACTGCCGCGCCATCGCCTCGCGGACATCATCGACAATGTCGCGAAAAACGGCATTCTTCGATGCCTCGGCAATCAGCCCGTGAAAATCCGAATCCAGCCGCACCCAGACCTCGGTATCTTCTTCCTGTTCCATCCGGTCGCAAAGCGCCAGCAGCCGGGACAGCTCATCGTCGCTCCGGCGCAGCGCCGCCCAGCCGGCAGCTGATACCTCGACGAAGGGACGCGCCTCCATCAGATCACGCGCCGAATAATTGCCGTAGCGGATATCTCCGTCGGCTGCGGCGGTAAGCACATAGGTCCCGCTCCCGGTCCGCGTCTCCGTCAGCCCCAAAATCTGCAGCGAGCGCAGCGCTTCCCGCACGATCGGGCGGCTGACACCGTATTTTGCCGCGAGTTTCGCTTCCGACGGCAGCTTCGAACCGGCGGCAAAGCGGCCGGACAGAATGAGATTGCGCAACTCCTCGAAAACCAGTTCCGAGGCGCTTTTTCGACTGAGGATCGCGGAGTCGGAAAGCCAGCTTTCTAGATCATTCATCGCTTTGCATTCGATCGGCAGCGACCCGGATATCCGGGCGCGACAGTGGAAATCATATCGTCAGCGGCGCGCGCTCTTCACCGGCAATGCCGATGATGGAGCGCTTGACCTCGAGCAGGTGCTCCGCCATGGCGGCGCGCGCATCCGCCTCGCTGCCTGCGGCAATGGCCTGCAGAATGCGGCGGTGCTCGGCGTTGGAGGCTTTGCGCCGGCCGCGAACATGCTCCACCAGTTCCGATTGCGTCGAAAGAGCGCCGCGGACATCGGCGACGACTTTCCGGAAGATCGCGTTGCCCGAGGCTTCGGCGATCTCTCCATGAAACTCAGCGTCCATCCGCACCCATGTCTGAACGTCCTCCTCCTCGTCCATCCGGTCGCACAAGGATGAGAGCGACGCCAGTTGCGCGTTCGAGCGCCGCAATGCCGCCCATCCCGCAGCCGGGATCTCGATGCAGGGGCGCGCCTCCATGAGATCGCGGGCGGAATAGGCGCCGCCGCCGAGCTGCCGCGCCGGGCTCTCCGAGACGACGAACGTGCCCCGCCCCGTCCTGGTTTGCGTGAAACCCAGCGTCTGCAGCGAGCGAAGCGCCTCACGCACGATGGCCCGGCTGATGCCGTAACGTTCGGCAAGCTGCACCTCCGCGGGAAGACGGGTTCCGAGCGCCAGTTTCCGACTAACAATAGCCGTGCGGATATCTTCGAAGACCGCTTCGGCAGCGTTTCTCCGGCCTATCTCTTTCTTCTCCGACAGCCATGAATCCATATCCTGCATCGAAGGACGATGCGGGCATTCGAAAGAGCTGTCAAGCAACCGGACAGGTGCGTGCAGACGCGCCGGCGGGATGCCGACGCGGGGCCTACCAGAGCTTCATGTGACGGTTGACGTCCTTGTAGAGCAGGTAGCGGAAGCGGCCGGGGCCGCCGGCATAGCAGGCCTGCGGGCAGAAGGCGCGCAGCCACATGAAATCGCCAGCCTCGACCTCGACCCAGTCCTGGTTGAGGCGATAGACCGCCTTGCCCTCCAGCACATAGAGCCCGTGCTCCATGACATGGGTTTCCATGAACGGGATCACCGCGCCCGGCTCCAGCGTGACGATATTGACGTGCATGTCATAGCGCACATCGGCCGGATCGATGAAGCGGGTCGTGCCCCAGCGCCCGTCGGTGTCGGGCATGGCCCGGATCGGATGGTCATCCTCATGGGTGACGATCGCCGGCGGCGGCTCCAGTCCCTCGACTTCCTGAAACGCCTTTCGAACCCAGTGGAAGATCACGGCAGCCGAGCCATCATTCTTCAGGCGCCAGGCCGAACCGGCAGGAATATAGACGAAGGAGCCGGCGCGCAGCGTATGGCTGACGCCTTCGAGCTCCACCGTCATGCCGCCTTCAACGACAAACAGCACCGCTTCGGCCCGCTTGTCCGGCTCCGGCCGATCGCTTCCGCCGCCCGGCTGAACCTCCATCACATATTGCGAGAAGGTCTCGGAGAAGCCGGAGAGCGGACGGGAGAGAACCCATGCCCGCGTCCCCTCCCAATGCGGCAGGAGGCTGGTGACGATGTCGCTCATGACGCCGCGGGGGATGACCGCGTAAGCCGTGGTGAAAACCGCCCTGCCGGAAAGCAGCTGGGTCTGCGGCGGCAATCCGCCGAGCTTCGAAAAATAATCTGTCTTGTTCATCGGTCCGGGCTTCCAAGCATTTGTTTCTGCATCTGCTTTATGCGCCGCGGGCCGGATAGGCAACTGCGAATAGGCCAAACCAACCTACCGGTCGGCCATCACCAGATGCCCGGGCCCGACCTCGCGATAGAAGGTGGCCGGGGGCTTATAGTCGACGGCACGCATCGGGCTCTTGATCTCGTCATTCGCCACCATGCGTTTTTCGTGGCGGCGGTCGGGATCCGGCACCGGCACGGCGGCGATGAGTTTCTTCGTATAGGGATGCTGCGGATTTTCGAAGACGGCGGCGCGCGGGCCGATCTCGACGATCTCGCCGAGATACATCACCGCCACGCGGTGGCTGACGCGCTCGACCACCGCCATGTCGTGCGAGATAAACAGGAAGGCGAGGTTCAGGCTCTGCTGCAGGTCGAGCATAAGGTTGATGACCTGCGCCTTGATCGAAACATCGAGCGCCGACACGCTTTCGTCGGCGACGATGACCTTCGGCTGCAAGGCGAGCGCCCGGGCGATGCAGATGCGCTGGCGCTGGCCGCCGGAAAATTCATGCGGGTAGCGCGAAGCCATGTCCGGGGAAAGGCCGACCTTGACCAGCAGGTCGACAACGACCTCCCTCGCCTGTTTCGAATTGCCCATCCGGTGTTCAAGATAGGGCTCGGCGATCGCCGCACCGACCGTCATGCGCGGATTGAGGCTGGCGAAGGGATCCTGGAAGATCATCTGCACGGATTTGCGCATCTCGCGCAGATCCTTCTTGTCGAGGCCGATCACCTCCCTGCCCTCGACGAGAACGGAACCGGCCTGCGGCTCGATGAGACGCATGATGGCGCGGCCCGTCGTCGATTTGCCGCAGCCGGATTCGCCGACAAGCGACAGCGTCTCGCCGGCGTGCAGATCGAAGGAGACGTTTTCAACCGCATGCACGCGGCTCGTCAGCCGGCCGAACAGGCCGGAGTGAATGTCGAAACGCTTCGTGAGGTTCTTCACCTGCAAGACCGGCGTTGCTGCGACGGTATCGGCGGCCTCGGCCGGAATGTCGGATTCCCCTGTCGCCGTATTGACCACGGGAAAACGCAGCGGCCGCTGACGGCCCTGCATCGAGCCGAGCACCGGCACGGCCGACAGCAGCGCCCTGGTGTAAGGATGTTTGCCGCGGTGAAAAATATCGGCGGTCGGGCCGCTCTCGACCTGCTCGCCGCGATACATCACCACCGTCCTGTCGGCGATCTCGGCGACGACGCCCATGTCGTGGGTAATGAAGAGAACCGAGGTCCCCTCCTCTTCCTGCAGCATCTTGATGAGATCGAGGATCTGGCCCTGGATCGTCACGTCGAGCGCCGTTGTCGGCTCGTCGGCGATCAGCAGTTTCGGCCGGCTGGCGAGCGCCATCGCGATCATCACCCGCTGCCGCATGCCGCCGGAAAAACGATGCGGATATTCGTCGAAGCGCGTGGCGGCCGAGGGGATGCGAACCTTTTCCAGGAGCCTGATCGTTTCGGCCCTGGCATCGGCCCTACTGATATCGGAATGGCAGAGCAGCGCTTCGGAAATCTGATCGCCGATGGTGAAGAGCGGATTGAGCGATGTCATCGGCTCCTGGAAGATCATCGCCACCTCATTGCCGCGCACCTGCCGCATGGCCTGTTCCGGCAAGGCCAGCAGATCGCGCCCGCCGAGTATGACGCGGCCCTCGATGCGGCTCACTTCCGCCTGCAGCAGCCGCATGATCGACAGCGAGGTGACGCTCTTGCCCGAGCCGGATTCGCCGACGATCGCCACGGTTTCGCCGGGCGCCACGGTGAAGGAAACGTCGCGCACGACAGGCTTCCAGGCGCCGTCGACCAGAAAGGACGTCGTCAGCCCCTCGACGGAAAGAACGGGGATGGCGGTCTCGATCGATTGTGCTTGGACGCTGCCCATGTCGGCTCCTCTTGCGGCGGATGAGAACGGCGGATCAATCCGGCCAGCGCAGCAAGCCGTCGAAGCGATGCCTGCTACGGTTTTCGATCGGGGTTGCGATGATCTCGTTGGAAGCGCGCGCCTTGTCGAGTTCCTCGGCCAGGCGGTTTGCGACGATGACCTCCTGGCCCGGATGCAGGTTGCACGGGTCGAGATAGAAGTAGCGGTGCTCCACTTCATGGTCGCGCACGATGATCGGCGGGTTGCCCCTTGCCAGCGCATCGGCGAGATCCCAGGCGGTGATATGCGCCTGTTCGGGATCGACGATCAGGCGCAGCCGGTCGAGCGGATTGTTGGTCGGGTCGGGTTCGATCAGCGCGGTGATGCCGGGGCGGCCGTCGAGCGTGCGTTTCCACAGATTGAGATAACCGGTCTCGCGTTCACGGATGCCGGCATGGTCGCGGCTTTCCCAGGCTTCGAGGGCCGCCATGACGCCGAAGATGCTTTCCTTGCCGACCTTCATGCCGCGGCCGATGCCCATATTCTGCAGGAAGGCATGGCGCACCAATTCCTTCCGGCCGGCGACGATGCCCGAGGTCGGGCCGCCGAGGAACTTGTGACCGGAATAGAGCGCGATATCGGCCCCCTGCTCGAGGAAAATCCTCAGATCATATTCCGACGCCGCATCGACGATAACAGGCACGCCCCTGGCATGGGCGATCTCGACGAATTCCTTGAGGTTCAGCAGGCCGTAATCGACGACATGATGGGAGACGACATAGACGGCGGCGGCGGTCTTGTCGGTGATCGCCTTCTCCATGTGGAAACGGTGCGTCGAGGTCGCCTGCCCCACGAGCACGACCTTGCCCCCGGCAAGCCGGATCGCCTGATCGACCGGGGCGCCATAGCTCACCACATGGCCCATCTGCACCAGCACCTCGTTCTTCTCGGGCACGGCATCCGGCAGCTTCTCGATCGCCAGCAGATCATCGCCGGTGATGGCGCCGGCGACGGCGAGCGAAATGCCGGCCGAGCAGGAGGCGGTGACGAAGCCGGCTTCCCCGCCGGTCAGCCGGGCGATGACGCTGCTTGCCTTGCGCTGCAGGTCGTTGATCTCGACGAAGTGCGGCAGGATGGAGGTCATCGCGGCGATCGCCTCCGGAACGACGATCGAGGCGCCGAGGCTGGTCATCGTGCCGGACACGTTGATGACGGGGCGAAGGCCGAGCGAAGGTCTGATATCATCGGGCATGAAGATCTCCGGAAGTCTGGGGCGAAAAGCCGAACATGGCGCGATCATCCGGCAGTGTCGAGCAGCCGGAGCAAAAGCCTGGGTTAAAATAGAAAGAGCTCATCCGAAGACCACTCCAAACATCAAAGCGCCTCAGCCATGCAAGGCGACGATGGCCTCGATCTCGACGGTGATGTTGCCGGGCAGCGAGCCGAAGCCGACGGCCGAGCGGGCATGTTCGCCGGCCGCGCCGAAGACCGCGATCAGCAGATCCGAGCAGCCGTTGATGACACTCGGATGATCTTCGAACTCAGGCACGGCATTGACCATGCCGAGCAGCTTGACCACCCGCTTGACGCGGGAGAGATCGCCGAGCGCCTCCTGCATGACGGCAAGCAGGTTGATGCCCGTCAGCCGCGCATGCCGGTAGGCCTCCTCGACACCGACGCCGCCGCCGACCTTGCCCGCATGCAGGAAGCCGTCGGCCTCGCGCGGCCCCTGGCCGGAGAGGTAGAGCATATTGCCCTCCACCACATGCGTCACGAAATTGGCGATCGGCGGCGGCGGCGGCGGCAGCTTGATGCCGAGGGCGGCTAACCGTTGGTAAGGCGAGTTCTCAACCTTGCCGGCGGCGTTGGGAAATTGATTCACGCAAACTCCTGTCATGCGAATTTTGGATTGGCGAATTTGGTTTTGGATTGGCCGATTTAGGTCGGCGGATTAAAGGTCCTTGCGAAGTCTTGGATCGAGCATGTCCCTCAGGCCATCGCCGACCATCTGCAGCGACAGCACCGAGAGGATGATGGCGACACCGGGAAACAGCGTCATCCAGTCGGCCTGGCCGATATATTGCCGGCCGGCGGCGATCATCGTTCCCCAGGTCGGAATCTCCGGGCTGACGCCGAGGCCGAGGAAGGAGAGGCCGGCTTCGGCCAACATGGCGCTGGCGAAGAGGAACGTGGCCTGCACCAGGATCGGCGACAGCAGATTGCGCAGCACATGCCGGGTCATGATGTGGAAGGTGGAAATGCCGAGCGCCCTCGCCGCCTCGACATAGGGCAGTTCGCGAATGACCAGCGTCGAGGCGCGGACAATGCGGGCAAGGCGCGGGGAATAGACGATCGACAGCGCGATGATGACAGTGGTCAAGGACGGGCCGAGCGCAGCGACAAGGGCGATCGCCAGCAGAATATCCGGGAAGGCCATCATCGCGTCGATCAGCCGGGCGATCGGCGTGTCGAGCTTCTGGAAGAAGCCGGCAAGCAGGCCGAGCGTGACGCCGATCACCGCCGACAGGCTGACGACCGCCGCGCCGACGAGCAGCGACAGGCGGCCGGCAAAGATCGTCCGCGAGAAGACGTCGCGGCCGAACTCGTCGGTGCCGAAGAAAAAGGTGCCGCCTGGCGGCTTCAGCCGGTTGACGATCGAAAGCTTGGAGGGCGAATAGGGCGCGACCATAGGCGCGAAGACCGCCAGCAGCACGAAGATCGCCAGGATCAGCAGGCCGAAGGCCACCGTCTTGCGTTTCAGCAAGCGGCGGAGGAATTTGCTGCCGCCGCTCTCGGCGGGCTTGATTGCAATGTCGGCCATCAGTAGCGCACCCTCGGATCGACCAGCAGATAGAGCATGTCGATCGCAAAATTGATCAGCACGTAGAGCGCGGCGATGACGAGCAGCGCCCCCTGGATGACGGGATAGTCGCGGCGCAGCACCGCCGAGACGACGAGATTGCCGACGCCGGGCAGGCCGAAGACCGTTTCGGTGACGACGGCGCCCGAAATCAGCACCGCCGCCGTCAGGCCGAGCACCGTGAGGATAGGGATCAGCGCATTCTTCAGCGCGTGCTTGAGGATGACCTTGCGCTCGACCAGTCCCTTGGCGCGCGCCGTGCGGATATAATCGTCGCCGAGCACATCGAGCATCGAGGCGCGGGTGAAACGCAGGATCAGCGCCGAGGAGACGATGCCGAGCGCGAAGGCCGGCAGCGTCAGATGATACATCCGGTCAAAGAAGGTCGAGCCCGGACCGCCATAACCCGAGACCGGGAAGAGGTTGAGCCGGACGGCGAAGAATTGCATCAGGATGAGGCCGAGCCAGAAGCTTGGGATGCTGGCGGCAAACATCGCCAGCGTCGTTGCCGCCTGGTCGACGAAGGAGCCGCGCCGATAGGCGGCATAGATGCCGATCGGCAGCGCGATGATGCTGGCGATGGCAAGCGAAAACAGCGTCAGGAAAAAGGTCGGCTCGGCCCGGTCGAGCAGCGCCGACGTCACAGGCATGTTGAGGAAGATCGACTGGCCGAGATCGCCCCGCAGCAGTTGGCCGATATAATAGACATATTGCAGGCCGAGCGACTGATCGAGGCCGAGCCGGGTTCGGAGATCGGCAACATCCTGCGGCGTCGCATCCGGCCCGAGCATGACGGCGGCCGGATCACCCGGCGTCACCCGCACGATGACGAAGACGATGGTGACGACAAGAAACATCACGACGATCATGCCGAACAGGCGCTGGAGGATATAGCGGATCATCCGAACTGCTCCCGCCGTTGGTGCATGGAGTACCGTAGCGAATGCCCCCTCTCTCCCTCATTCCTGTGCTCGTCACAGGAATCCAGCGCGCCCAAGTCCTTGGGCGCAGAAGACTCTTCGACTGGAAAAGGGTCATTCACGGCGCAGACGCGCCGTGGCTGGATTCCTGTGACATCCCTCGGGTCAAGCCCGAGGACAGGAATGAGGGAGCAAGCGGTGGCCAAAGAACTCTCCATCACTTCTTGATCGAAGCGTTCCAGAAATACGGCCACGGAGCCGGATCGACGCCTTCGAGCGTGACCGATTTCGCCGAGACGGCGTTGAAATCCCCGATCTTCATGAACGGCGCGTCTGTATAGATGGCCTTCTGGACATCGGCCCAGAGCGCGACGCGCTTTTTCGGGTCGACTTCGGAGGTGAAGGCATCGACGGCGGCCTTGCGGGCCGGCGTATCCCACCAGCCGGGCGAGCTGGTCGAGAGCGAGCCGATCAGCGCCGGCTCCGGCAGGAAGGGGCTGTGGGTGATGTAGATATCCCAGAGCTTCGGATCGGTGCGGCGCTGCGTCAGCGTCGCCCAGTCCACCACCTGCATATCGACGGTGAAGCCGGCAAGCTTCAGATATTCGGCGGCGACCTGCGCCATCTTGTAATGGAATTCATACTGGCGGCTGGTCAGGATCCGGATCGGCTCGCCGTTATAACCGGCCTTCTTGGCGGCAGCCGCCGCCCCTTCCGGATCGGCGACGTTATAGGCGCCCTCGACACCGGCATCCGTCGACCAGGAGAATGTCTTCGGATAGATGGCACCGTCGACCGCATAAAAATCCTTGCTGCCGAAGGCTGCGGCCAGCATGTCTTCCATGCTGAGCGCCTGGCGGATCGCCTTACGGACTTCGACATTCCCAGCAACACCTTCCTTCGTGTTGAAGACGAAGACCGGATAACCGAAGGGTTTTAGCATGACCGGCTGCGAGGCTGTGGAGGCCTTCACCTTGTCGTAGGATTCGACGGCGATCGAATCGACATAGTCATACTGGCCGGAGATCGCGGCCTCGACGCGGGTGTTCGGGTCCGGCACCGGCACGAAGCGGATTTCATCGAGATATTGATGGCGGGCGCCGCCATAACCATCACCCTCGCCTTCGCGGGACTTGTAGCCGTCGAAGCGGACGAGCTGGATATACTGGTCGGCCTTGCGCTCCTTCAGCATATAGGGGCCGGTGCCGATGAACTCCTTCATCGGCTCGTCCTGTTTTTCGGCAGGGATGATGATCGCCGCCGAATTGTTGAAGGCGAGCAGCGAGGTCAGCGGCGCATAGGGCTGCTTCAACGTGATCGTCACGGTTGCGGGATCGGCAGCAGTGATCTTGTCGATGAAGCCCGCCACCTGCTTGCCGCGCGAGGCGATCTTCATCCAGCGGCCGAGCGAAGCGACGACATCCTCCGAGGTCATGTCGCTATTGTCGTGGAACTTGATGCCGGTCCTGAGCTTGATCGTATAGGTTTTGCCGTCGGCGCTGATTTCAGGCAGGCTTTCGGCCAGCAGCGGCGTGACGTTCCAGCTCTTGTCGAACGTATAGAGCGTTTCGAAAATATGCTGCGTGACGATGCCGACGAGATCGGCCGTAGACGACATCGGATCGAGCGTCGGCGGCTCGCCGATCGTCGCAACATTGATGACGCCGCCCTTTTCCTGGGCAAAGAGGGTCGAAGGCAGGGCGACGAGCGCGGTGCCGAGCAGGAATGCGACAAGCGTTTTCATATGAGGGCTCCCGGTTAAGTTCCACAATTATGTAATTCATCTTTTTACAACAGAATAAGAGATGACGTGGTGGTGTCAAGCGGAAGCCGTCGATTATATCGTGGGACGAGGATCAGGAGGTCGGGAAGCGTGCGCCCTACTGGCCGCCTGCGCCAGGGTTGCGCATTATATCAGGGTGGAGAATCGACGGCGCCGGGGCTTCAACAGAGGGAGGACGAATGAACATCGATTTCAACGACGGAAAATGGCTGAACGAACCGGCCAGCTGGCACACCGACGACACTGCCCTCACCCTAACGACCGATGGGAAAACCGATTTCTGGCGCGAGACTTATTACGGCTTCACCCGCGATAGCGGTCACTTCCTCGCCTTTCCCACGACCGAGAGCTTCACTGCCCAGATCCGCATCCAAGGCGAATTCCGCACCCTCTATGACCAGGCCGGACTGATGGTGCGCCTCGACGAAAACCGCTGGGTCAAAACCGGCGTCGAATTCACCGACGGCGAAGCCTTCCTCAGCACCGTCGTCACCGACGGGAAGTCCGACTGGTCCGTGTCACAGCCCTTCAGGGAACTGGAAGATTTCCACATCCGCGTCACCGTCGCGGGCGGCGCCATGCGCATCCAGGCCTCCCGCGACAGCAGCCGCTGGCCGCTACTGCGGCTGGCGCCGTTCCCAATCGCCGACCGATACGAGGTTGGGCCGACAGCGTGCACGCCGGAACGCAGTGGATTGACGGTGCGCTTTTCCGAGTTTTCGATTGGCCCGGCGATTACGACGGATCTGCATGATTTGAGTTAGCGGCAACGTCAGACAATGACGCTTGGGAAAGCCTTTCATACAAGGCGCTGCACCTAGACGTTGTCAGAATGCAGTATAAAGAGGCCTGCCTCTGCGATCTCCTCCTTAAGGGTGCTTAAACAAGCGGCGTCCTCGATGATAAATAAGTCGGTTCGATCATAGCGTCCTAGCACGCGAGCCCCGTGACTCATAAAGTAGACGTCCATTGACCCTTGCTCCCGTAAGCTGTTGAGGAATATCCGGTCTAGCTCTTCGTCCGCTATATCGAGCCGGCGTAAGGGCCTTGGTCGGTTACAAATCACACCCCGTTTTGATAGCGATCGATAAAGCTCCAGGAATTTTTTTTCACCTTCCATGTATTCATCAATTTTTCCGCTGCTTCTAGCGATAGAATAACTTATTATCCGGGAATCTTCTGCTTCCCCTTTAGTGAGCCAATGATCGAATATCGAAACGTTAAGATATGTAAATCCTCCGTCACTTAAATCATCTTCGCTTAGATCCAAATCTGGAAAATGAATTTGATACGAACTAATGTTCGATGAATTTCTCATTTATACTTCCAACCGACTGATTTCATACAACTCTTTTTCGGTCGAGAGAACGACCTCTCATATCACCATAAGGGGCGCAGCAGTTTTGAAAGCCGTAAGCAATCGCGGCACATCTGATTCATCAACAGGAATTGGTTGCGATTTCGCAGAATCAAAGTGCGCCATAAATTCCTCGGGCATTCGCACTTTATACTTTTCGACCCGATGCAGTATTATCCCGTCCCAGAAATAAATCCCGTCCGAGAATACGACGTTCCGAACCAAATCAGCAGGGCTATACGGATCTGGCGTAGGGCTGACAAATTCAATAAGAACCAGTCCGCGCCTCAAATAGGCCGAAACTTCCTTTGCGAGTGACGCGGGCATTGTATTTATATTGCCTTGGATACTTTGAGTTATCGGCATCAGCTCGGCATATTGCTTTTCTCTGTACAGTACCAAGCGTTTTAGGTTCTCGACGGCATCATTTCGTCGCGTCATATCTCGTCTCAGTTCCTCGGGAGCCGGCATCGTTCAACTTCTATGCAGCTGCGTGTAGCCCGACGCTCATGTCGATCGAGCCCGCCACGGTGCCACGACGACCAGGTTCATTCTTGAACGCCGAAAGGGGCACCTTCGGCGCGTCAGGGCAGGACGTGCCAAAGACTTGCGTTCTCATCGTAGACGTTCTTGATACAGCCAGGACCGTAGCAAATCCCCTGAGCTTCCAAAAAGGGGCCGAGGCTCATGAAGCTTCCCTTCTCCCCTTTCTCGCTGTAGCGGTCGGCTTTGAGTTCTTCAATGTCATCCCGCCAAATTGCATCGCATTCCAGGCAAAACTGAACGATTTGGCCGGTTTTCATTACCCGAACAGGTACAACCCAACCCTGATTACATCGCCGGCACCATTTCTTGTGTGACATCATCCCCTATAGTGGCCCCTTTCAAATTCAGCTGCGTCTTTTGCTTCGCCTGGAGACCTTGTCCTCCCACTCGGCTTGAGTGATAACCTTGCCCGAATTTCCGACTTTCTTTCTTACGCCGCTTGGGGTCGTTCTGAAATGGATATCAAAACGCAGCCCGCATAAACACAGGCACACGGCTCACAGGTCAGGGTCGTCCTTGCAAGCTCCAGTCATCAGGCATTTGGAGCCGATTGATGTTTTATGGGGCAATTGCCCGAGGGCCTCGCACGTCCACATGTGTTTTGCGAAATTGGAATCAACTTCTGTGCCGTCAATCATGACCGTTCCGCCTCTGACAATGGGCTGGAACCGCCCGTCTCCAATCGCAATGGCGATTGCTCTAATCAATACATTCGCGGTTTGGCATGGCCGCATAGCCAGCGTAATCTTTCGCTGTTCAGCCTCTCCAAGCTCCGCCACGTCCGCCAGCTCAGACAGCAGAGGCCCATCCTCGGCTTGGATTTGCTTGCTGAGCGCTTTCAGGCCAGGCTTATCGGCCTTCTCAACCAGCCCGGCCAGTTTCACGGCCAACTGCTGAGCGCCGCTGCCGTCATTGAACCGTTCGAGTGCAGATATCAGCTGCGTCGAATCCGTAGCAAAGACGGACGCCGGCAGCGCAACGACCGCACAGAAAGCGGCGACCAATTTATTTCGGGGCATCCGAGGTACCTGCGACCAAAACTTGAATCGGCAATATCGCCCTGATCGTGTATCGGCACTGAGCGGACGGCTCAGGCAATTCTCAGAGATCGGCACTGGCTTCCGAGGACATCATCGGGGCGCGACTAATCTATGATCGTATATTCACGATCTAGTAAAATTTGGCGCCACCCGACAGTGGAATTAAATATAGCAAAATCCAATATATCATATCTATCATTTGCCGCCGTACTAACGGTTATTCTTGCGTTTGAGTAGTGAGTATATGTACCTCCTACACTCGGCAGGGCGCGATTACAAATTTCCTGCAGATCCCAATCGCCTACTTTTCCATGAGCCGCGGGTAGTGGCTCAACAAAATCGATCTCAAACTCGCGCCCAATGCGGCATATGCACGGTATATCCTTCTGCTTCAAGAGCCACTGAGACGCCAAATTTTGCTCAATTCGAAATTCCACCCACATCATGGCCTCCTTGGAACAACCACTATTCCGTTTTTCGTGAAATATTGGCTGAATGTTGTTTTGGGACTGAAATATTGAACTCCATGAGGGTCTCGAATCGCGACAACCTCTACGCCATTTCTCGTTGTCACACCATCGACGACAATTGCATGCGAAAAACCGCTGCTCTCATCGTAAATTTGAACAATCACCGGCGTACCGTCAGATGTATAGCGCGCCAGATCGGCTACATTTCGCTTGGCAAAAACATTGGCTGCCACCCCTTGCTCTCTCAAAAGTCCAACTATCTGATCGATTTCTATTCCGTTCGCATTGGGGGGAACAGCTGCTATTAGATCTTCAACATCGACAGGTCTCCCCAATGTATCCAATACCATACCGCAGGAATTATGACCGCAGGTGGGCGCTTGACCCTGATCGAGTAGCAGGCGATTGCCGTTTCTGGGCATCGCATCTGCTCTCAGCGGATTGTTTGGCGCCGACACGCCCCCTGTGACAAATTCTCCTGTCTGGGGATTTAGCTCAATATTGTTGAGCGCGGAGCGGACACTGCTATCGGCCGCATCACTCACCTTGAAGCGTATCGCAAGCGCCTCACCGCCTGACGTTACGAGCGTGGCTGCGATAAGACCGAGATCGAGAGCAAGCTGAATCTTCTGCGCTTCTTCGTCCGAATAATTCTGCTTCTTGAGCAGGGAAACCAGCAGGCTATCGGCTTCCTTGCCGGTGATGAGCGTTTCCGTATAGCCAACCAAATGGTTGGCACTGTTCATCGCTGTAGCAATCGCAGCAATACACGCCGCCGTTCCAACGTTGCACAGCGCGGCAACACCGACCGTGCCTGCGACCTCAAGGATCGCCGACATGCCCGCATTGGTTCGAGCAATCTGGGCCATTGCTCCGTCGATCGCGTCCGGTATCGAGCCACCTTTGTTGACAGCGTCAGCTACGTATCTAGCAAGGATCACATCGAGATAGACTGCGCCCTTGCCCGGAGTGAATTGGGCCAGCGTATCTGCGTCGAAGTCCAGATTTAACGAGCTATCCCCGGGTTGCTGATCGGGGAAGACATCAATGCCTGCTCTATCCAATCTTGAGGCGAACTTCAGGAAATCCTTGATCATCGAACGGCAGGTGTCCGAGGCGGGATTCTGCTGGCAGACCGCCATCATCACGATGTCATTCTGTAGTGACTGCTGCTGGTAACCTCTGACTTTCGCCCATTCAGCATCGCAATCGGACTGGCATGCCTCAGCTTCCTTGAGGGCCTTTACCGCCTCAAACAGCTCCTTGTCCGCAAGATAATTGTACTGATAATTCGCCGCACCATATGCGGCACCTTCACCACCGCCGACCGCACCACCAATAGCGGCCGCCAAGCTGGCTCCGATCAACCTGGCAAGTGCTGCACCTTCTTTTGTCCCGTCATATTTGGTGCCTTTGAGCATGCCCTCGACCAGTTTGTCGATTGCAGAACCGAGCATAGTGGTAGCTGCACCACCAAGCGCACCCTTTAGAGCTCCTTCCCAGCCATTGACGCCGCCGAGAATTCCGCCGCCAATGGCATGCAGCAGAGCTCGCCCGGCTCCATCCTTACCCCAAAAGTCTTGTTCCGCCTGCGTCGTAGCTTTCAGCATCAGGTCGTTGGCGATATCGGCCACCAAGCCCGCCATCGTCGCCTGCGCTTCCTGCAGATCGGCTTGCGTCTTGTACTGATCGCGCAGGATGTTTTGCAGATCCGGCAGGCCGGGCAGCGAGGTGTTGGTGTTATCGGTGTCGCGGCGGATCGTACCGATGTCCTGCGTCTGATGCTCGGGATCGGTGATGGTGATGCCGATGTTGCCACCGATGGCTGAATAGGCCTTGCCGGTTTCGCTCTCCCCATCGTTGACCTTTGCAAGGCTCAGGCCGCCGGAGCCGATCGAGGCGCCGTAGGTGTCGGCTTTCCAGCGCGAATGGGTGTCGACATCGGAAACTTCGAGCGTGCCGGTTTCGAGATGGTTCAGTTCCGCCGGCGCCTGACTGGTAATCAGGCCGCCCACCAGCGTCGTCTTCTTGTCGACGGTCAAATCAAGACCGCCAATGCCGGCATGGATGCCGGATTGCTCGGAGACGATGGCGGCGTCACCCGTCGCCTTCTGCGTTGAGCCGGAGGCGCTGAAACCGTCGGTGCCGATCGAACCGGAGAGATTGAGCTGGCGGGCCTCGGCAGTCGCCGTATCCACCAGGCTTTCGACCGTCAGGTTACGCACGGCGGCGGTCACCGAGTTTCCGGTGACGGTAGCACCCCTCAAAGTGAGGTCGTTGGTAAGAATGGTGACGTCGCCGGTGCCGTTGACATGGGTGTTGTAATTCGTCAGCCCCGTCGTACCGTCGTTGCCCTTGCCGTAGGAACCGCTGACGCTGACCCCGGGCACGCACTTCGACTTCGTGCTGCACTCCCACTTGACGCCGACGCCGACACTATAAGACGAGTTCTGGCTTGCAGTATCGGATGTGCCGGTCGCGGCATTGAGGGTAATATTGCCCTTCTCGGCCGACAGGACGATGTCACCGGCAAGCGGATCGTCAGAGATTGTGGGCAGGCCGAACTTATCGTAGCCGGCGGCAATCTGAGCGCCGTCGCTTGTGATCGAGCCATTCTCAGCCTCCAGCGCGATCGAGCGGCTGGCACGGATATCGGTGACGACGGGCGTCGAGGATGATGAGGACGAACTGTTTTCCTGATGGTTAACGCCAGCTGATAGCGAGACCGAGAAGTTGAGGCCTTTCGCGTCAAGAGACGTATCCGTCAGTTGCTTATAGGCTTCCTTCAGGCCCTTGTAGCCTTGATAGAAGCCGAGACCGGCAATGGCGGTGTTGGTGACCGCGTTGACGCGGGTATCGCCGGCAAGGCGCTCGGCCGAGTTCATGATGCTGCTGGCGGCTTGGCTCACCTGACTGGAGACGCTGAGCGTCACGCCGGCAAAGGTCTTCTCGTGTATCTCCTCGTAATTGGTCTTATCCGCAGCCGACAGAAGATTGATGTCGTTGGCAGCAAACAAGTTGACGTCGCGTTCAGCCGAAGCCTGCGCAGCCTGCAGGTTGATATTGTTGCCGGCAGAGATGTTGAGATCGCGGCCAGCAGACAGCGTCGACGCCGCATTGGTGTCGGACTGCTGCGCTGAACTGTCCTTACTCGTTTGCGCGCCGATGCCTATGGAGATGCCGCCATTGCCGGCAGAGAAGGACAGGCCGAAGCCGGACTTCTTCTCCTGTTCGGACTGCGAGAAGCTTTCCGCGCCGGGCGTCACGTTGACGTCGCGGGCCGCCGACAGGTTGATGTCGCGCTCGGCATCGACAGAGGAACCCATAATGTTCAGGTCGGTCGCCTTCGCCGTAAGGTTTACGTCCTCGCCAGCGGAAAGCGCTGAGCCGACATTGAGGGTCGAAGCCTGGGCGCCCTTGTTCTGCTGACTGCCGTAGATCGAAATGAAGCCGCCACCGCCGCCGACGCCGAAGCCGGACTTCTTGCGCTGCTCTTCGAGCTCGTGCGTTTCCTGCGCCCCGACGATGGAGACACTGTCGCCGGAGATGTTGATGGAGCCGTCGGCATCCGCCTTCGAGCCGGCGATTACTGCCGCGCCGCCGGCGCTCAGATTGATGTTGCCGGATGCGCCGAGTTCGGAGGCGACGGTCGTTTCGTCATAGCTTTTGTGGCTGGAGGAGCCTTTGGATAGGAAGCCGCTGCGCGACCCCTTGTCATCCTTGGCTGTAGTGTCTTTGCCGGAGGCGATGACGAGGTTCCCGCCCGCGGTGATGTTCAGGTCGGCTGGAGTGGTGCCGTCTTCCTTGCCGGCTTCGATCTTCGAGGCGGAGATGACCGTATCCTTGCCGGATTCAATATCGACGCCGCCACCGCCTGTGATGGCGGAGCCGACGGCCGTCGTCGTTTCCAGATGCGTGGTCGTCTTCTCGCTCGTGCCGAGGAAACCGCCCTTGCTGCTGAGCTTGGTGTCGAGGGTGGCGGTGTCGGTGGCTTCGGCGATCGTCACGTCGCCATCGGCCTTGAGGCCGACCTTGCCATCGGCGGCAAGCTTGCTGCCGACGATGTTGAGATCGTGATCGCCGCTGCCGTTGCCCGCTTTCACCGAGAGATCGCCGCCAGCCGATATTTCCGAGCCGACATGGGTGATCGACGAGGCGGACTTCTTGCCGAAGGTGGATGCCGAGTGCTCCTGCGCGGCAGTGATATTGATATCGTCGCCGGCGCTCAGCGCGACATTGCCGCCGGCCTTGACGGAGGAGCCGGAGAGCAGGATGTCGTCGCCGGCCTTGATGGTCGCATTCGTGCCTGATGAAAGCTGCGATTGCTGCTGGTCGGTGGAAAGCGTCCTGGTGTAGCCGGACTGGTTGTTGCGGGCGACATCGGCCGAGACGACGGCCACCGAACCGTTGTCGGCGGTCACGTCAAGCGTCGTTCCCGCCTTGGCGGAACTGCCGATGACATTGACGTTGTCGGTTGCCTTGATCGTCAGGGCTCCGCCGCTGGCGATCTGGGTACCGGTGGCATTCTGCTGACCACCGTTATCGACCTTGGCGGCTCCGAGCGTGACATTGGTGCCGGAAAGCTGGGCGGAGCCGCCGGCGTTCACCTTGACGCCCTTCAGCGCCAGATCGCCGCTGCCGCCGGCAAGCTGCACGTTGCCCGATGCCGTCACGCCGGCATTGGTGTTGACCATGTTCTGGCCGCCGATCGTCATGGTCTGGGCGGCGAGCGTGATGCCGTTGGTGGCGTTGAGCACCGTGTCGCCGCGCGACAGGAACGTTCCGCTGCCCTGAATGGTCTTGCCGGCGATGGTAAGCCCGCCGGCGGAGGCGATCAGGCCGGAGTTGGCGAGATCGCCGACATTCATGTCGACCGAGCCGCCCGCCATGGCTGCGCCGGCTCCGGTGAGCTTCTGCCGATCGGCGGCCGCGACGTAGACGACGGGGGCGAGCACCTGGACGCCGTTGACGGTCTGCATCTGGTAGAGGACGATCGACTCGGTGAGGGCTGCCGCCTGCTCCGGCGTGAGACCTTGGCCGACGGCCAGGCCGTGATCCTTCGCATAGGTCACGCCGTTGTCGAGCAGGGTCTTCATCTGCTCGATCGCGCTGTTGCCGGCAATGAAGGTGCTTCTGCCGAGCCCTTCGCCGACGAGCTGCCGCAACTGCGTGTCGATCAGCTGGTTCTCGAAATAGGCGTCGCCCAGGAAGGGAACCGTGGTATCCGGTTGATAGCCGATGTGGTCCATGAAATAGGCGGAGCCGTAGAAGGTGCCGACATCAAGGAACTTGGCGCGGGTTTCGAACAGGAAGATCTGGCCGGGGATCTGCTTGCCGAAACCGCCCGATTGCGGATTGGTCGAGGCGATAAGGGTGGTGCCGAGGCCCGAGTTGACGTTGAAGAGGGCGCCGCCGGCCGTCAGGCCGGAGAGCGCCGACAGCGGATCGCCGGGGTTGCTTGCGGCGGCGACGCTGGCGCCGCCGGCCATCGAGCCGGCTGCCGAGGTGTTGTTGACGCTGCCGAAATCGACGGAGAGCGCTCCGCCGGCCTTGATATTGGCCGAGACGCCGCCGATCGCCTGGACGGAGCTGACGATCGTTGTGCCGTTGGCGATGTTCTTCGAAGGATTGGCGTGGCCGTTGGCATCATAGGCAGTGCAGGCGCCCTGGGCGCTGCAGGTCGTCGTCGTCGTGCGGAAGAGGGTGACACCGGTGTTGGTCAGCGTCGAGCCCTTCAGCGTCGCGTCGCCGCCGGCCTCGATCGAGCTGTAGGAATTGGTGAGATTGGTGGCATCGATGGTGAGGTTGCGGCTCGCCCGGATCGTCGCTTCGGGGCTGAGCGTGCCGGTCAGGCGGTCCTCGTAGACCGACTGGCTGAGATGGGACGACCAGTCCCATGAATAGGTGGTGCTTTCGTCCGAGCCGCTGAAATTCACCTCGTCGACGATGAAATAGCGCGACGGATTGTTGGGATCGGCAACCGGGTTGCCGTTCGCATCCCTCGGCACCCTTGCCCTGATCCAGTCGATGATCGGCGTGACCTTTTCCGGTCCGTCGGCCGAGATCCAGGTCCACGCGCGGTAGGTCGTGCCGTCGGCAAGCGTCGCCTTCGACCAGAGCAGCGGCTCATAATCCTGCCACAGCCCCGGATCGACGCCGGCATAGAGCTGGAACATGTTCTGGTCTGCGGTCTCGAGATACCCGAAAGGCAGGCCGGCGGCGGCGGGATTGAGCGTGAAGCCGGTGACGACGCCGGAGGAAATCAGCGTCCCGGTCGTCCATTGCGGCGTGGCGGTCCGCTTGTTGATCAGGTTGCCGGTCAGGATCGACATGTCGTTTCCGGCCTGGATGAGGCCGGAAATATTGGTGACCTCAGTGTTTCTCAGCCCCGATGCCGTTCCGGCGATCTCAAGGTCGTTGCCGGCGAGGATGGCACCCTGATTGTTGGTGAGCACCCCGCCGATGAACAGGCGGGCGTCGTTGCCGGCATAGGCAAGGCCCGTGGCTGTGTTGGTGAAGTTGCCGGAAATGTTGAGGGTCAGATCGTCGCCGGCCGCCAATTGTCCGGCATTGGTGAGCGATAGCAGCGTCAGCGTCAGGTCGTCGTCGGCAAGCAGCGCCGTGCCGGCGGAGGTGGAGAGGCCGTCGGCATTGATGACGATGTCGCCCGAACCACCGGCATCGGTGATGGCATTGATCTTGGCGCCGCTGAGATCGGCCGTGCCGGTGAGATTGAGGGCGAAGCCACCGAGCGTGAGGCTGCTATTGCTGAGATCGGCGCTATCGGCGTTGAATGTCAGCGTGCCGCCGACGGCGATGTTGCCGGCGGCGCCATTGGAGAGATCGACGTTGGTGGTGGTGAAGGCCAGGTTGCCGGTGGTGCTGGTGGGATTGCCGTAACTGATCTGGCCCGCGGCCGTGAGCGCTGCGCTGCCGAGGCTCTGGAGCTTGTTATAGGCAATATTCTGGCTCGCCGTGGCCGAAAGATTGCCGCTGCTGAGCAGCGCGTCGCCGACGACGATCGAACCGTTTGTGGCGGTTAGGCTCATGTCGCCCGCCTGCTGTAGCACCAACGTGCCGTTGGCGGACTGGGCGGTGGCGGCGAAATCGACGCCGGAGGCGACGGTTGCAGCTGCAATCGAACCGCCTGAAGCCGTGACGTCGCCCTGCGCCAGCACATCGCCGGATATGCCGATGTCGGCACCGGCGGAAAGCGTGAGATTCTTGCCGCTGACAAGCGAGGCTGCGGCGATCGAGCCTGATGTCGCGGTGATCGTCAGCGCATCGGCGCTGTTTGCCGCGCCGGCAATCTGGATGTTGCCCGCGGTCGCGGACAGGGTGAGCGCATTGCCGGCGACGACGCTGCCGGCCGAAATGCCGTTCGATGACGACATCACCACGTTTGCGGCGCTGTTGACCTCGCCGCTGGCACTCAACAGACCGCTGCCGCTTGAAAGCACGATATCGCCATCGGCGGCGACCGTATCGAGGGTGATACCCTGATCCGCCTGAACCTCGACCTTTGCTTTCGAGGTGACCTTGGCAGCCGTCACCTTCGCCTTCGAGGAGATCGTAACACCCTGTTGGCCGGAGACGTTGCCGAGCGAGATCTTGCCGTCGGCCGACAAGGACAGCTCGTTGGTGTTGGCGGCAAGGTTGCCGCTCATGCGCACGCCGGCGCCGTTTTCGGTGACGACCATCTTGATGCGCCCGGCCTGCATCGCACCGAGCGCCGAACCGTCGATGGCGTATTGCGGCGTCCCCGACGTCGCCGACAGCGCCGTCGCATTTCCGGTCGCATAGTCGAATTTGTTGCGCCCGGCGGTCACCCGAATATCGTTGCCGTAAATGGCGCCGTCGATCGTCACCGCACGGGAGACGACATCGAAAAGGTCGACGCTGCCGGCGCCGGCGGCAAGGTTGGCGCCCTTGGAGCCGAAGCTGATATCGCCACCGTTGACGGTGAAGCCCTTCAGCGCACCATCCGCGCCGACATCGGGCACGCCCGTCGTCAGCGTCGCATGCGGCGTGTTGATGAAGCCGCAGCCGTCGCAGGTGATGCCGTTCGGGTTGGCGATGACAACATCGGCGCGCCCGCCGAACACCTCGATCGCGCCGTTCAAGGCCGAACGGTTGCCGCTGGTGACTTCGTTCAGGATGACCGTCGCCGGCCCCGACGTGTTGAGATTGGCATTGCCGGGCGTGACGCCGCCGAGACTGGAGTTGCCGATCTCACCCTTGAAGTTGTTGAGGATCAGTCCCGGCGTGCCGACGTTGAAATTGTCGTATTTGTTGTGCGACAGGCCCTGGCTATTCGGCGTGACGATGTCGATGAGCGGCACGCCATTGCGTGCCGAACCGACACCCGGCTGATTGGCGGCCGGCGCCGTGGTGCTTGCCGAGACCGACTGGGCATTGGCAAGCATCGGCTGAAAGACCAGCAGTGCGCTGAGCACGAGCGCAAGCGAGCGATGGGCGAACCTGCCAAACCGGTAAGCAAGGCCCCTGGCATTCGAACCAAAATTGGCTTCTACACGCATCGTTTCGTCTTTCCAAACGCACAACTGGTTTTGTGTCTCGACATCAATCGTGGCCGGCGCTGCCTTCCCGGCAGCGCCTCGCCTCGTCTCGCTATTTCTGGGTGAGCCAGGTCTTCACATTGCGCGTGAAGGACTTGGACAGGCGCTGTGCCATGACGTCAGGCGCGCCGGATGTTGTCGCCGCATTGACCGCGACGGCGATGATCACGCCGTAACCGCTTCCGCGCATGGAGAGGTCTTCGCCATGGATGTTTTGTGCCTGCGCGATCAACTGCCCGGTCTTGGCATCCTCCAGCCGAACGGTTCCGTCGATCATGCTGTCGTGACCGCCGATGATGCGGGCCTGCTTTGTGGTGACGTCGAACACATGCAGCGTCACGACCAGCCTGCCCCTGTCAGGGCCGCCCGGCACACCGATCAGTTCCTTCGACATCGTGGCCTGGAGGGTGCGAACCGCATCCTGAACCTGCTGTTCCGGCTTCTCGCCAAAACCGAATGTCTTGACGTCGGGAGCCAGCTCGATCCGGATCTCGCGCACGGACGTCCGCTGGAGGGCAGCAATCAGCCGGGGATCTGTCCTCGCGGTGACGCAGGACGCCAGGGTCGCCGCCAGCAGGAGAAGGCTTAGAAAACGCACGATACGCATACGAAACTCCGAAAGTCATTGATAAGGTTCAGGTGCCCGCCAAATTCAGTTTCGGCTGTCCGAGGACGATGCCGGCTTTGGTTTGCTGTCGAGATGCTTGTAGAGCTCGGTCAGCTGGGACTTTGGCGCCGGGCATCCCTTCGATTTGGCGATGCTGGTCAGGACGTTGTTCCTGTTGCGCAATGCATCGATCTCGACCTTCTCGGGCGATTTCGGGTCCATGAAAAACAGCGCCGGCAGAAACAGCAGCACACCGGTCGCCCCGAGCACGATGTTCTTGCCTTGGGCATCGGTGCGCTCTTTCACCGTCGAGGTGATCTGCCGTTCGTTGGCCTCGAATTCCCGCGCGATGCCGGCGCAATCGAAAGCGCTGTCGGTCGGGTTGGTCGAAGCCACAGGGCGTGCCTCCCGCCCGGCGCAGCCGGCAAGCGAGATGGAAAGAGCAAGGATCAGCGCCGTCGATCTTGAAAGGGTTTTGGCGTGCTTGTTCGTCGAAATAGTGCGGGTGGTCATTGTCCTGCTTTCGTTACCAATGAGCGGATGCGCTGAAATAAAAGAGCCCGCCGTCGACATCGTCGAGGCTGCTTGCAACAATGTCGGAATAGCCGAGGTCGGCGCTGATATTGCCGCCGACGGCGCGGATGCCGGCGGTCCAGCTGGCGAGGTCGCCGCCTGATATGTCGAAGCGTTTTTGCGCATAGACGTGGCCGTAATCGAAGCCGAGATAGGGGCGCAGTTCGCCGAATGCCTTCGCCGCCGCGCCGCCGCCCTGGTTGGACCCCGTTCTCCAGACGATTTCGTTGTGGCTGAACATGCCATTATTGCCGAAGAGCACGCTTTCGCGCGTGCCGCGGACATTGCTGTAGCCGCCGAGCGAGATCTGTTCGGCCCCGAGCAGATTGTCGGGGGAATATTGAGCGCTGAGCAGCGAGGTGAATTCGAACCGCCGGCCGGCGGCCTGGAATGGCTGAGTCACGCTGACGGTGGCGTTGAATTTCGAAAATCGCGGATCGGCATTGCCGGCACCCGGATCCCCTGGGTCGACCGCATCGAAGAGACCGAGCCCCTTGTCGAAGCTGGCGTCGAACATCCAGATGCCGCCGAACATGCGGCGGGAATGGGAAATGCCGATATCGCCGACCGTATAGCGGCGGCTGCCGACCTCGATCAGATTGCCGAGCAGGAAGTTGTTGGTCTGCTTGTAGGTCAGGCCGCTGCGGACGGTTGTGATCGAATCCTTGTCGCGAGAGATAACGCGATCGATACCGAGACCGACCTGCCCCGAATTGCCGGAGGTTTCGAGCGTGCTGAAGTTTCCCTCGACCGCACTTTCATATTGGTACCAGGAGCCGTTCAGCGAGAGGGTGGAATAACCGTAGGGCACGCTGACGCTGCCGGAATAGCTGTTGCCATATCCCCTTCCGTCATCGCTCCATGGATAGCTTGGGCCGCTATGTTCGTAGGAAAAATTCCACTGGTCGTTGATGCCGAGCAGATCGTCGTAGCCGAGCGATGCCGAGCTGCGGGAAAAGCCGGTGCTCTCCTGCCCCATGTTGTTGTTGCCGAAGGAGACATGCCAGGGCCGGCCCGGCCGGTTTTCGATGTTGAGGATCGAGGTTCCGTCCTTCGGGCCGGGCAGCATCGCCGATTTGGCGTCGTTGGCCTGCAGCCGGTTCATCTGGTCGAGGCCCTGCTCGATATCGCGGATATTGACGACGCGGCCGATCAGGCCGGGAAAGGCGGTCGCCAGCGAAGCATTGCCGGCCACTTTCCGGCCATTGAGATAGATGTCGGAGAGCGTGCCTTCGACGACCAGCAGACGGAGGATCCTGGTCGTGCGGATATCCTGCTGCGGCACATAGGCGCGCGAGGTCACATAGCCATGATCGATATAGAGATGCGTGACATCCCTCAGGACCGCATTGATCTCGGCGAGGCCGACGCAGCGGTTGCCGTAAGGCGCCGTCACCTTGCCGATCTCCTGGGCCGACAGCAGGCTCGCCCCATCGATCTCGACCCGCGTGATGTCGAAACAGGCGCCGTTGCCCGGTGCGGCGGGCAAAGCGCCGTTTTCCGCATCCGTGCCGCCGCCTGGTGTGGCGCGCCGCAGGGCATCAAGTCGCTGCGTCTGCGACTGCTCTTCCTGGCGGCGGTTGAAATCATCGGCAGGCGTTTGCGCGTAAGCGGGGGCGATCACCACTGCGAGGGCGGCGCCGGCAATCAGAAAGTATCGAATTTCTATGGTCATTGGTGAAATTCGGCTACTTCGCGGCGACGGACTGAAGCTCGTCGAGGGCCGGCTTCAGCCCCTTCAGCGAGAAGCGGATATTGACGTCCTGGCCATTCATCAGCCGCACCAGCCCCTCGGCCGCCGCGCCCTTCTTCAGCGCCGCGGTCATTTTCGTATCCAGCGCCAGCTGCGCCCAGCATCCGGTCTGGTTGCAATTGCGGTAATCGAGCTTGGCGACGGGCTTGCCGTCGGCCTTGATCGACAGGCCCGAGGGCAGGAAAACATTGAGCGGCAGAAGGGCGGTCAGCATCAGCCGCGGCTTGCCCTTGCCCTTGTCGGAAGGTGCGGCAGGCGCGGCCGGCGGCGCCGAGATCGCCAGCGTCAGGATATTGACGGGTTTGCCGTCCCTGGCGACTTGCGCCACCTGAGCGACTTCGCAGGCCTCGGTGCCTGCCGAACCCGTGCAGCGATAATACCAGTCGTCGAATTTCTGCGATTTTATCGCCGGCGCAGGTTGCGCCGGCGCCTGTTCCGGTTCTTGACCATCAGGAGATTGCGAAAAGGATGGGCTCGTGCAGGCGATCGATATCAGAATGGGGGCGATCGTCCAAAGGACCCGCTTCATGCCGCTTTTCAAAAATTTCTTCATTTAAAATGCAACTTCAGGAAGATTTTATTTTGGTTGGAAGTCATATCGCTACAATCCGCAATTTGGTCAACCTTAACGTGTCAGCACGGTAAAGTTTGCGTTAGGTATTTATTTCGCGTTCTGGGAGATTACGCTCAGTTTGCCCGAGACCCCATTCGCAACGAAATCGCCAACAGATTCCGAAATTCGAATAAAACCGCTTGGCGACGGACATGAGACGATGCGCAACTTACGCGAAGCTGGTCACCTGCTCGTTTTTATTGAAAATCAGGCGTATAATCGGATAGGATGAATAATTCCGCATCGGCGGCCATCCAGAAAAATCTGCGAAAGATGAGCCGTACTCATTTTGAAGAAAAGACATTCCAAGGCGCCGGCTTTATCCTCGATGCCGCCTACGAATACTGAGATGTATTTCAGAAATTCGTCACACCCGCGGGTTGCTGCGACTGTTCTTCTCGGAAGGGAAAGGACAACCGAATGGTGAAAAGGCGGCGGCCAATGCAGCCTGGGACGGAATCCGTGGGCCGTATTCGGGAAAACCTGATCAAGACCCGAATCGGCGGCAAGCTCTCGGCCCCCGTAAAGCCCGGGCCTGGCCGTCGAGGATGATAGCGTGTCCGCAGCGGACTTCACGCGCCGCGCCGTCGCAGGACTGTCATTTTCGGGATGACATCCGCCCCGTTCTCTGCGAAAAAGAACCCGATGAGAGACAGGGGCGTTCGTCGACAGGCGGGCTGAGAAGCACCCTTCGAACCTGAACCGGATAATGCCGGCGGAGGGAGTCGCTCGGGGTCGCGGTCCGCCGCACGAATGACCCCGTGCTCGCCCCCGCCTGAAAGGGGCCACATGCAGACCAGGAGCACACCAGGAGCCATGCTGAAGGCGATGCGCGAGAAGCCGCCGCTCGTTCAGTGCATCACCAATTATGTCGCGATGAACATCGCCGCCAATGTTCTCCTGGCCGCGGGCGCCTCGCCGGCCATGGTGCATGCGGCTGAGGAAGCCGGCGAGTTCGCCGTCATCGCGAGCGCGCTGACCGTCAATATCGGCACGCTGTCGACGCAATGGATCGACGGCATGCAGGCGGCGGCGAAGGCGGCGACCTCGGCCGGCAAACCCTGGGTGCTCGATCCGGTCGCCCATTATGCCACTGCCTTTCGCCGCGATGCGGTCGCTGCTCTGCTGGCGCTCAAACCCACGATCATCCGCGGCAACGCTTCCGAGATCATCGCGCTTGCCGGCGGCGAGAGCCGCGGCCAGGGAGTCGACAGCCGCGATCCGGTCGAGCAGGCCGAAGGTTCGGCGCGATGGCTGGCCGCGCGGCAGCAGGCGATTGTCGCCGTCACCGGTGCCGTCGATTTCGTCACCGACGGCGAGCGGGCGGTGCGCATCACAGGCGGATCGGCCTTGATGCCGCAGGTCACCGCGCTTGGCTGCTCGCTCACCTGCCTCGTCGGCGCCTTTGCCGCCACCGTGCCCGAGGATCTGTTCGGCGCGACGGTCGCCGCCCTCGCAACCTTCGCCATCGCGGGCGAGGAGGCAGCGCTCGGTGCGGCCGGTCCCGGCTCCTTCGCATGGCGCTTCCTCGACGCGTTGAACGCGCTCGATGCCGAAACGCTCGATGCCCGGGCAAGGATATCGGCGGCATGAAGAGTTTCGACCTTTCGCTCTATCTCGTCCTCGATCCCGATCTCTGCGCCGGGATCGGCATGGTCGAGACCGCGCGTCTTGCCGTTGCCGGCGGCGCGACGATGGTGCAGCTGCGCGACAAACATGCCGGCACGGCCGGGATGATTACGACCGGACGCGCCTTGAAACAGGCGCTTGATGGCACCGGCGCCCGCCTCATCGTCAACGACGATGTCGAGGCGGCGATCGCCATCGGCGCCGACGGTCTGCATATCGGCCAGGAGGACATGGATGCGGTGAGCGCGCGGGCGATGATCGGTCCCGGGATGATCCTCGGCCTGTCGGTCGAAACCGAAGCGCTTGCCGCTGCCGTCGATCCCGATGTCGTCGACTATACCGGCGTCGGCCCGGTGTTTGCGACCCCGACCAAGGCCAACCACAAGCAGCCGATCGGCTTTGACGGTCTTGCCAAGCTGGTGGCGGCCTCGCCGGTGCCCTCGGTTGCGATCGGCGGCCTCAAGGCGGACCATGTGGCCGCCGTCTTTGCCGCAGGCGCAAGCGGGCTTGCCGTCGTCTCCGCCATCTCGGGCACGCCGGATCCGGAAGCGGCGACGCGCCGCATCGCCGCTGAAATCCGAAAGGTCCGTGCATGATCCGCAACGTCCTCTCCATCGCCGGCTCCGATCCCTCGGGCGGCGCCGGCATCCAGGCCGATCTCAAGGCCTTTTCCGCCCGCGGCGTCTACGGCATGGCAGTGCTGACCGCGCTGACGGCGCAAAACACCCAAGGCGTCACCGGCGTGCATCTGGTGCCGCCTGCATTCGTTGCCGATCAGATCAACGCCGTCTTTGCCGATGTGCGTGTCGATGCCGTCAAGATCGGCATGATCGCCAATGCCGGCATCGCAGAAGCCGTTGCTGGAGCGCTCGCCGATCGGCGCGGCATCCCCATCGTCATCGATCCCGTGATGATCGCCAAGGGCGGTGCCGCCCTGCTGGCGCCCGAAGCCATCGATGTGCTTACCCGCCGGCTGCTGCCGCTGGCGACGCTGCTGACCCCGAACCTGCCTGAGGCCGCCGCCCTGCTGCACCAGCCGGTCGCGACAAACCGCGCCGAGATGGCGGCGCAGGCCGAGCAGCTGCGCGCGCTCGGCCCGGCCGCCGTACTGGTCAAGGGCGGTCACCTCGACAGCGAGGAAAGCCCCGACGTGCTTGCCGCGGCCGACGGCCTGCACTGGTTCGAAGCCCGACGCGTGCCGACCAAGAACACCCACGGCACCGGCTGCACGCTGTCGAGCGCGCTGGCGGCCGAGCTTGCCAAGGGCGCCTCGGTGCCGGAGGCGGTCGCCATCGCCAAGGATTATCTCGCCGGCGCGGTTGCGGCTTCAGGCAGCCTCACCGTCGGCTCCGGCCACGGCCCGGTGCACCATTTTCATGCGCTTTGGAAAGACGGGTACTGAGGGCTGCCGCCCCTCATCCGCCTGCCGGCACCTCTCCCCGTAAACGGGGCGAAGGGGATATGCTGCAACCTCTCCGTTCCCCAAACTTTTCGCGGGGCACGTCCCCTCTCCCCGTTCTTACGGGGAGAGGGTTAGGGTGAGGGGCAGCCAACGGACGTCAACTGAACGGCCGTGGCCTTATGCCGAGCATTACGAAAGAGAAGTTGCCCACTTTGTCAGGCCCGGCCCTCCCCGGGCCGTTTTTGCGTTCGGCAACCAGCTTGCTTTTGAGCGGGAGCATCGGGGCGAGCAGCGTCGCGCCATTTGAAAAACGCAGTTGACAAGCTCAGCCAGATAGCCAAGTCTATGACATTAAAAGGGGATATATTCCGCAATAACGGAATATGAGGAGGAATGACCGGTGCCAGACCTGCTTGTGAGTCTATACTCCACAAAGCTTGCCGATCTGAATCGGAAAGCCGATCATATCGGTGTCTCCATCCGCCCGGCCCTCCCCCCGGAACTGCATCTCGTCGTCGATTGGGTTCGCGAACGGTTCAGCGAGAACTGGGCAAGCGAGGTCTCGGTCGCCTTCTCCCGCCAGCCCGTTGCCTGCCTGATCGCCGTCGACGGCCGTGAGCTGCTAGGCTTTGCCTGCTACGACACGACGGCGCGCGGCTTCTTCGGCCCGACCGGAGTCGATCCTGAAGCCCGCGGCAAGGGTATCGGGCTCGCGCTGTTTTCCGCCTGCCTTCAGACCATGAAGACGCTTGGCCATGCCTATGCCTTTATCGGCGATGCCGGCCCGGTCGATTTCTACGCCAAGACCGCAGGCGCAATCACCATCCCCGCCCCCGACAAGGGCATCTACGAAGGCATGCTGAGAAGCATGCCGACATGACCATCTGATACCGGAGCACCAGAATTGTCCTCGACCCCGCTCGCCCTTTTCGTCGGCCTTCCCAATCCCGTGATTTCGGATGATGAATTCGCGCTGTTTCGCGAGACCAATCCGCTCGGCCTCTTCGTCGGCCGGCGCAATCAGCGCGAGCCGGAGCAGACCAAGCGGCTGATCGAACGCTTCCGGCAAGCCGTCGGCCGCGACGACGCCCCGGTCTTCACCGACCAGGAGGGCGGCCGCGTCCAGCACCTCGATGCCGGCCCCTGGCCGCTCTTCCGCAGCTTCGGCCAGTTTGCCGAACTAGCGCGCCGCGATTTCGAGCTCGGCAGAAAAGCGCTGCGCCTTTCCTCCCAGGCGATGGGCGCGATGATGACGGAACTCGGTCTTTCCAGCGGCTGCTCGCCCGTTCTCGACCTCGTCTTCGAGACGACGAGCGCGGTCATCGGCGCCCGCTCCTTCGGCCCGGATCCCGATGTCATCGCCGCTCTCGGCCGCGAGGTGGTCGACGGCCTGCTCGAGACCGGCAACATGCCTGTGATGAAGCATATTCCCGGCCATGGCCGGGCGACGCTCGACTCGCACAAGGAGCGTCCGGTGGTCGACGCCAGCCGCGAGACGCTCGCTGCCACCGATTTCAAGCCCTTCGTCGCATTGAAGGATACGCCCTGGGCCATGGTCGCCCATGTCGTCTACCCCGCCTACGATAGGGAATTGCCGGCCTCCGTCTCGCCAATCATGCACGACGTGATCCGTAACGATCTTGGCTATGACGGCGTGCTGATCTCCGACTGCATCTTCATGGAATCGCTCTCGGGCACGCTGCCGGAGCGCGTGAGCCAAGTTCTCGATGCGGGCTTCGACATCGCGCTCCACAGCCATGGCGACGTCAGGGAAAGCGAAGCCGCCGCCAGAACCGCCCGGCCGCTGACGGACGCCGCGCTCAAACGCATCGCCGCCGGCAAGGCCCGCCTCGGCAATCTCAAGGTCGACGTCCGCGCCGCCCACCGCCAAGTCGAAGACATGTTTGCCAGCGCCTCGGTCTCCTGACCGGCGCGCCATCTCTCACCGCATAAGAAAAAGGGGAATAGAACATGAAAAAATATCTTCTCGCAGCCGCCGCCCTGACACTGCTTTCGGGCTCCGCCATGGCGCAAACGATCCTGACGGCCAATATCGAACCGGCGACGACCTGGGTGCGCAACTTCAATCCGTTCAACCAGACCTCGGCGCGCCAATCGACGCTCGATTTCATCTACGAGCCGCTGGTCATCTTCAATCGCTTCGACAGCAACAAGCCGGTCTATCGCCTGGCCGAAAGCTTCAAACTCTCCGACGATCTGAAGAGCATCGATTTCAAGCTGCGCCCGAACCTGAAATGGTCGGACGGCAAGCCGCTGACCGCAGCCGACGTCAAGTTCACCTATGACTACTTGAAGAAATTCCCGGCGCTCGATTTCGTCAGCATCTGGACCTTCGTCACCGACGTCCAAGCCGTCGACGGAGAGACGGTGCGCTTCACGCTCGCCAATCCGAGCTCGCTTGCCGCCGAGCAGATCTCGCAGCTGCCGATCGTTCCCGAACATGTCTGGAAGGACGTCGCCGATCCCGTCACCTTTGCCAACGAGAACCCGGTCGGCAGCGGCCCGCTGACCGAGGTACCGCGCTTTACCGGCCAGACCTATGACCAGTGCCGCAACCCGCACTATTGGGACAACGACCATCTGAAGGTCGATTGCATTCGCTTCCCACAGCTTGCCGACAACAATCAGATCCTGACGGCAACGGCCGACGGCACGCTCGACTGGGGCGTCTCCTTCATTCCGGATATCGACAATGTTTATGTCTCCAAGGACCCGGCGCATTTCCACTACTGGTATTCGCCGAGCAGCATGGTCGCCTTTCTGTTCAACCTGGAAACCGCGAACGAGAACAACAAGAAGGCCTTCAACGACCTGAAATTCCGCCGTGCCGTGTCGATGGCGCTCGACCGCAAGACGATGATCGACGTCGCCGGCTACGGCTATCCGACGCTGAACGAAGATCCCGGCCTGATGGGCGAGCTTTACAAGAGCTGGGCGGATCCGTCGGTCAAGGCCGACTTCGGCAAGTTCGCTACCTATGACGCCGACGCCGCCAAGGCGCTGCTCGACGAGACCGGCTACAAGGACAAGGACGGCGACGGCTTCCGCGACAATCCCGACGGCAGCAAGATCTCCTTCTCGATCATTGTCCCGAACTCCTGGACCGACTGGGTCGACACCGTCAACATCGCCGTCGAAGGCATGCAAGCGGTCGGCATCGACGCCAAGATCGAAACGCCCGAGGAAGCGGTCTGGACCGGCAACCTCATCAACGGCAGCTTCGATGCGGCGATCAACAGCCTGCCGGCCTCGGCCTCGCCCTACTACCCCTACAAGCGCGCCTTCAGCGCTTCGGACAAGGGCAAGACGCGCTTTACCGCGCAGCGCTGGTTCAATCCTGAGGTCGAGAAACTCGTCACCGAGTTCACCCATACCGCCGATCTCGCCAAGCAGAAGGAAGCGATGAACAAGGCACAGCGCATCGTCGCCGAAAACATGCCTGTCATTCCGGTCTTCAACAATCCGAACTGGTATCAGTACAACACCAAGCGCTTCACCGGCTGGTCGACCAAGGAGAACCCCTTCGTCAATCCGTCGATCTCGCGGACGAACCCGGCACGCCTCTTGAACCTGCTCGCGCTGGAGCCGACCAAGTAAAGGCATTGACCCGGGAGCGGCGATTCCAACGCCGCTCCCGTTACGACGGAGTTCCCATGGCTTTTCTGCTTCGCCGCCTCGTCTTCTACATGGCAGCCTTCATCGCGGCAGCGACGATCAATTTCTTCCTGCCGCGGCTGATGCCGGGCGATCCGGTGCAGATCATGTTTTCGAGCGCCGGCACCGAATTGCCGCCGGAAAGCCTGCAGGCGCTGAAGCTGACCTTCGGCTTCGTCGATGGGCCGCTCTGGCAGCAATATCTCACCTATCTCGGCAGCATCTTCACGGGCGATCTCGGCCGCTCGATCAAGTATTTCCCGCTGCCGGTCACCTCGGTGCTCGGCCATGCCCTGGTCTGGACCGTCGCCCTGATGGGGACGGCGACGATCGTCAGCTTTGCGCTCGGCACCTTGCTCGGCATCCTCGCCGCCTGGCGCCGCGGCAGCAGGTTCGATGTCGTCGTCTCCGTCGGCGCGATCTTCGCCACCTCGGTGCCGGCCGTCGTCACCTCGCTGATCGTTCTCTTCATCTTCGGCTTCACGCTCGGCTGGTTCCCGAACGGCTATGCCGCCGACCCGTCGCTCGATCCGGCCTTCAGCCTGCAGTATCTCGGCAGCGTCGCCTATCACGGCATCCTGCCGATGGTGACGCTCTGCACCGTGCTGATCGGCGGCTTCACCGTCACCATGCGCAACAACATGATCAACCTGCTCGGCGAGGACTATATCGTCATGGCCCGCGCCAAGGGCCTGTCCGACCGGCATGTGATGCTCTGGTATGCGGCGCGCAACGCCCTGCTGCCGACCGTCTCCAGCCTTGCCATCGCCATCGGCACCATTCTCGGCGGCTCGCTGGTGACGGAGGTCGTCTACAACTATCCCGGCCTCGGCAACATTCTCTACCAGGCGATCCTCGCCCGCGACTATCCCGTCATCCAGGGCCAGCTGCTGATCATGACGGCGACCATGCTGATCGCCAATTTCATCGTCGACGTCAGCTACGTCATGCTCGACCCGCGGCTGAAGGGAGCGTGAGATGAAGACCCTGCTTCGAAACCGCAAGGCGCTCACCGGCCTCGTCATCATCGCCTTCATCGTCATCGTCGCGATCGCAGCGCCGCTGCTGACCCAATACGACCCCGCCGCCCGCACCGGGCGGCCGCACCAGCCGCCGTCCTTCGACCATATTCTCGGCACCACCCGCATCGGCCAGGATGTTTTTGCCCGGCTGATCTACGGCGCCCGCACCTCGCTGGCCGTCGGCTTCGGCGCCGGCTTGTTGATCACCCTTGCCGGCACCGCGCTCGGCATCATCTCCGGCTATCGCGGCGGCAAGACCGACGAGGTCATCAGCTTCTTCACCAATATGGTGCTGGTCGTTCCCAACCTGCCGCTGCTGCTGGTGCTCGCCGCCTTCATCGGCCAGGCAAGCCCCGTCGTCATCGCCCTGATCCTCGGCGCCACCTCCTGGGCCTGGGGCGCCCGCGTCACCCGCGCCGAGACGCTCTCGGTCAAGCAGAAGGATTTCGTCAAATCCGCCGAGATGATGGGCGAGCCGCAATGGCGGATCATGACATTCGAGATCTTCCCCAATGTGATCTCCATCGTCGGCATCAATTTCATCGGCAGCGTCATCTTCGCGATCATCACCGAGGCGACGCTGGAATTCCTCGGCCTCGGCGATCCCCGGGCGATCTCCTGGGGCACCATGCTCTACAACGCGCAGAAGGTTTCGGCCCTTTCGGTCGGCGCCTGGTGGGATATTCTCACCCCCTGCTTCGCGCTCGCCCTCCTCGGCATCGGCATGTCGCTCCTGAATTTCGCCGTCGACGAGATCGCCAATCCGCGGCTGCGCACCGGCAATCATCTGAAGCGCTGGTCGCTGCTCGTCCGTTCCGGGGAGGGCCGCCTATGACGCAACCGCTGCTTTCGGTGAGGAACCTCACCATCGATTATATCGGCGAAGAGAAGGATTTCCGCGCCGTCGACGACGTCAATTTCGACGTCGCGCCCGGCGAGGTCTTCGGGCTTGCCGGCGAATCCGGCTGCGGCAAGAGCACCATCGCCTTCGCCATCAGCCGCCTGCACAAGCCGCCGGCGCTGATCCGCCAGGAGAGCCGCATCCTGCTCGACGGCCGCGACGTACTCGATCTCGACCAGCGGGCGCTTGCCGCCTTCCGCTGGCGCGAGGTCGCGATGGTTTTCCAGAGCGCCATGAATTCGCTGAACCCGGTGCTGCGCATCGAGGCGCAATTCTACGACCTGCTGCGCACCCATAAAGGCATGAGCCGCACGCAAGCGCGCGAGCGCACCGCCGAGATGCTGACGCTCGTTGACATCGCGCCGGATCGCATGCGCGATTATCCGCATCAGTTTTCCGGCGGCATGCGCCAGCGCATCGTCATCGCCATCTGCATGGCGCTCGATCCGAAACTCGTCGTCATGGACGAGCCGACGACCGCGCTCGACGTCGTCGTCCAGCGCGAAATCCTGCAGCGGATCAACGAGCTGCGCCGCAGCTTCGGCTTCTCCGTGCTGTTCATCACCCATGATCTCGGGCTGATGGTGCAGTTCTGCGATCGCATCGGCATCATGCTGTCTGGCAGGCTGGTGGAGCAGAACAGCGCCGAGGCGATCTACCGGACGCCTGAGCATGATTACACGAAGAAGCTCTGGGCCTCCTTCCCCTCACTTCATGGAGGCGTACGGCTATGAGCGAGGCCATCCTTGCGCTCGACACGGTGACAAAGACCTTCGGCCACGGCGCGTCCGCCGTTCATGCTGCCCGCTCGATCTCCTTTTCGCTGCGCGCTGGCCGGGCGCTGGCGCTCGTCGGCGAATCCGGCAGCGGCAAGACCACTTGCGCCCGCATGGCGATGCGCGAATATCTGCCGACATCTGGCCGCATCCTCTACAAAGGCCGGCCGGTCGAAACGGCGAATTCCGCCGAAATCGCCCGCTACCGCCGCTCGGTGCAGATGATCTTCCAGGATCCGTTCGCCTCGCTGAATCCCGCCCACACCATCGCTCACCATCTTCGACGCCCGCTGAAGCTGCATCGCCCTGATATCAAGGGGACTGATATCGACGCCACCATCCGCGAACTGTTGGAGCGCGTCAGGCTCGATCCCGATCTCGTCGCGCCGAAATATCCGCATGAACTCTCCGGCGGCCAGCGCCAGCGCGTCAACATCGCCCGCGCCCTTGCCGTCAAGCCGGAGGTGATCGTCGCGGACGAACCGACCTCGATGCTCGACGTCTCGGTGCGCCTCGGCGTGCTCAACCTTTTGAACGAGATGAAGCGGGAGATGAATCTCGGCCTGCTCTACATCACCCATGATATCGCCACCGCCCGTTATGTCGCCGAGGACATCGCCGTGATGTATGCCGGCCAGATCGTCGAATGGGGCAGCACCGCCCGAGTGATCGACAATCCGCTGCATCCCTATACCAGGCTGCTGCTCTCGGCCGTGCCCGATCCAGACGTCCGTTTCGAAGATCCGAAGGCGCGGCTGAGGCCCGACGAGGTCGAGGATATCCGCCGCCGTTCGGCCGCCCCGCAGGACGATGTCGTCGAAGCGGAGCCGGGTCATTTCATGCGAATGATCTGACGCCGGTTTGCTGGTTTCGCTCGTCTGCCTGTGCTAGGGGACGGCTCTTTGATGTGAGGCGAAACTGTCATGCTGCCCTGGATTCAACTCGATTCCGCGACCATTCCCGGCGAAGGCGGCGAGTTGCGCCTGAAGCAGCGCGGCAGCGAGTTCTCGATCATGCTCGGCGCCAACGAGCTGATGAACAGCCGCCTCAGCGGCTCGGAAGAGGCGCTGGCGACCCTCTCCTGGGAGCGGATCAAAACGCATGCGAAGCCGAGGGTGCTGATCGGCGGGCTCGGCATGGGTTTCACCCTGCGCGCCGCTCTTACCGTCCTTCCCGATGATGCCGGCGTCACCGTCGCCGAACTGGTGCCGGCCGTCGTCACCTGGGCGCGCGGGCCGATGGCCGAGGTGTTCAAGGGCTGCCTCGACGATTCCCGCGTCGGCATCCATCAGGGCGATGTCGGCGAGGCGATCCGCGCCGGCAAGAGCGCCTATGACGCGATCCTGCTCGATGTCGACAATGGACCGGATGGGCTGACCCGCAAATCCAACGACCGGCTCTACGATTTCGCCGGCCTGCGCGCCGCCCGCGACGCGCTTCGCCCCGGCGGCGTGCTTGCCGTCTGGTCATCCGGGCCGGATCCTGATTTCACCCGCCGCCTCAGGGACAGCGGCTTTTCCGTCGAAGCGGTCAACACCCGCGCCAACGGCAAACGCGGCGGCGCCCGCCACGTCATCTGGCTGGCGATCAAGCCGGCCCGCTGACGAAGATCAGCTGCCCGAAGCGATCCTGCGGGCGGCATTGATGGCGCGGCGGGCGCCGGCGCGCAGCTGTATGGTCTCGGCGCCGGCGATGACCAGATCAAAGCCGAACTTCAACAGCTCGCCGGCCCGCTCGCCATCGCCGGCATAGGCACAGGCGAATTTGCCGTGGGCGCGGCAGCGCGCAACCGCGTGCTGCATGGCGCTGTCGATCTCGGCCGCATTCGGCGCCACCTGATCGCCGTTCGACAGGGCGATCGAAAGGTCGGCGGGGCCGACGAAAATACCGTCGATACCGGTTACGCCAAGAATGCCGTCGATAGCATCGAGCGCGGCGCGGGTCTCGATCATGGCGATGGCGACGGTGAGCTCGTTGGCAGTCTTCAGATAGGCGTCCGGCGACAAGCCGCTATGGTTCAACGCCAGGGACGGTCCCCAGCTGCGCTCGCCGAGGGGCGGATATTTCGTCGTCCGGACCAGGGCTCGCGCATCCTCGGCGGAATTGATCATCGGCGCGATGATGCCGGAGGCCCCAGCATCGAGCAGCCGCGAGGCGGAGGCGAAATCGCCGACCGGAATGCGCGCGATGGCCGGTTTGCCGGCAAGACGGGCCTGAGCAACGGCATTTGCCGCCGACTGCATATCCCACATGCCATGCTGCATATCGAGCACGACGGCGTCGAAAGCTTCCTGCGCCAGATGATTGACGAGCATCGCGTCGGGGATGCCGACCCAGGCCGAGATCATACCGGCCTGGTGCTTCCTGATACGGTCGGCAAAACCGTCGATTTCAGCTGCGCTCATGCCATTCTCCTCATTTCGACAGGCCGCCAGCGGCCGGGTTGCCGCCAATCGGCAGCAGCAATTCATCCTCTGCGGCGAAGCCGCGAGATGCTGACCATCACGACGATGCCCGCCGCCGCCAGAATGGCGCCCCAGAGCATCCAGATCTTTTGGGCAATCATGAAACTCGATGCCGGATAGGGAAAATAGCCGCTTCCCTGCCCGATCCAGATCAAGCCGAACACGACCATAAGCAGGCCGACGACATATCCGATGGTTCGCATGCTTCAGTCACCTCCGCTATGGATTCGGCCCACAATGTCGATCGCCATCGCCGATGACAAGGCTTCTTCCGAGGAGAAATGCAACCGCTGCTAATCATTCTTCTCCACCTCATCCGACAGCCAGGTGCTGAGCCTCTCGCTGTGAACGTTCGGAGATCGCGGAGGCACCAGCCAGTAACCGCGGTCTCGCGCCTCCAGCGACGGGCCGGCTTCCAGCAGCATGCCCGCCGAAAGGAGCGTGTCGACGAGCCCCATCCAGCCGAGCGCCACGCCCTGCTCGCTCAGCGCCGCCTGAACGACCAACGAATAGGTGTTGAAGCTGATATCACCGCGGTCGGCGTGGGCGCCGCGCAGGACGGAGAATTCACCAAAATATGTGCGCCAGTCGAACCAGGGCGATGGCAGCGGCGCGTCGAGATGGATCAGCCTCGCTCCGGCCAATTGTCCTGGATCGTCGAAGGGTCCGTTGCGATCGAGGAACCCCCGCGTGCAGACGGGCACGACCCTCTCCGGCAGCAGAAGCGTGCCCACGGCACCGAATTCCGCCCGCGTCCCGAACACGACCGCGACGTCGGCCTCGTCGCGAAACCCGACCGCAAGCCTCTGCGTCGCGACGATCTGTATGTCCGTTTCCGGGTGCAGCAGGCGAAAGCCATCCATGCGCGGGATCAGCCAAAGCGCCGAGAACGCATAGTCGGTTCTGAGCCTGACGATCGGCCTCTGGGCTTCGAGGCGAAAACTGCGGGCGAGCGCATCGATATCGCCGACCGCCCTGGCGGCGATGTCCAGAAGCCGCTCGCCTTCGGCGGTCAATTCGACGCCACGATGCTGGCGGCGCAGCAGGCTGACGCCGAACTGCTGTTCCAGCCGGCGGATCTGGTAGCTGACGGCCGGCTGGGTCAGCCCGAGAAGCGTTGCAGCCGCCGAAAAGCTCCCGAGCCGCGCAACCTCGACGAACAGCCGCATCCATCCAAGCTCAGGTGGGTGATCTGACATAAAAATACCTTTGAGCAGCCATCGAAAAAAGCTGTCTTTACAGCCGTCATATTAGGCGCTTGAATAAAATCTTCAAATAGCAAAAGGGGAAACGACATGGCGCGCCCGAACATCCTCATCCTGATGGTGGACCAATTGAACGGAACCTTCTTTCCCGATGGTCCCGCCGATTTTCTTCACGCGCCGCATCTGAAATCACTGGCAAGCCGCTCTGTGCGTTTCGCCAATAGCTATACGGCAAGCCCGCTCTGCGCGCCGGCACGGGCGTCCTTCATGTCGGGACAGTTGCCGAGCCGGACGCGCGTCTATGACAACGCGGCTGAATTTGCCTCCGACATTCCGACCTATGCGCATCATCTGCGCGCGGCCGGATACCAGACGGCGCTGTCGGGCAAGATGCATTTCGTCGGCCCCGACCAGCTTCACGGTTTCGAGGAACGCCTGACGACGGACATCTATCCGGCCGATTTCGGCTGGACACCTGATTATACCAAGCCCGGCGAGCGCATCGACTGGTGGTATCACAATCTCGGTTCGGTGACCGGCGCCGGCATTGCCGAGATCACCAATCAGATGGAATATGACGACGAGGTCGCCTATCACGCCACCCGCAAGCTCTTCGACCTCTCGCGCGGTCATGATGAGCGCCCCTGGTGCCTGACCGTCAGCTTCACCCATCCGCACGACCCCTATGTCGCGCGCCGCAAATTCTGGGATCTCTATGAGGACTGCCCGGCACTCGACCCGGCGGTCGCGGCGATCCCTTTCGAGCGGCAGGATCCTCATTCTCAGCGCCTGATGAAAGCCTGCGAGCACGATGCGTTCGACATCAGCCAAGAGCAGATCAGGCGGGCAAGACGCGGCTATTTCGCCAATATCTCCTATGTCGACGAAAAGATCGGCGAGCTTCTCGGCGCCCTGGAACGCAGCCGCACGGCGGAGAACACCATCATCCTCTTCGTGTCCGACCACGGCGACATGCTTGGCGATCGCGGCCTCTGGTTCAAGATGAACTTCTTCGAAGGTTCGGCGCGGGTGCCGCTGATGATCGCAGCCCCCGGCTGGACGCCGAAGCGCATCGATCAGCCCGTCTCCACGCTTGACGTAACGCCGACGCTTGCCGGGCTTGCCGGAATCGATATCGCGTCATTGAAGCCATGGACCGAAGGCCAAGATCTCGCAGCCCTTGCGAAGGGCACCGGCAGCCGTGGCCCGGTACCGATGGAATATGCCGCGGAAGGCTCGGAAGCGCCGCTCGTCTGCCTCAGGGACGGGCGCTACAAGCTCTCGCTCTGCGAGAAGGACCCGCCGATGCTGTTCGATCTTGAGGCCGATCCGCAGGAGCTCGACGATCTCACGGGAAATCCGGCGCATGCCGAGACGCTGGCGCGGCTCATCGAACAGGCGGGCCGGCGCTGGAACCTTGCCGCTTTCGACGCGGCCGTGCGCGAAAGCCAGGCCCGCCGCTGGGTGGTCTACGCGGCGCTGCGCAACGGCGCCTATTATCCATGGGACTATCAGCCGCTGCAGAAAGCATCGGAGCGCTATATGCGCAACCACATGGATCTGAACGTGCTGGAGGAAAGCCAGCGGTTCCCGCGCCAGGAATAGCAGACGGTTCTAGGCCGTCCGGCGGGCCGGAGCCTCGCGCAGGAAATCCTCGATGAAGGTCTTTTGCAGCAGGATGCCGTCCCATTCGTCGGCGAAGAAGGGCGAATCATAGATCAGCGTTAAGGGACCGGCGTAACCGGCCCTTTCGCACATCTCCAGGCACTTGCGGTAATCCTTCGCATCGAGGCCGCCGGCATTGTAATCGGCTTTGGCGTGGCAGATTTCCGCCCGCCGCATGATATCGGCCAGACCGTCATATTTGGCGGGGGCTGACCAGTTGCCGAGGTCGCCGTTGAGACCGACCTTGCCATCCAGCCGGTCGAGCAGCCAGTTCATTTCGACCGGCGACGGTAAGAGGTCGAACCAGTTCTCGACGACGATGCGCACGCCGCTGCCTTCCGCCTTCTCGGCCAGCCAGTTGAGGTGGCGGGCCGCACGGCCGTGATTTTCCTCGCTCGGCTTCTGCTTGCCGGCGATGACGCGCATTCTCTGCGCCCCGAGTGCCGCCGCGATGCCGATCCACTCCGCCATCCAGCCGATGTCGCGCTCGGCCGTCCCGGCATGGCTCGGATCGCCGTCCTCGACAAGCAGCGTCTGGAACAGCACGTTCGAGGCCGCCATCGCATCGCTGAGTTCGCCGATATAGGCGGCATCGAGGCTCGGCAGATGGAAGGAGCAGATCTCCAGCCGGTGGACGCCGCGCGCCGCCAGCATCGCCGGCACGTCGATCAGCGCCGCGCCGCCGGGGCCGTAGGGTTCCTTCGGCGCCGCGCTCTTGTCGGGGTCGGGGCTATAGGCGTGGACCGCGCCGAGCAAGCGATGCAGCGACCATGTCGAAACCGCGAAACGTCCGTTTTGCAAATGCTGCATGTTCCCTCCTCCAATTCCTCTCGCGCCAGTCAGTGGCACAAAATCGAAATCAATCGCGAACTCAGTCAAAATCGCCGCGGATGACTGCCTCCGCGGCAAGCGCCGTTCCCAGCAATGCCTCGTCGCGACGGGCGGTGGCCGAAAGCAGCAGGCCGACGGGCATGCCCGCCTCGCCCGTGCCGCAAGGCACCGACACACCGCACCAGTCGAGAAAATTGCCGAACATCGTATTGCGCAACGTCTTGTTGTTCGTGGCGAAGAAGAGCTCGTCATCCTGTTCCAGCGGCGCGATCGGCGGCGCCACATGGGCGACGGTCGGAAAGGCGATCAGGCGGTCGCCGACGAAGCGGTCGACATCGGCAATGAGGCGGCGGCGGGCTTCGAGAAGGGCCATGTAATGCGGCGCCGTCGTCCTCGCTCCCAAGCGGGTGCGCATGACGACGCGATGATCCATGCGGTCCGCTTCCGGCCCCGCCAGCCGGTCCTGATGAAGGGCATAGGCTTGCGCAGTCACCAGCGGGCCGTACGTCGTCAGCAGATCGATGATCCCATCGAAAGCGGGGATAGTGATGCGTGAAATCCGGACACCTGCCCGTTGAAGGCGCTCCAGGGCTGCCTCGAAGGCGACGACGACACCCGGTTCGGCCCCATCGAAGACGATGTTTTCAGGCACGAGCAATTCCAGCCCCTGCAAGGAACGCTCAGCGACATCTGGCGCCGTCAGGCCGCACATCGCCGCATCGATCCAGACCGCATCCTTGACGGTGCGGCAGAGCGGTCCCAACGAATCCAGGCTTTTCGCCAGCGGATAGACACCGTCCATGGCATGGCGGCCGCGTGTCGCCTTGTAGCCGACGATGCCGTTGAGGGCGGCGGGAATACGCACCGACCCGCCGGTATCCGTGCCCATCGCGACCGGGACCAGTCCAGCGGCGACGGCCACACCGGCGCCGGAGGAGGAGCCGCCGGGGATGCGCGGGCGGTCGGCGCTTCGCGGATTGACCGGCGTGCCGTAATGCGGATTGATGCCGAGGCCGGAGAAGGCGAACTCGCTCATATTGGTGCAGCCGATGGCGATCATGCCGGCATTCCTCAGCAAAGCGACGACGGCCGCATCCCGCTCGGCCGGCGCATCCCCTGCCAGGACGCGCGAACCCGCTGTCGTCGTCCGGCCTTCGATGTCGAAAAGATCTTTCCAGGCGATCGGAATACCGTCCAGCAGTCCGAGCGAGCGCCCTTGCCGCAGCCGTTCGGAAGACGCGCGCGCTTCTTCCATCGCCCGGTCTTCAAGCAGCATGGTGAAGACGGCCTTGTCGGCGTAATTCGCGATGGCGTCGAAGACGGCCTCGGCCACATCGACCGGATCGGCTGCGCCGCCCTGAATGAGGACGGAAAGCTGGGCGACCGACATGGCGCCGAAGGATTTGCTCATGGGACCATCCAGACGAAATATCCCTCCGGATTACCGCGGATCATTTCGATGAGCCAGAGCTTCACGATATTTTGCATGCATTAGTTCGATTTTTTGAACACTGCGTTTGCAGATCGCCCCTTCAATTGCCGCGATTGAAGACACACATGATGCTCGCATTTGGAGTAGGATTCGGCACGAGGGTGAGGGTTTACCCTCGGGACGCGACTCTGCATGTGTTGCAGGAGTAATTAGAATGACAGATTGTGAAACTTTAAGCCGTCACCGGGATATGGTGACCGTCCACGTGAAAGAGGACGAAACGGCCGGCGCCGGTGAGCGCGATTATGCGGAACATGTCAGTGCCCAGAAACTGTCGGGCTTTGAGCGCGTTGTCATTGTCGGCGCATTGCTTGTCTTGAGCTTTGCGGGTTTTGCCGCATATTCTTCCGGCAATACCGATCCGATGACGACATCGGCTATTGCCGCCCCCGCCGGCGATAATCCGCCGCATCATCCGGCTTACGGCCATTGCCGCGACAGCAGCCCCTACGCTGAAAGGGTCTGCTGACAGCCCGGCCCCTTCGCCGGGCAGATAAGTTCGCCGGGCATGGAGCCCCTTGGCCCAGGCTGCAAAGACAGCAGGAAAAGGGAAAGAACCATGGCCGGTGATATCGACTTTAACCTCGACCGTTTCGTCGAAGCCCAGAACGGCATCTACCAACAGGCGCTCTCCGAGCTGCAGGCCGGGCGCAAGACGTCCCACTGGATGTGGTTCATCTTCCCGCAGATATCAGGTCTCGGCACGTCGGCGATGGCGGAAAAATATGCGATCCGTTCGGCCGAGGAAGCCGCCGCCTATCTCGCCCACCCCATTCTTTCAGGCCGGCTGCTGCGCTGCGTCGAGGCGATTTTATCGGTCGAGGGCCGATCGGCGCACGACATCCTCGGCTCGCCCGATGACTTCAAGCTGCGCTCATCGATGACGCTGTTTGCTGCGATCAGCGATCACGGCTCGCCCTTCCACCGGGCGATCGCGCGTTTTTATGACGGACAATTCGACGAGCGGACGATGGAGATCCTCAGCGCCAGGGAGTAGCCGCTCTGTTCTCCAGGGCGGCGATCTCGTCGGAGACCTCGCTCAATCGCTGACGCAGATCGCTGTCGGTGCCGTCATCGACCTCTTCCTCGCCGAAACAATAGCGCGCATCGTGAAGCTCCAGCTTGGCTTCAAGCTCGGCGCGTTTGGCATATAGGCGCTTGAGATAGACGTAGTTCATCTCTGCCTCCACATCGCCTTCCGGTGATGGAAAAACGGCATGGAGGCGGTAAGGTTCCCCGGAGGGTCAGGTGAAAGAGGCGATCGCCGCCCTGCAGGCCTTGGCGAAATGACCACAACAGCTGGCAGCACCCATCGCCTGGCGGCTGACGCGCGCGCCTTCGAGCAGCAGCGTCAGCGTATCGGCAAGAAGTTGAGGTTCGCGCGCACCGGCTGCGGAACAGAGCGCAGCCAGACGATCGCGCTGTTCGGCCTTGTGCCTCTCGATCATCTCGTGGGCAGGATGGCCCTCGCCCTTGAGTTCTATGGCGGCATTGGCGAGATCGCAGCCGGCGGGCTCGCCGTTCAGACACTGCGCCCGCATCTCGACCCAGGCGTCCAGCTGGGCGCCGGGATCGCCGGGATGGGCCGCCTCCAGATCCCGCCAGATGGCATCCGCCTTTTCGGAGGCGCGGCGCAGCGTCTCGCAGACGAGCTCGTCCTTCGAGCCGAAATGCCGGTAAAGCGTCATCTTGTTGGTCGATGCCGCATCGGCGATGGCATCGACGCCGATGCCGCGAATGCCGTGTTCGCGGAAAAGCTCCGAGGCGGTCGAGACGATGCGCTCCCGCGGAGGGATGCGATCTTCTAGAACGGCGGAGATTTCACTCGAAGTTTCTGATTTTTTTGCGGACGAAGTCCTTGACATCAATGTGACCGATCGGTAACAACTGTATTGTTACTTACCGGTAACACCACAGACCGCCAAAGTCAATGCCGAGGGCTTGGCGGCGCAAAGTGGAACACGGGCGACCGCCCACGAAAGGAGGACAAGCCATGAGAAAGACCAGAGACGACCTGACGATATCCGAAGCCCTCCGCGACCCCCTGATCGCCATGGTATTGCGCGCCGACGGCGTGAAGCTTGAAGATTTCAAGCAACTCCTGGAGACGGCCGCCGGCAACCGCGAACCGCGCCCGACGCCGGTCGGCAAAATGATCGGAGCACTCGCAAGCCGCGCCAACCTGCCGGCGATGCCCTGCTTCGGCTGAAACAACTTTCTGAATACCGGGGGATCTCTCCCTGCCCCCGACAAGGGCTGTCGTCATAAAGAGGCGGCGGCCCTTGCTGCTTGGTCGTAGTGGCCGGAAAGCGCCCTGAGCGTCGCCGCCACTGCCGATGTCGCCGCCGGATCGAGCCCGGAACCGCCAATTCCGTCCGACCTGCATCACAGGATCGGCTTGCCGCCGGTGACCGCGATTGTCGTGCCGGAGACATAGCTGGACAAAGGATCGGCCAGCATCACGTAGGCTGTTGCGAGCTCGGCCGGCTGGCCCGGCCGTTTCATCGGCACCTGCTTGCCGAAATTGCTGACGCTTTCCTCAGGAAGCGTTGAGGGAATGAGCGGCGTCCAGATCGGCCCCGGCGCCACGGCGTTGGCGCGAATGCCTTTCTCGGCCAGCAGCTGGGCGAGGCCGGCGGTGAAATTCTGGATCGCCCCCTTGGTCGTCGCATAGGCGAGCAATGTCGGATTCGGACTGTCGGAGTTGATCGAGGCCGTATTGATGATGGCGCTGCCGGGCTTCATATGGGGGACGGCAGCCTTGGTCAGGTAGAACATCGCGTGGATGTTGACCTTGAAGGTCAGTTCCCACTCCTCGTCGCTGATCTCGTCGATGCTCTTGAAGCTTGCCTGATGCGCGGCATTGTTGACGAGAATGTCGATACCGCCGAGCTCCTTGACCGCCGTGTCGACGATCTGCCGGCAATGAGCCGGATCCTGGATATCGCCGCTGACGAGCACGGCCTTGCGTCCGGCCTGTTCGACGAGCCGCTTCGTCTCGTCGGCATCCTCATCCTCGTCCAGGTAGGAAATCACCAAGTCGGCGCCCTCCCTGGCATAGGCGATCGCCACCGCCCGGCCGATGCCGCTATCGCCGCCGGTGATGATCGCCCGCTTACCCTTCAACCGGTCGGAACCGCGATAGCTTTTCTCGCCATGATCGGGAACGGGATCCATCTGTGCGGTAAAACCGGGCATGGGCTGTTTCTGGGACGGGAAAGGCGGTGTCGGATAATTCGTCATCATGACCTCCTGGGTTCGGGGTCAAACTCAGGCTGCGGCTTGTTGTTCCAAGCGGGATTACGACTGCATCGTTTTCGGATTCAAATGACCTCACGTCGAGACATCAGTTCTCGTCGCCATCGGGACGGCGTCCGATTTCGAGCGCCATCGCGCCCGAATTCAGAATCCTCCTCGACAGACCTCAAGCATGGTTGTAATGGCGAGGAATTACACGCATCACCCAATGAGACACCGAAATGACAACTGACGGATCAGTGCAGCCTCATGGCTTATGGCCACGTGTCAGGGACAGAGAGAGCGCTATTTATGTGACCAGAATGGCCGGGTTACCCACTTTTCTGCTGGGCATTTCCTATGTTCTGGGCCCCTATTTAGAATCCCAAATTTTTGATTTGCGCTCTGGCATCGAAATCTCGTCGGAGCTTTGTTAATCTTGACGGGCCTGCGCATACGCAGCGGCAAGCTGGGGTTGTTGCCATTTTCGGTTGCGATGGTTTTGCTGCATGCCTTGGGTAGGGTTTTGTGGGCCTGGATGTTCGTGCGAAACGGATACGAACCTGAAATGACTGCGGCATTTCTAACAATGTCGCTGATGCAAGTGCTGACGAGTCTTCTTATGATCAGTGGGCTGCGGGGATGGCGGTGGCTGAAGAATAATCCTTGAGTTTCCCTAGGGCTTCCATCGCTGGCGCACCCGCCCGAACGATCAACCTACAAGATGTTGCGATTTGCCACAGCGACCGCTATGCCATAGTAATGTAACATAATCGCAGTGTTAACGAGGTGCATGAATTGGACGGAAAGACATCACCCGCAGTTTACTCCGAAGATGAGGGCCATGCCGACGAAGCCGCCGGCAAGGGTGCGCGCCGCGCGCGCGTCAGCGGCATCGACCGGGCGCTTCAGGTGATCGATCATCTCTATGAGACGGGATCGCCGGCCGGCGTCTATGCCATCGCCAAGGCGGTGAAGGCGCCGCTGTCGACCGTTTACGTCATCGTCGACGATCTGGTCGAGAAGAACATGCTGACACGTCAGGCTGATGGTTCGATCTGGCTCGGTGCGCGGCTTTATCACTATGGCCTCGCCTATGCCCGGTCGCTGGACTTCATGAGCATCGCCACCCACGAGATGCACGACCTCTGCCGCCAGGCCGGCGAAACCGTGCAGGTCTGCGGCCGCGACGGCGATTATATGCTGGTGCTTGCCATGGCCGATGGCCCGAGCCACTTCCAGGTGGCATCGCGCGTCGGCACCCGGGTGCCGCTGAACTGGACGGCGTCCGGCCGCCTGCTCGTCGGCCATCTGCCGGAGCAGGAGCGCATCGAGCTCTTCAAGCGCTGCGCCCGCTCGTCCCCAACCGGCCGCGCCGAGATCGATCCGGGTACGCTGTCGGAAGCCGCCGCCAAGGCCTTTGAGGCCCGCCTGTCGATCCAGGCAGGGGAATCGGATTATGCGGTTGCCTGCATCGCCTCGCCGATCTGCGACCGCGACGGCCACTGCGTCGCCACCATTTCCATCGTGCTGCCGGAGCAGAAAGCCTTCTCCGACGAGAACCACTATACCGCGCATGTGCGCAATGCGGCGGAACGGATCGAAAAGCTGATGGGCTGGCGCAACCGCTGAGCACCTATACCTCGAGATCTGACGGCGTGGGCGCTATGTTGTCCCGCGTCTGAAGGAGTTCAAATATGGTCGTTCTGACAGTTCGAAATGTGCCCGATGAAATGCATCGTGCCTTGCGTCTGCGCGCGGCGATGAACGGCCGCAGTACCGAAGCGGAAGTTCGTGAAATCCTGGAAAATGTGGTGAAGCCCGAGCAGCGCATCCGCATGGGGGATGCGCTGGCTGAGCGCGGTCGGCAGTCCGGGCTGACCAATGATGATTTCACTGTGGTTAGCCAGCGACGGGCACCGGCGGAGCCGTTGAAGTTTGAATGATCGTCCACCAGCCCCTTTGGGGCCGCAGGGACTTACTGTCGATCAAACCGAGCCCCGCAGAGTAGATCCTACCGGTAGGAATACCCGTGGCTGTGACGCACCAGCTTACGCGCCCGCGGCACATAGCGGCTGGCGGCGAAGGCATCGGCGCCGATTACCGCGTAACGCGGCTCGAACAGCTTGTTGAGAACCGACACATCGCCATTGGAATCCGTCGCTTCGAGCTCGGAATCGACGAGATCGAAAATGGTGAATTCCGCCTGCGCGCCGACGGAAAGCCGGTTCTGCATCGGCAGCTTGATGACGGATGCCGGCGCATGGGTGACGGCCTCCACCACCTTGCCGAAGGGCATGCCGACGCTGAGCAGCTTCGACATCGTCGTCGCCAGGTCCCAGACCGGAAAATTCATCGAATGGCCGTGCAGATCGGTCGAGATCGAAAACGGCAGCAGCCCGCGGGCGATCGCCGCCTCGGCGACCTTGAAGGAGAAGGAGGCGCCGCCATGGCCGATGTCGAGGCGGATGCCCTCCGAAGCGCAGCGCTCGGCGAGACTGAAGAGATCCTCGTCCTCCATGATGCTCGAACCGGCCTTGCCGTTGAAGCAGTGGGTGACGACGTCGCCCGGGCCGAGAATCTCCAGCACTTCATCGTAGAGCGCCGGCGGCTCGCCGACATGCACCATCATCGGCACTTTGAGGATCTTGGCGATCTTCTTGCCGAGCTTGACGGGGGTCGCACCCCAGGAGCCGGTGATGACATGGCTGGCGCGCACCTTGATGCCGACGATGTGTTCGCTGTTTTCGGCATAGACTTCGAGGATGCGGTCGAGGTCGATATCTCTGATATCCCTGAGTTCGGCGACACGGTTGCAGGCGACAAGGCCGATCGAGCCGAGGTTCAGGAAGGCCCTGATGCGCTCGCGCGAGGGCTCGATGATATATTCGCGGAAACCGTGGAAATTCGCCTCGCCGGCCGATCCGGCATCGACAAGCGTCGTCACACCGCGCCCGAGACCGCATTCGGAGGGACGGATCGAAATGTCGGTGCCGCCATGCCAGATATGCACATGCAGGTCGATCCAGCCGGGCGAGACGAAGGCACCCTTGCCGTCGATGCGGGTGACATCCGGGGAGACCGCGAGCGACGGCCCGATCTCGGTGATCCTGCCTTCGGCATCGACGAGAATGTCGATCACCCCCTCGCCTGCGCCGGCACCGAAAGCCACCGGTTTGACATTGGTGAGGAGAAGCGGCTTCTTCGCCTGGTCGCCGGACATGATATGCTTTCCTTTCGAGGTCTCGAAACCTGTCTGCAGGTCACGATGAGAGGCAAATGGGGAGGGTGGGAGACGGCGCCATCTGCATCACATCGCGGCAATTACATAATTATGATACATGAGGCCTTATAATAGAATAAAGCCGGAGGCATCGCTGTCAAGAAAAATGACGCCCCGCTCGCGGTCAGCAATCGGACGTGGCGCGCCTCTTCCGAAGCGCGCGGGTTTCAAAGAACCGCGTTTTGTTCAATCCCGCAGGATCGAAAAGTCGAGCCGCTCCAACTGATCCGGGTCGGCGACGGCATCGATCGCGACGATGCTGTTCTCGTCGATCGTCAGCGTCACCGCGACGCGGATCTGGCCGTCAATGTGCACGACAAAGCCGAGCTCGCCGTCGACGATGGCCATTTCCGCCGCCTGCGCCCGGCCCTTGAAGGCCGCAGCGACGTCGGTCGCGCCGCGCATGGCGCCGATACCGTATCGGGCGGCCGTCGCATCCGGCCGGAAGACGACGTCGGGGGCAAGCACTGCAAGCAGCGCCTCAAGATCGCTGTTGCGGGACGCCGTCAGAAAGGCCTCGGCGATCGCCCGCTTGCGGCCAAGATCGACATCCGGCGCTTCGTCCATGCCCTGGACGCGGCGGCGGGCGCGGCTTGCGAGCTGCCGGGTGGCGGCGGAGGAACGGCCGATGATCGGCGCGATCTCGTCGAACGGCAGATCGAACATGTCGTGCAGCACGAAGGCGACACGTTCGGCAGGCGCCAGCGTCTGCAGCACCACGAGCAGCGCCAGACCGACGGAATCGGCGAAGGCTGCGTCGCGTTCGGGGTCCCCGCCCGGATCGGCGACCGCCGCATGCCCAGGCATCTCCAGCGGCTCCTCGCGCCGGCTCCTGCGGGCGCGCAGCATGTCGAGGCAGATGCGCGCCACGACCGTCGTCAGCCAACCGCCGAGATTGCCGATCCCGGTCGCATCGGTGCGGCTCAGCCGCAGCCAGGCCTCCTGAACGGCATCCTCCGCCTCGCTGCGCGAACCGAGCATCCGATAGGCCGCAGCCCTGAGATGCCCCCGGTTCGCCTCGAATTCATCGGCCAGCCATTTTTTCTCGTCCATGTGTCACATTCCTCCGCTGCGTTGCGTCAAGGCCATGACGAATGAAACCTGGCCGGTGTGACAGTGCCGGCGGATCGTCGAAGAGCAAACACAGCAAGGAGACATATCATGCAGGAGAGAATGGGAAATCCCGCCCTCGTCCTTCCCGCGGCCATGCAGGCGCTGACGGCGCTCGGCAAAGTGCCGGCGGAGGCCGGCCTTTCAGCGAAGCTGCTCGAACTCGTCAATCTGCGCGCCAGCCAGATCAATGGCTGCAGCGTTTGCATCGACGGGCATCCCAGGATCGCAAAGAAGCTCGGCGAGACCGATGAGCGGCTCTTTGCCGTCAGCGCCTGGCGCGACACGCCCTATTTCAGCGATGCCGAGCGGGCGGCCCTCGCGCTGACCGAGGCGGTGACGCGCACCAGCGACCGCGCCGATCCAGTGCCCGACGAGATCTGGGACGAGGCGACCCGGCATTACGACGGCAGGAGCCTTGCGGCCCTCGTCATCGCCATCGCCAACATCAATGTCTGGAACCGGCTGAACATCGCCACCCGCCAGATCGCCGGCGCCTGGAAGCCGTAAACGGCAATGACCCGGCAGCGCGTCATCCGCGCTGCCGGCCATCCTTTTATTTTCAGCTTTGCAATTCAGATGATACCGCCGCCGCCGGCAACGGAAGCCGGACGCTCGGCCGCCACCTTGTTGCGGTAGCCGCTGGCGCGGTAGGCGGCGATCGGGTCGATGGCGCCGCCGGCCCGGCGCCGGGCTTCGGCGAGGATCGGCTCGACATCGGCGCGATAGGCACGCTTCAGCGTTTCCGACGCCATCAGCGCGTCATTGTCCTGCTGGTAACCCTCGAGCGCCTTGCGGTCGACGATCAGCGCCTGCGCATAGGCGCGGCGGATTTCGTTGGCGCTGTTGATCAGGCTCTCGATCGGATCGGTGACATTGTGCGATTGGTCGATCATATGGGCCGGGTTGAAGTCGTTGACGCCGCGCTGTTCGGCATCGACCAGCTCGTTGAAAACGAGGAACAGCCGGTAGGGATCGATCGCGCCGGCGTCGAGATCGTCATCACCATATTTCGAATCGTTGAAGTGGAAGCCGCCGAGCTTGCCGAACTGGATCAGGCGGGCGACGATCATTTCGATATTGGTGTTCGGTGCATGATGGCCGAGATCGACGAGGCAATGGGCCTTCGGGCCGAGCGTCTGGGCGATCAGGTAGTTGGTGCCCCAGTCCTGCACGATCGTCGAATAAAAGGCCGGCTCGTACATTTTGTGCTCGGTGAAGAGCTTCCAGTCGTCCGGCAGCGCCTTGTAAATGTCAGCCATCGAGGCGAGGTAACGCTCGAACGCCTTGGTGAAATTGCTCTGGCCGGGGAAGTTCGAGCCGTCGCCGATCCACACCGTCAGCGCCTTCGAGCCGATCGCCTTGCCGATCTCGATGCATTCGAGATTGTGCTCGACCGCCTGCGCCCGCGTTGCCGCATCCGTATGGCTGAGCGAACCGTATTTGTAGGAATGGGCCTGTCCCGGCGCATCGGAAAAAGTGTTCGAATTCATTGCGTCGAAGCCGAGGCCGAGCGCATCGCCCTTGGCCTTCAATTCCCGTGCATCCGCCTTGTCCCAGGGAATATGCAGCGAGACGTTCGGCGTCGCCTGCGTCAGCTGGTTGATGACGGCGCAATCGTCGAGCTTGTCGAAGATGCCACGCGGCTCGCCGGTTCCGGGAAAACGCGCAAAGCGCGTGCCGCCGGTGCCGACACCCCAGGACGGAACGGCGACAAAAAATTCCGCAACCTTGCGGGTGATTGCTTCGATATCGACGCCGCGCCGATCGAGCGTCGCACCCAATGCGCCGTAATCGGCTTTCAGTGCCGCCACCCGCTTTTCATTTTCGCTCGCGACCAGATCCGGCGCAATCCTGAATTCAGCCATTGTTTCCTCCCACGTCGCGAACCACAGAACCGTGGTTTGCGTTCTAACGCTTGTATGTCTTCAAAACTCAGGAGCTACGATGGACATCGTCCGCATTCTTCTTGCGATCATCCTGCCGCCCCTTGGCGTATTCCTGCAGGTCGGGATCGGCCTGCATTTCTGGCTCAACATATTGCTGACGCTTTGCGGCTATGTGCCGGGGATCATCCACGCGATATGGGTGATCCTCCGAAAATAGTTAGCGCGTAAAACTCTGCACGTTGCCGGCATCGACGTTGATGATGTTCCCGGTCGACTTGGCCGAGAGATCGGATGCCAGGAAGTAAACCGCTTCGGCGATGTCTTCCGGGAACACGTTGAGCTTCAGCATGGAACGCTTGCGGTAATGCTCCTCCAGGTCGTCCACTTCGATCTTCGAGGAGGCCGCACGCTGTTCGCGCCACTCGCCGCTCCAGATCTTGGAGCCGCGCAGGACCGCATCCGGATTGACGGTGTTGACGCGGATGCCGGCATCCGCGCCTTCCAGCGCCAGGCAGCGGGCGAGATGGATCTCGGCGGCCTTCGCCGTGCAATAGGCGGACGCATTCGGCGAAGCGGCGAGCCCGTTCTTCGAGGCAATGAAGACGACGTTGCCGCCGAGCGCCTGCCGGCGGAACAGCCGGAAGGCCTCACGCGAGACGAGGAAGTAACCGGTCGCCAGAATGTCGATGTTGCGGTTCCACGTCGACAGCTCGGTCGTTTCGATCGGCGCCGAGGAGGCGATACCGGCATTCGAAATGAGAATATCGATGCCGCCGAATTCGACGCAGGACTCGGCGAAGGAGGCGATAACGGCGTCTTCCTTGGTAACGTCGAGCTTCACGGTACGCACGGCATCGGCGCCATATTTCTTCACGAAATCGGCTTCGGTCGATTCGAGCGCCGCCTGATCGATATCGGCAAGCACCACGCAGGCGCCCTCGCCGACGAGGCGCGCGGCCGTCGCCCGGCCGATGCCGCCGGCGCCGCCGGTGACGAAGGCCACCCGGCCGGCCAGGCTCTTCGGCTTCGGCATGCGCTGCAGCTTCGCCTCTTCGAGCAGCCAGTATTCGATATCGAAGGCTTCCTGCTCCGGCAGGCCCTGATATTCAGAGACCGTCGAGGCGCCGCGCATGACGTTGATGGCGTTGACGTAGAATTCGCTGGCGATGCGTGATGTCGCCTTGTCGCGGGCAAAGGACAGCATGCCGACGCCGGGAACGAGGAAAATCACCGGATTGGCGTCGCGCATGGCGGGCGAATTGTCATGCTTGCAGTCGTTGTAATAGCGGGCGTAGTCGGCGCGGTAATCTTCCAGCGCCTGGTCGAGACCGGCAATGATCGCGTCGACATCCGGCTTGGCGGGATCGAAATCGACGATCAGCGGGCGGATCTTGGTGCGCAGGAAATGATCCGGGCAGCTGGTGCCGAGCGCGCCGAGCGGGCGTAGATCCCTGGAATTGACGAATTCGAGCACTGCGTCCTGATCATCGAAATGACCGAGCTTGCGCTCCTGCTTGCCGATGCGGCCGCGAATCTCCGGCATCAGCCGGGCGGCGATGGCGCGGCGTTCGGCAACCGGCAGGCTCTGCGTGACCGCGCCGCCGAAAATCGTCTTGCCTTCGGTCTTTTCGGCAAACCAGACGATCGCCTTGTTGATGATCTCGAGCGTCAGCTCGTAGCAGGCCTTGGCATCATTCGCCCAGGTGAAGAGGCCGTGGCTTTCGAGCACGACGCCTTTGGCGTTCGGGTTGGCCTTGACGAAGGCTTCGAGATCGAGGCCGAGCTGGAAGCCCGGACGGCGCCAGGGCAGCCAGCCGATCTCGTTGCCGAAGATCTGCTGCGTCAATTCTTTCGAATTCTTCGACGCGGCAATGGCGATGATCGCATCGGGATGCATGTGATCGACATGGGTGAAAGGCACGAAACCGTGCAGCGGCGTGTCGATCGAGGCGGCGCGGCCGTTGAGGTTGAAGGTGCAATGCGGCAGGAAGCCGACCATGCGGTCTTCGTCCTCGACACCCTTATAGATGGATTTCAGCGATTCCAGCTTGTCCTGGTAGAGCGTGGCGAAACCATCGAGCTTGATCGTGCCGACGTCGCCGCCCGAGCCCTTGACCCAAAGCACCTTGACCTTGCCGCCATCAAGCGGATCGGTTTCCATCACCTTCGCCGAGGTGTTGCCGCCGCCGTAATTGGTGATGCGCTTGTCGGCGCCGAGCAGATTGGAGCGATAGAGCAGCTTGCCGGGCTCGTCGAGGCCCGCCGCGTAACCATCATCCCACCGGTTTTCCAGAAGCCGGACGTTCGCCGCCATATCATCCTCCCATATCAGGCTTGTCGGGGGCCGCAATCAGCACGCCCTTTCGCTCACGGTATCGCGCATCAAAAGTGCGCTTGTCAATCGAAAACGATCAAAATCGATTATGCTGCATCGCAATATGAAAATTTATGATCGTTTGTGATTGACAGCCTTTAACGGATACGAAATAAATATGACAAGAGGAGGAGCCCAATGCACGAACGCGAACGCCATCGCATCATCTTAAGCGCCGTTCAGGAAAAGTCCGTCGTTACGATCCAGGACATCTCCGAGCTTACGGAAGCTTCCGAAGCGACCATCCGGCGCGATATTGCGGCTCTTCATGTGCAGGGCAAGATCCGCCGGGTCCGCGGTGGTGCGGAAGCCGTGCACCCGCCGCAGCTCGGCAATCTTGCCGGCCGACCCTTCCGGGTTTCAGAATCAGTCAACATCGATAAAAAGCGCGCAATTGCACGCGCCGCCGTCGATCTCTGCGAAGCCGGCGACGCCATCATCATCAATGGCGGCACGACGACCTTCCAGATGGTGCATTATATGGCCGGCCATCGTCTGCAGGTCATGACCAACTCTTTCGCCATCGCCGAACATCTGGTGAAGCATTCCAAAAACACGGTGACGGTGCCGGGCGGCGCGATCTATCGCGAGCAGAGCCTGATCCTGTCGCCTTTCGACAATGACGCGATCCGCAATTTTTATGCGCGGCGCATGTTCATCGGCGCCCAGGGCGTCGGCCCGCTCGGCATCATGGAGGCGGATGCCCTCATCATCCAGAGCGAGCAGAAGCTGATGCACCAAGCCGACGAACTCGTCGTCATGGTCGATTCGAGCAAGTTCAATCGCCGGTCGAGCCTCATTCTCTGCGCGCTCGACCGCGTTTCCGTGGTCATCACCGATGACGGGATTTCGGAAGAGGCGGCGCGCATGGTCGAGAATGCCGGCGTCCGGCTCGCTGTCGCAAGCCCGGTGACCCAGGCTGTGAGGGAGGATTCCTCGTCGGTCGCATGAGGCGCCGCCGAGGTGTGGAAGTCTAATCTTTAAGGGAGGAAAGCACATGAAACTCGCAAAGACACTTGCGCTCGGCGTCGCGCTCGCCGTCGCCATGATGGCCGGTACGGCAACCGCCGCGGACATCAAGATCGGCCTCGTCGTGAAGTCGCTCGGCAACGGCTTCTTCGACGCCGCCAACAAGGGCGCCCAGGAAGCCGCCAAGGAACTCGGCGGCGTCGAGGTCATCTACACAGGTCCGACGTCGACGACGGCCGAAGGCCAGATCGAAGTCATCAACTCGCTGATCGCCCAGGGCGTCGACGCCATCGCCGTTTCGGCCAACGATCCGGACGCGCTCGTTCCGGCGCTGAAGAAGGCGACCCAGCGCGGCATCAAGGTCATCTCCTGGGATTCCGGCGTCGCACCGGAAGGCCGCATCCTGCAGCTCAACCCCTCGTCCAACGAGCTGATCGGCAAGATGTGCCTGACGCTCGCCAAGGATCATCTGGAAGGCGGCAAGGGTGACTTCGCCATCCTGTCGGCAACGACCACCTCGACCAACCAGAACATCTGGATCGACCAGATGAAGAAGCAGCTCAAGGATTTCCCGGGCCTCAACCTCGTCACCACGGTTTACGGCGACGACCTCTCGGACAAGTCCTATCGTGAAGCCGAAGGCCTCCTGAAGTCGAACCCGAACGTCAAGGTCATCGTTGCTCCGACGACGGTCGGCGTTCTCGCCGCTTCCAAGGTCGTCGAAGACAAGGGCCTTGTCGGCAAGGTCTACGTCACCGGTCTCGGCCTGCCGTCCGAAATGGCCGGCGCCATCAAGTCGGGCGCCACGAAGGAATTCGCCATCTGGAACCCGATCGATCTCGGCTATTCCGCAACCCAGATCGCCTATCGCCTCGTCAAGGGCGAGACCGACGGCAAGCCGGGCAGCGAGATCAATGCCGGCCGCATGGGCAAGATCAAGGTCGGCGACAACGGCGAAGCCGCCATGGCCGATCCCTTCGTCTACAATGCTTCGAACATCGACCAGTTCTCCAAGGTCTTCTGATCGTTAAGACCCCTTCTGGCCTGCCGGCCATCTCCCCCACAAGGGGGGAGATAATCTGAAGCAACGCCCCCGCCCATCGCGAGCCTCGGCATCGCGGTGGGTCAAGCCCCTCCCCCTTGTGGGGAGGGGTTGGGGAGGGGTTTTCAAGGTGAAACGAATGATGCACGCCGCAACGCAAAAGCACGAAACAAGCCCCATGCCAGACGCGCCCGCCATTCTGGAAATGCGCGGCATCTCCCAGATCTTTCCCGGCGTGAAGGCGCTCGACAATGTCAGCATCGCCCTTCATCCCGGCACAGTGACCGCACTGATCGGCGAAAACGGCGCCGGCAAATCGACGCTCGTCAAGATCCTGACCGGCATCTACCGGCCGAACGAAGGCGAGATCCTGGTCGACGGCCGGCCGACGAGTTTTGCCAGCGCCCAGGCTGCGATCGATGCCGGGGTCACCGCCATCCATCAGGAAACAGTGCTTTTCGACGAGCTGACGGTTGCCGAAAACATCTTCCTCGGCCATGCGCCGCGCACGCGCCTGCGCACCATCGACTGGCAGGCGATGAACAGCCGCTCGAAGACGCTGCTGACCGCGCTCGAAAGCAATATCGATCCGACCATCCGGCTGAAGGACCTCTCCATTGCGCAGCGTCACCTGGTGGCGATTGCCCGCGCGCTGTCGATCGAGGCCCGCATCGTCATCATGGACGAACCGACCGCCGCCCTTTCCCGCAAGGAGATCGACGATCTGTTCCGCATCGTCCGGGGCCTGAAGGACCAGGGCAAGGCGATCCTCTTCATCAGCCACAAGTTCGACGAGCTTTATGAGATCGCCGACGATTTCGTCGTCTTCCGCGACGGTCGCGCCGTCGGCCAGGGGCAGCTCAAGGACACGCCGCAGGACGAGATCGTCCGCATGATGGTCGGCCGCGACGTCGAGAACGTCTTTCCGAAGATCGATGTTGCCATCGGTGGCCCGGTGCTGGATATCCGCAACTACAGCCACCGCACCGAATTCCGCGACATTTCCTTTACGCTGCGCAAGGGTGAGATTCTCGGCGTGTACGGCCTCATCGGCGCCGGCCGCTCGGAACTGTCCCAGTCCCTTTTCGGCATCACCAAGCCGCTCTCCGGCAAAATGGTGCTCGAGGGGCGCGAGGTCACCATTCATTCGCCGCAGGATGCGATCCGCGCCGGCATCGTCTACGTGCCGGAGGAGCGCGGCCGTCATGGCCTGGCGCTGCCGATGCCGATCTTCCAGAACATGACGCTTCCTTCCCTCGCCCGCACTTCGCGCCACGGCTTTCTCCGGGCCGCGAACGAATTTGCCCTCGCCCGCAAATATGCAGAGCGGCTGGATCTGCGCGCTGCCGCCTTGTCCGTGCCGGTCGGCACGCTGTCGGGCGGCAATCAGCAGAAGGTCGTCATCGGCAAGTGGCTGGCGACGGCGCCGAAGGTCATCATCCTGGACGAGCCGACCAAGGGCATCGACATCGGCTCGAAGGCGGCCGTGCACGGCTTCATCAGCGAACTCGCCGCCGAGGGCCTGTCGATCATCATGGTCTCGTCGGAACTGCCAGAGATCATCGGCATGTCGGACCGTGTCCTCGTCATGAAGGAAGGCCTGTCGGCCGGAATTTTCGAACGCGCCGATCTGTCGCCGGAAGCGCTGGTGCGCGCCGCCACCGGCAATGCATGAGGTAAAAGCATGGCAAGACTGATCAGAAAACGCGAAACCCTGCTGTTCCTCATCATCGTCGTGATGATCGCGATCTTCTCGACGCGAGCAGCCGATTTCGCCACGCCGGACAATCTCGCCGGCATCTTCAACGATACCTCCATCCTGATCATCCTGGCGCTGGCGCAGATGACGGTGATCCTGACGAAATCGATCGACCTGTCGGTCGCCGCCAATCTCGCCTTGTCAGGCATGGCGATCGCGATGATGAACGCCGCATATCCGGGCCTGCCGCTCGTCGTGCTCATCCTTACAGCGATCATCATCGGTGCCGCGCTCGGCACGATCAACGGCCTCCTCGTCTGGCGTCTCGAAATCCCGCCGATCGTCGTCACCCTCGGCACGCTCACCATCTATCGCGGCATGGCCTTCGTGCTTTCGGGCGGCGCCTGGGTCAACGCGCACCAGATGACGCCGACCTTCCTCGCCGTCCCCCGCACACCGATCCTCGGCCTGCCGGTGCTGAGCTGGGTCGCGATCATCATCGTCGCGCTGATGTACATGCTGCTGCGCTACAGCCAGTTCGGCCGCTCCGCCTATGCGACCGGCGGCAATCCGACCGCGGCGGTCTATGCCGGCATCGATACGGGCCGGACGAAATTCCTAGCCTTCGTCCTCTCGGGTGCCTTGGCGGGTCTCGCGAGCTATCTCTGGGTGTCGCGTTATGCTGTCGCCTATGTCGATATCGCCAACGGCTTCGAACTCGACAGCGTCGCCGCCTGCGTCATTGGCGGCATTTCGATTGCCGGCGGCGTCGGCTCGGTCGCCGGCACGGTCCTCGGCGCGCTCTTCCTCGGCGTCATCAAGAATGCGCTGCCGGTGATCGGTATTTCACCCTTCACGCAAATGGCGATATCAGGCACCGTCATTATCCTCGCCGTCGCCTTCAACGCCCGGCGCGAGCGCAACCGCGGCCGCATCATCCTGCGCGACCGCGCCGCAGCCGATACGACAACGGAGGCCGCAGCATGAGCGCCGTTTCCACGCCGTCCGAAAAGCGGGTCATCCCCGACCGCCTCGGCACGCCTTTCCGCCGCATCATCGCAAGCTGGGAAGTGCTGCTCTTTGGCGTCGCCGTCCTGATCTTCATTTTCAATTCGCTGGCTTCGCCCTATTTCCTCGATGCCTGGAACCTCTCGGACGCGACCTTCAACTTCACCGAAAAGGCGATGATTGCCTTCGCCATGGCGCTGCTCGTCATCTCGGGCGAGATCGACCTCTCGGTTGCTGCCATCATCGCGCTCGCCTCGACGGCGATGGGAGCGGCAGCTCAAGCCGGCATCGGCACGCCCGGTCTTGTGCTGATCGGCATCGGCACCGGCCTTGCCTGCGGTATCTTCAACGGCGTGCTCGTCTCGGTGCTGAAACTGCCGTCGATCGTCGTCACCATCGGCACGATGAGCCTGTTCCGCGGCATTTCCTATATCGTGCTCGGCGACCAGGCCTATGGCAAATACCCCGCCGATTTCGCCTATTTCGGCCAGGGTTATGTCGTCTGGGTGTTCTCCTTCGAATTCGTGCTCTTCATCGTCGTGGCGATCCTCTTCGCCATCCTGCTGCACGCGACGAATTTCGGCCGGCAGGTCTATGCGATCGGCAACAATGATTTCGCTGCCCGCTTCTCCGGCATCCCGGTCGAGCGCGTCAAATTCATCCTCTTCCTGCTGACCGGCATCATGAGCGGTGTCGCCGCCGTCTGCCTGACCTCGCGCCTCGGCTCGACCCGGCCGTCGATCGCCCAGGGCTGGGAACTCGAGGTGGTCACCATGGTCGTGCTCGGCGGCATTTCGATCCTCGGCGGCTCCGGCAGGATCGGCGGCGTCGTCATCGCCGCCTTCGTCATGGGCCTCGTCACCTTCGGCCTCGGCCTGTTGAATGTGCCCGGCATCGTCATGTCGATCTTCATCGGCCTTCTGCTTATCATCACCATCGCCATCCCGATCATCGCCCGCCGCATCAAGCTCATGAGTTCCCGATGACATTGGAAAAACACGCCTTCAAGATGCAGCTCAACCCCGGCATGGAAGCCGAATACCGCAAGCGGCATGACGAGATCTGGCCGGAGCTGATCGATCTCCTGCACCAGTCCGGCGCCAGCGACTATTCCATCCATCTCGACCGCGACACCAACACGCTGTTCGGTGTGTTGACGCGGCCGAAGGACCATACGATGGCGAGCCTGCCGGAACATCCCGTCATGAAGAAATGGTGGGCGCACATGGCCGATATCATGGCGACGAACCCGGACAATTCGCCGGTTCAAAGCGACCTCGTCACCCTCTTCCATATGCCATGACCGCCAGCTCCTATCGCCGCATCGCCGTTCTCGACATCGGCAAGACCAATGCCAAGGTCGTCGTTCTCGACAGCGGGACGGGCGCCGAGATCGCCGTCCTGAAACGGCCGAACGTTACGATCAAGACCGGTCCCTACCCGCATTACGATATAGAGGCTCTCTGGTCCTTCGCGCTTGATGCCCTGAAGACGCTGGCGCGGGAACCCGGTTTCGACGCCATTTCAATCACGACCCATGGCGCCGCCGCGGCGCTGCTCGATCGGCACGGTCAGCTCGCCATGCCTGTGATCGACTACGAACACGAATATCCGCAAGCGATCCGCGATGCCTATACGGCCTTGCGCCCCTCCTTCGACGAGACCTTCTCGCCGCGCCTTTCGATGGGCCTCAATGTCGGCGCCCAGCTGCATTACCAGAGAACCGCCTTTCCCGAGGCGTTCGCTGAGGTCGCGACCATCCTCACCTATGCGCAATATTGGACGGGGCGGCTGACGGGTGTCGCCGCCAACGAGCTGACCTCGCTCGGCTGCCACACCGACCTCTGGAACCCGAAGACCGGCGACTATTCCTCGCTCGTCGACAGGCTCGGCATCCGCGCGCTGATGGCGCCGATCCGCTCCGCCTTCGATGCGCTCGGCCCGGTGCTGCCGGGGATTGCCGCGAAGCTTGGGCTCGCAGCCCCCGTGCCGGTCTATTGCGGCATTCACGATTCCAATGCCTCGCTGCTGCCGCATCTCGTCCATCGCGAGGCCCCCTTCGCCGTCGTCTCCACCGGCACCTGGGTGATCAATTTCGGCGTCGGCGGCGATCTCGATCACCTCGATGCCAAACGCGATGCGCTCGCCAATGTCGATGCCTATGGCCGGGCCGTCCCCTCCTCGCGTTTCATGGGCGGGCGGGAATTCGAAATCCTGTCGGCCGAAATCGGCCCTGTCGATGAAAAGGCGGCCCAGGCGGCGATCGGCCACGTCATCGAAAAGGGCATGATGCTGCTGCCCAACATCGCTCCCGGTTCCGGACCTTTTCCCGGAGAGACCAGCCGCTGGATCGGCGCTGAAGAGGCGAGCCGCGAGGAACGTTATGCCACCGCCTGCCTCTATCTCGCTTTGATGACCGATGCCTGCCTCGGATTGATCGGCGCCAAAGGCCCCATCATCGTCGAAGGGCCTTTTGCGCTCAATGAGACCTATCTGAAGCTGCTGGCCGCCCTTGCCGGCCGCGCGGTCCTCGCTCTTCCCGGCTCGACCGGCACCAGCCAGGGTGCCGCCCTTCTCACCGGCATCCGGCCGGTATCCGGCGCCGAGACGCATGTTCCGCCGGCCGAGATCGCCGGGCTTTCCGCCTATCGCGATCGCTGGTACGCGGCGATGGAATAAGGACTTTCCCCCAAGAACGGCCGAAGAGCCACTTGTTCATTGCTGCCCTGCCGTTAGTGTGCCACCTCGAAAATCAGCTCGAGGAGACAGCATGACAGAGGCATTCGATCCACGCGCCCTTGCCGCCAGACTGCACAGCCTGCGCCAAGCCGGCCGACAGGAGGAAACCGGCACTTTCACGCTGCCGGCCGATCTGCATCAGGCGATGGAGGCGCAGAATTTCCTGACTGCGGCCGACGGCATTTCCAGCAATGCCTGGAAGGTGACGGTCTCGCCGCAGGGTCAGGCGGTCACCGGTCCGCTGCATCCCTATGCCGAAGCCGCCTCGGGCGCGAGCATCCCCTGGTATCCGGGCATGAAAATCGAAACCGAGATCGCCGTGCGCCTCGGCAAGGATCTGCCGATCCGCACCGGCACTGCCTATAGCCGCGCCGAAGTGGTCGAGGCGATCTCCGCCGTCCATCTCGGCGCCGAGCTGCTGGTCAGCGCCGTCAGGGAAAGCGGCAGCATCTCCTTTCTGCTGTTTACATCAGACCGCCTCGGCAATAGCGGCTATGTGCTTGGCCCGAAGCTCGACAAAAGCGCTGTCGATACCGCCGGCGGTACGCCGCTCAAGGTCACCCATGCCGGCCGCACGATCTATGATGGTCCGGCGCAGCATCCGAAGGGCGACGTTCTCACTTGGCTCGTCGATTACGCCAATGACGGCCTGCGCCCGGAAACATCGCTGAAGGCAGGCGCGCTGATCACCACGGGCACGTTGAGCGGCGCGATCGAACTGGCGGAGCCAGGCGAGATCGATATCCTCCTCGGCGACAGCCAGCTCCGTTTCGCGGTGGCGAGGCCCTGATCGATCGCGGCTTGCCGTTCCCGGATCTGGACCTCATTCGGTGATTGTCATCCGGTTCCGCCTGCTGTAATAAACTTGAGTATTAATTGAAGGTTTATCTCCGGCCGCTTGGCCGGAGGCGGAAATGGAAATGACGTTTCAACCGCGGATGCAGAACAAGATCCAGGGCTTCTCCGTCATTGGCGGCGTGCATCGCCGCCAATGGAACGGCATCGTCGCCGATGTCTGGGACGTCGAATGCGCCGCTTATGCCGGCGGCTATTATGTCTCGCGGGATCCGCGGCTCTTCATCATGCTCGACAAACGCGGACCGGGCAATTCGCGCATCAAGCTGTCGCCGAAGGCCGAGGGCGCCGTCCAGGATGCGGAAAAGCGGCCGATCTCCTATGTGCCGGCCGGCATGGAAGTCTGGGCCGATCTCACCGGCGTGCATTCGGTGCGCCACCTCGACGTCCATTTCGACGCCGACACGATCAGCCGCCGGCTGATGGAGGATATCGACCCGCGTCGTCTCGGAAGCCCGCAGCTTCTCTTCTCCGACGAGCGCCTGCTGGCGCTGGCGCAGCTGGTCGCGGCCGAATGCCTCAATCCGGAGCCGCTGCACGATCTCTATGGCGACGGCCTCGCGCTGGCGCTGATCATCGACGTGCTGAAGCTTTCCAAGGCCGTGCCGCGCAAACGCAGCAAGCTCGCCTCCTGGCAGCTTCGCCGCGCCACCGACTTCATCGAGCAAAACTGCCTGCGCAACATCCGCCTCGAGGAACTCGCCGGCCTGACCGGCCTGTCGCAATCGCATTTCAGCCATGCCTTCAAGGCTTCGACCGGCATCGCACCGCATCAGTGGCAGACCAATGCCCGGCTCGACAGGGCCAAGCGGCTGCTCGTCGACAGCGAATATGCCTTGACCGCGATCGCCGCCGAAACCGGCTTTGCCGATCAGGCGCATTTCACCCGCGTCTTCCGCAAGCATGTCGGCAGCACGCCGGCCAGCTGGAAAAAGGCCCAGCTTGCCTAATTGCAACGGTCATCGAGCAATTGTTTGCGAGCCGGAGAATTGCCCAAAAACGTTCAAATTTCCCCGATCCGGACAAGCCGAGCCGGTAAAATTGAGTTAAACGCTCACCTTATTAAGGCTTCGCCGCGCCAGCGTCGCGGCACGAGTGGGGTAGACAAGACATGCGCGGGCAGACCAGGGGTCGCAATTTCAAGCTAAATCTGTTGGCAGGCGTTGCGATCGCCGGCCTGATGGCGGGCGCCGCCGCGGCGCAGGAGGCGACGTCGACGACGCTCGAACCGATCGTCATCCAGGGCGGCGGCGACACCGCGACCAGCCCCGTGAAAGGCTATGTCGCCAAGAACTCCTCCGCCGGCTCGAAGAGCGATACGCCGCTCAATGAAATCCCGCAGTCCGTCTCCGTCGTCGGCACCGAGGAAATGGACGATCGCGGCATCACCAACAAGATCGACGAGGCGTTGCTCTATACGCCGGGTGTCACCTCGCAGCCCTTTGGCAATGACGGCGACACCGACTGGTTCTATATCCGCGGCTTCGACGCCGGCCAGACCGGTGTCTTCTTCGACAATCTGACGCTTTTCAGCTACGGCTTCGGCGGGTTCCAGCTCGATCCCTTCATGCTGGAGCGCGTCGAAGTGCTGAAGGGCCCGGCTTCGGTGCTTTACGGCGGCGCCAATCCCGGCGGCATCGTCAATCTCGTCCGCAAGCGCCCGCTCGACGAGCCGCTCTTCTATACGGAGATCGGCATCAACAGCAACGGCAACGCCTTCACCGGCTTCGATGTCTCCGACAAGATCGGCGCCAGCGGAGCGATGAGCTACCGCATCACTGGCAAGGTTGCGGGTGGCGACAATTATTCGGATTTTTCCGAGGATTTCCGCGGCTTCATCATGCCGCAGCTGACCATTTCGCCGGATGACGCCACCAGCCTGACGGTCTGGGGCAGCCTCGCCGGCCTCGATCAGGTGCATACCGGCAACGGCTTCTTCCCCTATGTCGGCACCGTCGAGGATGCGCCGTTCGGCAAGATCGACCGCGACGCCTTTTATGGCGAACCCGACCTCGACGACGGCAGCTATGTGCAGAAGATGATCGGCGTCGAATTCGAGCATGAGTTCGACAACGGTATCAAGTTCTCGCAGAGCGCCCGCTACGGCCGGCTCGACAAGCACGAGATCGGTCCCTACCTGAACGGCTGGGTCGGCGGCGTGCCAACGGGTCCGGACTATCAGCTGGCGCGCATCGGTTTCGAGGGTCGCTCGGGCGTCGACACCTTCTCGATCGACAACCGGCTCGAAGGCGAAACCGACATCGGCGGCACCACGCACAATCTTCTCGTCGGGCTTGATTACACCTATTACCGTCTCGACAATTGGCAGGCCTGCTGCGGCTCCAATTCGATCAGCGCCACCGATCCCGTCTACGGCACGACGCAGGGCGCCAATTTCGTCTATGCCGACGGCATCGTCACCAAGAACCAGATCGGCGTCTATGCCCAGGACCGCATCCATTTCGGTGATGGCTGGCTGCTGACGCTGAACGGCCGCTACGATTATGTCGATATCGACCAGGATGCCGTGATCGGCACGACCTTCAGCACCAACGACAGCGCCGTCAGCGGTCGCATCGGCCTTGCCTATGAATTCGACAACGGCCTGACGCCCTATGTCAGCGCCGCGACTTTCTTCAACCCGCTGATCGGCACCGGCGTATCAGGCGCCCTGAAGCCGGAGGAAGGCGAGCAGTTCGAAGGCGGCATCAAATATGAGCCGAGCTTCATCGACGGCTCGCTGACCGCATCGGTCTTCCACATCACCAAGCGTAACAACACGGTCACCAATCCGGCGACCTTCGCCCAGAGCCAGCTCGGCGAAGTCGTCTCGCGCGGCGCCGAACTCGAAGGCAAGGTCAATATCAACGAGAACTGGAAGCTTCTCGCTTCGCTTGCCTATACGGACATGGAAGTGACGGAGAATGAGGCCAACCCGGCGCTCGTCGGCAATTCACCCTATATCGTCCCGAAGGTGACGGCCTCGCTCTGGGTCGACTATACGCTGACGGCGGGAGCTTTCGAGGGCATGAGCTTCGGCGCCGGTGTGCGCCATCAGGGCTGGTCCTGGGCCGATGAGGCCAATACCGAAAAGGTGCCGGCCGCCACCCTCGTCGACGCCGCGATCCGCTACGAGCGGGAAAACTGGGGCGCCGCGCTCAACGTCACCAACCTCTTCGACAAGGAATACGTCAAGGGTTGCGGCGGCCTGACCGTCTGCGGTTACGGCGATGCCCGTACCGTCACCTTCAAGCTCAGCAGAAAGTGGTAAGTTGACAATCTGAGTTTAGTTTTGCAGGAACCTGCTGGAAAAGGGAGGGCAAGCCCCTCCCGAACCCCGTTTGCAGCGACGAACCTGGAGCAGACCATGCTTTCGCCTTTTCTTGCCCTCTCGGGAATCGATTATGCCGTCGGGCCGAAATCCATTCTGCACGGTATCGACCTGACGCTTGCGCAGGGCCGCATCTACGGGCTGGTGGGGCCGAACGGGTCCGGCAAGAGCACGCTTTTGAAGATCATCGCCCGCCAGGTCGCGCCGAAATCCGGCGCCGTCGCCTTCGGCGGCAAACCGGCCGCCGACTGGGGCGCCCGCGAATTTGCCCGGCACGTCGCCTATATGCCGCAATTCACGCCGGCGACCGACGGGATGACCGTGCGCGAGCTGATAGCGCTCGGCCGTTTCCCCTGGCACGGCACGCTCGGCCGCTTCACCGCGACCGATCGCAGCAAGGTCGAGGAGGCGATCGTCCGCACCGAACTCGAGGATTTCGCCGATCGCCTCGTCGCCAACATGTCCGGCGGCGAGCGCCAGCGCGCCTGGATTGCCATGATGCTCGCCCAGGACGCCCGCTGCCTGCTGCTCGACGAGCCGACCTCCGCACTCGATCTCGCGCATCAGGCAAGCGTTCTCTCGCTGGTCAAGGAACTCAGTCACGAACGCGGGCTGACCGTCATCGTCGTCCTGCACGACATCAATCTGGCCGCGCGCTATTGCGATGCCATCATTGCGCTCAACCGCGGCCGGATCACCGCCGAAGGCACGCCCGCCGAGATCATGCAGACCGAGACGTTGCAGTCGATTTTCGGCGTCGGCATGGGCGTCTTTCCGCATCCGGTTCGCAACGAACCGGTGAGCTATCTGTTATAGGCATGGCCTTTCTGGCTTACTTCTCCCGCAGGCAATTTCTGGCCGGTGCGGCGGCCTCGCTCTCCGCCTCCGCGCCGGTGCGGGCAGCAGAGGGTGTGCGCGTCTCCACACTCGACTGGGCGCTGCTCGAAACCCTGCTGGCGATCGGCGCCAACGTCGTTGCGGCAACCGAATTGCGGCAGTTCCGCGAGGTCGCCGTCACACCTGACGTGCCGGCGGCGGTGGCCGATCTCGGCCTGCGCGGCACGCCGAATTTCGAGGTGCTGCGGTTTGCACGACCGGAGCTGATCTTCAATTCGAACTTCTATGCCTGGGCCGACGAGCGCATGCGCCTGATTGCGCCGGTGGAAAGCCATGCGATCTACAAGCCCGGCGAAAGCCCCTTCGCGCTGGCCGAGCAGGTAACGCTTGCACTCGGCGAGCGCCTGCAGCTTCCCGCCGCCAGGCAGTTGACCGAGGCGCTTTCAGCCCGGCTCGACCGCCACCGCTCTCTCTTTACCGCCGGCGACGGGCGGCCGGTCATCCCGATCAATCTCGGCGACGCCAGGCATTTCCGCGTCTTCGGCGCCGACAGCATGTTCGGCGAAGTGCTGAAACGCGTCGGCCTGACCAATGCCTGGCAGGGTGCGACCAGCTACTCGGCGGCGGCCCCCATCGGCATTGAGACATTGGCATCGATGCCCGACGCCTGGATCGTCATGATTCCCCCGCATCCGGCCGATGCTCTCGCTGCGCTCTCCAGCAGCGGCTTCTGGAATGCCTTGCCGGCCGTGCGCGAAAAGCGCGTGCTGATGCTCGGCTCGATCAATCCCTATGGCGCGCTGCCGGCCGCCGGCCGCTTTGCCGATCTGTTGGCGGAGGGGCTCGCCCATGCATGGAATGGTTAGCGCCAGGCCCGCACGACGCGCGGGCGCGCCTGTCATCGGCATCATCTTCGCCACGCTCTGCATTGTCGCCTTCGCGCTCCTCATCGGCACGCGCCCCGAGGTCCCGCACGGCGCTGCCGATGCAGCCGCGCTGAATGGGATGCTGTTCTGGCACGGCATCATGCCCCGCGCCGCGCTGGCCCTGATCGCCGGCGCCGCACTCGGCCTTTCCGGCGCATTGCTGCAGCGTGTGCTGCGCAATCCGATCGCCGACGCCTCGACGCTCGGCATCGCCGCCGGCGCGGAACTGGCAATGACGGCGGCCATGAGCGTCTCGCCTCTGCTCATCGGTTTACCGCGCGAGATGATCGCCTTTGGCGGCGGCATCGCGGCCGTCGCCATCGTGCTGGCTCTGAGCTGGCGGCGCGGGCTCGACCCAGTGACGGTGGCGCTTTCCGGCATGATCGTCAGCCTGATCGCCTCGGCGCTCAGCGTCACGCTGGTTCTTTCGCGCGGCGAATATGCCATGTCGATCTATATCTGGGGCGCCGGTTCGCTCAGCCAGCAGGATTGGAACGGCGTCCTGTCGCTCGGCCCCCGACTCATCGTCGGCTTTGCCGCCGCTTTGCTCTTGGTGCGGCCGCTGCGCATCCTCGCGCTCGACGACAGCGGCGCCAGGAGCCTCGGCCTCGCCCTGCATTCGACCCGCCTGGCGATCGTCACCCTCGCCGTCTGGCTCGCCGCCTCGGTGACCTCCGAGGTCGGCATCATCGGTTTTCTCGGGCTCGCCGCACCCGCGATCGCAAGGCTTGCCGGCACGCGCAGCTCCGGCCGGCTGATGGTGGCCGCGCCGCTGACGGGCGCCGGCCTGCTCTTCCTGACCGATTGCCTCACCCAGGTCCTCGGCCCCGGTTTTACCGATCTCGCGCCCACGGGCGCCGCAACCGCCCTGCTCGGCGGCCCGCTGCTGCTCTTTCTGCTGCCGCGCGTGCACTCCGTTTCAGCCATTGCCGCCCGGCCGGCCGAAATGCTGAACAGGCTCGCAAAGCCGATCCGGGCGCTTGCTTTGCTCTTCACGGCCCTCCTCCTGCTCTTTGCCGTCGTTCTCACTTTCGGCCCGGCCGATAACGGCTGGCATGTGGCGACCGGCGCGCTGTTTGCCGACCTCCTGCCCTTCCGCCTGCCGCGCACGATGGTAGCCGCCGGCGCCGGCGCCATGCTGGCGGCGACCGGCTTCATCATGCAAAGGATGACCGGCAATCCGATCGCCAGCCCCGAAGTGCTGGGCGTCAGCGGCGGCGCCGGCGCAGGCATCACCGTGGCGCTCTTCCTCTTCGGCTTCCCCTCACCCGTCACCATGCTGCTTTCCATGGCGATCGGCGCACTGGCAGCCTTCCTCGCCATGATCGCCATTTCCGCCCGCGCGGGGTTCTCGCCGGAACGCATGCTGCTTGCCGGCGTCGGCATCGGCGCCTTTGCCATGGCGATCGTGACGATGGTGCTCGCCCAGGGCGATATGCGCGGCTATATCCTGCTCACCTGGCTGTCCGGCTCGACCAACCGCGCCGGCGCCTTCGAAGCCTGGACGGCCATCCTCTCGCTCGCCGTGCTGACCGCACCCCTGCCCTTTCTCAGCCGCTGGCTGACGATCCTGCCGCTCGGAGCAGGCCTCGGTCGGGCTGTCGGCCTTCCTGTCGGGGCAAGCCGGCTGGTGCTCGCCATCCTCGCCGCACTGATGACGGCGATCGCTTCGTTCCTTGTCGGCCCGCTCAGCCTCACCGGCCTCATCGCGCCACATCTTGCCCGCCTTGCCGGCTTCCGCGCGCCGGGCCACCAGCTTGCGGCGAGCCTCATCTTCGGCGCCGGCGTGCTGATGGCGGCGGACTGGCTGTCACGCGTCGTCATCTATCCCTACCAGGTGCCGGTCGGCCTCTTCGCCGCGCTGATCGGCGGCCCCTATCTCGTCTGGCTGCTGTCGCGGAAGGAAGTTCAGCGATGATGGCTGACGGGATTACGGTATCGGATGCCGCAGGTCGCTGCTTGCTCCCTCTTCTCCCCAGCGGGGAGAAGGTGGCCCGAAGGGTCGGATGAGGGGGCCACGCGGTACACCCTCCATGCTGCCCTTCGCTTGCGCTCAGCGCATTCGCGGCTTTGCCGCTCACCCCCTCATCTGCCTGCCGGCATCTTCTCCCCGCTGGGGAGAAGGGAATCGTGGCGGCGCCTTGGTCCCTCGGCATAGGCTGGCCAATATAGGGCGCGCCGTCAGCGCTTACGCCTTTTCGCGGAACATCTCGATGATCGCCGAAAAGTCCCGTCCGCCATTGCCCTGCTTCTCGAACAGCGCAAAAAGCTGGGCCGCCTCGGCACCCATCGGCGTCGACGCGCCGCTCGCCAGTGCCGCCTCCTGCGATAGCTTGAGATCCTTCAGCATCAGCGCTGCGGCAAAACCCGGTTTGTAGCCGTTGTTGGCGGGCGAGGTCGGCACCGGTCCCGGCACCGGGCAATAGGTATTGATCGACCAGCACTGGCCTGACGAGGTCGAGGCGACATCGAACAGCGCCTGGTGCGAGAGGCCGAGTTTTTCGGCGAGCACGAAGGCTTCGCAGACGCCGACCATCGAGATGCCTAATATCATGTTGTTGCAGATCTTTGCCGCCTGGCCGGCGCCCGCCTCGCCGCAATGGACGATCCTCTTGCCCATGGCCTCGAGGATCGGCTTCGCCTTGGCGAAGGCCTCGTCCGAGCCGCCCGCCATGAAGGTCAACGTGCCGGCGCTCGCCCCGCCGGTGCCGCCGGAGACGGGCGCGTCGAGCGACAGGCAGCCTGCGGCCTTGGCCATCTCATGCGCCTTGCGGCTGCTGTCGACATCGATGGTGGAGCAATCGATCACCAGCGTGTCCTGCGCCGCCGTCTGCAGGATATCGGTCCAGGCCGTCAGCACGTGCCGGCCCTGCGGCAGCATTGTGATGACGATCTCCGCGTCCTTGACCGCCTGGCTGGCATGGCTTGCCGGCTTGACGCCGCTCGCCTCCGCCGCCTTCAGCACCGAGGCCGCGAGATCGAAACCGAGAACCTCGTGACCCCTCTTGACGAGATTGGCCGCCATCGGCCCGCCCATATTGCCAAGCCCGATGAATGCGATCCTTGCCATGGTCTTCTCCTATCGATTGTCTTCGAGGATCATCGCCGCCGCCTTTTCGGCGATCATGATCGTCGGCGAATTGGTGTTGCCCGAGGTGATCGACGGCATCACCGAGGCATCGGCGATCCTGAGCTTGCCGAGCGCCCGGAACCTCAGCCGCGGATCGACGACGCTGTCCCTGTCGGCGCCCATGCGGCAGGTGCCGACCGGATGGAAGATCGTCGTGCCGATATCGCCCGCCGCCCGCTCCAGATCGGCCTCGGTCTGATAGCTGGGGCCCGGCTTGAACTCCTCCGGCTTGAACCTCGCGAAGGACGGCTGCGCGACGATCTTGCGCGTCAACCGTATCGAACGGACAGCTATGTCACGATCGCGCTGCGTCGAGAGGTATTTCGGGCTGATCGTCGGCTGGGCGGCAAAATCCGGGCTCGACAGGTGCACCGAACCCCGGCTCTCCGGCCGCAGATTGCAGACGCTCGCCGTGATCGCCGGGAAAGGGTGGACGGGATCGCCGAACTTCTCCAGCGACACCGGCTGCACGTGATATTGCAAATCCGGCGTCTCCCGGTCCGGCCCGGAACGGGTGAAGATGCCGAGCTGGCTCGGCGCCATCGCCATCGGCCCGGAACGGCGGACGAGATATTCGAGCCCGATCGCTGCCTTGCCGATCAGCTTCGTCGCCTTCTCGTTCAGTGTCGGAACGCCGGTCACCTTATAGGCCAGGCGCAGCTGCAGATGGTCCTGCAGGTTCTCGCCAACACCCTTGACCTCGGTGACGACATCGACGCCCGCCCGCTGCAGCACATCGCCCCGGCCGATGCCGGAGAGTTCGAGAATATGCGGCGAGCCGATCGAACCGGCCGAAAGGATGGTTTCTCGGGCGGCATAAGCGCGTTTCGCCACGCCGTCGTGCTGGAATTCAACGCCGGCGACGGCCCCCTCCTCCACCAGCAGCCGCCGGACCTGCGCCTTGGTCAGCACGGTCAGGTTGGAGCGCTTGCGCGCCGGGCGCAGGAAGGCTTTCGAGGTGTTCCAGCGAATGCCGGAACGCTGGTTGACGTCGAAATAGCCGGAACCTTCATTGCTGCCGCGGTTGAAATCCGCCGTCTCCGGAATGCCGGCTTCTCTCGCCGCCTGCTGGAAGGCGTCGAGCACGGCCCAGCGCACGCGCGCCTTCTCGATGCGCCATTCGCCGCCGGCCCCATGCATCTCGTCGGCGCCGCGATAAAAATCCTCGGATTTGCGAAAGAACGGCAGGATATCGTCCCAGCCCCAGCCGGTGCAGCCCATCTGCCGCCAGAGATCGTAGTCGCGCGCCTGGCCGCGCATATAGATCATGCCGTTGATCGACGAGCAGCCGCCGAGCACCTTGCCGCGCGGATAGCTTAGCGCCCGGCCGTTCAATCCGGTTTCCGGCGCCGTGGTGAAGCACCAGTCGGTGCGCGGATTGTTGATGCAATAGAGATAGCCGACCGGGATATGAATCCAGTGGTAATTGTCGCTGCCGCCGGCTTCGAGCAGCAGCACCCTGCTCTTGCCGTCGGCAGAAAGCCGGTTGGCAAGCACACAGCCGGCGCTGCCTGCCCCGATGATGATGTAGTCGTAACGATCCATGTGCCCTGCACGAAGCCCCAGATGCCCCTGCCTCCCTCTCCCCGCGGGACGGGGAGAGGGAGAGTCGCATTGCCGCCGCAATCTCTTTGCCGGGAAGGAAATCGTTCCTGGGAAAGAGAGGTCCGCCCGTTCAGCGGCGATAGACGAAGCCCAGTTTCCGCCCGAGCCGCGAAGCGTAAAATTCGCCGATGATGCCGCGGCGGAATATCAGCACGCAGATCATGAAGACGACGCCGGTGATGATCGTCACCGGGAATTCCGACGTGGCGAGATAATTTTGCAGCGCCACGACAAGCCCCGCGCCGAAGAGCGGTCCGACCAGCGTTCCGATACCGCCGAGCAGCGTCATCAGGATCACCTCGCCCGACATCTGCCAGGCGACGTCGGTCAGGGTCGCGAACTGGAAGACCAGCGATTTCATCGCGCCCGCCAGCCCCGCCAGCGCTGCCGACATGACGAAGGCGCCGAGCTTGTAGCGCGCCACGGAGTAGCCGAGCGAAGTGGCGCGATTTTCGTTTTCACGGATCGATTTCAGAATCATGCCGAACGGCGAATTGATGAAGCGCCAGATGATCAGGATGCCGATGAGGAAAACGGCCAGCACGAAATAATACATATTGGTCGAGTCGTTCAGATCGATGAAGCCGAAGAGATGGCCGCGCGGCACCGACTGGATGCCGTCCTCGCCTTCGGTGAACTCCGCTTGCAGGCAGAAGAAAAAGAACATCTGCGACAAGGCCAGCGTGATCATCGCGAAATAGATGCCCTGGCGGCGGATGGCGAAGAAGCCCATGACCAGCCCAAGGAATGCCGCGCCCGCCACGCCGATCAGGATGCCGAGTTCCGGCGGCAGCCCCCATGATTTCACCGTATAGGCGGTGAAATAGGCCGCACCCCCGAAGAAGGTGGCATGGCCGAAGGACAGCAGGCCGGTATAGCCGAGCAGCAGATTGAAGGCACAGGCGAAGAGCGCGAAGCAGAGCAGCTTCATCAGGAAGATCGGATAGAAGAAGAACGGCGCCAGCAGCAGGAACACCAGCCCCGCAAGCAGGAAGCCCGCCTGCACCGAAAAGGCGGTCCGGCTTTTTTCCGTTCGGATGGTTTCAGTGATGTCAGCCATGTCAAGCATCCCGGCCGAAGAGGCCCGCGGGCCTGATGAGAAGCACGATCGCCATGATGACGAAGATCACGGTGTTGGAAGCTTCGGGATAGAAGACCTTGGTCAGGCCCTCGGCGATGCCGAGCATATAACCGGTCACGATCGCGCCCATGATCGACCCCATGCCGCCGACGACGACCACGGCGAAGACGACGATGATCATGTTCGAGCCCATCAGCGGCGAGACCTGGTAGATCGGCGCGGCCAGCACGCCGGCAAAGGCCGCAAGGCCGGCGCCGAGCGCGTATGTGAAGGTCAGGAGCATCGGCACGTTGACGCCGAAAACTTGCACCAGCACGGCGTTCTCCGTGGCGGCCCTGAGATAGGCGCCGAGCTTGGTCTTCTCGATCAGCAGCCATGTGCCGAGGCAGACGACAAGCGAGACGACGACCACCCAGCCGCGATAGATCGGCAGGAACATGAAGCCGAGATTGGCGCCGCCGGCAAGGGCAGGCGGCGTTGCGTAGGGCTGTCCGGACGAGCCGTAGAGATAGCGGAAGGTGCCTTCGACGGCGAGTGCCAGCCCGAAGGTGAAGAGCAGGCCGTAGAGCGGATCGAGATCGTAGAGCCGGCGCAGGAACAGCCGCTCGATGACCGCGCCGGCAAGGCCGACGATGACGGGCGCCAGGATCAGCGACGGCCAATAGCCGATGCCGGCATAGGTCAAGAGCAGATAGGCGACGAAGGCGCCGAGCATGTACTGTGCGCCATGGGCGAAGTTGATCACCCGGAGCAGGCCGAAGATGATGGCGAGGCCGAGGCTGAGCAGCGCATAGAACGAGCCGTTGATCAGGCCGATCAACAGCTGGCCGAGCAGCGCCTGCAGGGGAATGCCGAAGATCATCGTCATCTGGTCACACTCCCAGAACCTTGTGCAGCGTATCCATGCGCTGCGGCAGTTCGCCGACCGGGAATTCCGACACCATCTGCCCATGATCCATCAGATAGAAGCGATCGGCAATCCGGCTGGCGAAGCGGAAGTTCTGCTCGACGAGCAGGATCGTCATGCCGCGTCCTTTCAGCGTCTGCAGCACCTCGCCGATGCGCTGGACGATGACGGGAGCAAGCCCTTCCGTCGGTTCGTCGAGAATGAGCAGCCGGACGCCGGTGCGCAGGATTCGGGCGATCGCCAGCATCTGCTGCTCGCCGCCTGAGAGTTTGGTGCCGGGGCTGGTGCGGCGCTCGTAGAGATTGGGGAAGAGTTCGTAGATCTCGTCGAGCGTCATGCCGCCCTTCGCCACGACAGGCGGCAGCAGCAGGTTTTCCGACACGGTCAGCGTCGAAAAGATGCCGCGCTCCTCCGGCACGAAACCGATGCCGCGATGCGCCGTCTTGTGCAGCGGCACCTGCATCATGTCGCTGCCGGCAAAGCTGATCCTGCCCTTGCGGGCGCGCACGATGCCGGTGATGGTGCGCAGCGTCGTCGTCTTGCCGACGCCGTTGCGGCCGAGAATGGTGATCGTCTCGCCTTCGGCCACCCGCATGTCGACACCGTGCAGGACATGGCTTTCGCCGTACCAGGCATTCAGTCCCTGGACTTCGAGGAGAGCGGCCATCAATGCTCCTCCGTGCCCATATAGGCGACGCGCACGCGCTCGTCCTGGCTGACCGTGGCATAATCACCCTCGGCCAGAATCTCGCCGCGCTGCAGCACCGTCACATGCTGGCAGATATTGGCGACGACCGAGAGATTGTGCTCGACCATCAGCACCGCCCGGTCGCGGGCGACGTCGCGGATGATCGCCGAGACGACGCCGACGTCCTCAAGCCCCATGCCGGCCATCGGCTCGTCGAGCAGCAGCACTTTCGGGTCGAGCGCCAGCGTGGTGGCGATCTCCAGCACGCGCTTGCGGCCATAGGAAAGATCGGCGGCGATATGATCGCGCTCCTTGGAAAGCCCGACACTGGCGAGCAGCTGCTCGGCGCGCTCGTTCAGCCGGTCGAGCGCCGAAAGCGGCCGCCAGAACTGGGTGGAAAGATTGTTCGGCCGCTGCAACGCCACCCGCACATTGTCGAGAACGGAGAGATGCGGGAAGACCGCCGAGATCTGGAAGGAGCGCACCAGTCCCATGCGCGCCACCCTGTCGGGTGCCGTCCCTGTTATGTCGGTGCCCATCAGCGTGATCGTGCCTGCGGTCGGCTGCAGGAACTTGGTCAGCAGGTTGAAGACCGTCGTCTTGCCGGCACCGTTCGGGCCGATCAGCGCATGCACGCTGGCATCATGCACGTCGAGATCGACGTTCTTGACGGCCGTGAAGCCGCCGAAATCGCGGCGCAGGCCGCGGGCGGATAAAACCACCCGCGGCTTTCCCTGCGTTTCAATCGCGGAAACCGCCATTGCCCTTACTTCACCAGATCGCAGCCGCTCTTGGCGGGATCGATATAGGCTTCCTTGCCGGGAATCGTGGCGAGCACGTTGAAGTAATCCCACGGCTCCTTGCTGTCGGCCGGCTTCTTGACCTGCAGCAGGTACATGTCGTGGATCATCCGGCCGTTGGCGCCGACCGTGCCGCCGCGGCCGAAGACGTCGTCGACCGGCATTTCATGCAGCAGCTTGGCGACGGCTTCCGTCTCGTCGGTGCCGGCCTTCTGTATCGCCTTCAGATATTGCGTCACCGCCGAATAGGTGCCGGTATGGACCATGTTCGGCATCTTGCCGGTGCGGGCGAAGAACTTTTTGGCGAAGGCGCGGCTTTCGTCGTCGCGGTTCCAGTAATAGCCTTCCGTCAGCGTCAGGCCCTGCGCTGCTTCAAGCCCGAGGCCATGGACTTCGGCAAGCGTGAAGAGCAGCGCCGCCAGATGCTGGCCGCCCTGGGTGATGCCGAATTCAGCCGCCTGCTTGATGGCGTTCGCAGTATCGAGGCCGGCATTGGCAAGGCCGATCACCTTGGCGCCGGACGATTGCGCCTGCAGCAGGAAGGACGAGAAGTCCTGGGTCGACAGCGGATGACGGACGGCGCCGACGACCGTGCCGCCGCTCGCCTTGACGTATTCGCTGGTCTGCTGCTCCAGCGAATAGCCGAAGGCATAGTCGGCGGTCAGGAAGAACCAGCTGTCGCCACCCTGCTTGACCAGCGCGCCGCCGGTACCGACGGCGAGCGCATGCGTGTCGTAGGCCCAATGGAAGCCGTAGGGCGAGCAGGCCTTGCCGGTCAGATCCGTCGTCGCCGCACCGGTGACGATGTCGATCTTCTTCTTTTCCTTGCCGATCGCCTGCACGGCGAGAGCCACCGACGAGGTCGTCAGTTCCATGATCGCGTCCACCTGCTCGGTGTCGTACCACTGGCGGGCGATGTTGGAGGCGATATCCGGCTTGTTCTGGTGATCGGCATCGACGATCTCGACCGGCACATCAAGCACCTTGCCGCCGAAATCCTCGACCGCCATCTTGGCGGCTTCGACGGAAGACTTGCCGCCAAAGTCGGCATAGACGCCCGACTGGTCGTTCAGAATGCCGATCTTGACCTTGCCGTCAGTCGCGCTCTGCGCGAGCACCGCTGTGCTGCTGGCGAGCAAAAACGCAACTGATGCAATGAGATTCTTTCGCATATTCTCTCCTCCCAGAGATTAGCCAGATTACCGATCTGTTCAAATTTGGCCGGTCGCACTCCTCAGAACAAGCGGCCCTTGTCTTACGATCATGGAATTTCTCCCCCGAGGCAACGGGTGGTTTATAACTAATTCCAAACAGTATCTGTTCATTTTTGCACAGAAAGAGAGCTGCACAATGTCGATCCAGGCCTCGGGAGAGCAAAGAGTGAGCGTTCAGCGCTAGAACTAGGGCAGTTTCGACGGTTGTGCAGGGCTGGCAGCGTTCGACGAAGGACCAATCATCCGTCGATCCTTCGCCTCCGGCACATTCGGCGCGTTTCAGCCTGCCGTTATTTCCATTGCGTCCCATTCTCCGCTGCGCAGCCGTGGGGAGGCAAGGCGCCGCTGAAGGTTTCCTTGAGCTTGGCGCAGCCCCAGGCATTCAGCGGGCCCGGCATGGATGTGTTGAGCGTGATGCCGACTTCGTCATAGGGGCTGTCGGTGTTGGTAACGTAGCGATACCAGCGAAAACCGATGACGACGACGAATGCGATCGCGATCGTCAGCAGCAGGCGAACCAATTTTTTCATCAATAGTTCCTCAAAATGCAAACGCGGCCGTGTAGCATTCGCGCATAATGGCTGAAAGCACCCTCGCCGAGGCATCACCAGTTTCTCACCGGCGTCGTCTCGAATTCATCAAGGCCCAACCTTCGCCGGGATCTTCCGCCCGCGATTCCTCCATTCTTTACGTGATGTTAAAACGCAAATAAAAACAATGAATTGTTTCAATAGCACAAGACCGTGCTATGCGTTATTGGTTGTTGAACGAAAGAAATGGCGATGAACCATCCACCGCAGTTTACCTGGGACGATCTGCAGTTTTTTCTCGCCGTCGCCCGCACCGGGCAGCTGTCGACGGCCGCCCGCCAGCTGCGCTCCAGCCATGCCACCGTTTCGCGGCGCATCGACCGGCTGGAATTCACCCTCAAGGTCAAGCTGTTCGAGCGCAATCCGCGCGGTTATGTGTTGACGGCCATGGGCACGCGCTTCGTCGAGACGGCCGAGAAAATGGAGCAGGAGACCGAGCGGCTGCGCGCCGACCTCGCTGACGGCTCGATGGCGCAGCGCGGCCTGGTGCGCCTGAGCGCCCCGGAAGGTTTTGCCAATTTCTTCTTCGCCACCGTGCTGCATCGGTTTGCCGCCCAGCATCCGCATCTGTCGCTCGAACTGGTGACGATCCAGCAGATCATGTCGCTGTCGCGCAAGGAGGCCGATCTGTCCGTCGTGCTCGACGAGCCGAAGGGCGGGCCCTATTTCGCCGAGAAGCTGACCGACTATCATCTGCAGATTTACGGCTCTCGCGATTATCTGGCGAAAGCGCCCGCCATCACCTGCCGCGACGATCTGCTTGAGCATCCCTTCGTCAGCTATATCGAGGAGATGATTTTCGCGCCGGGCCTGGATTATCTCAGTGACGTGCATCCGCGCATCAAGCCGCAGTTCCAGAGCTCCAGCATCTTCGCGCAGCTGACCGCCACCCGAAACGGCCTCGGCCTCTGCATCCTGCCCTATTTCTTCGCCAGCCGTTATCCCGAGCTGGTGCGGGTGCTGCCCGCGGAAATCGACCTCAAGCGCCAGTACTGGATCACCTGCCATCGCGACCTGAAACAGGCGCCGCGCGTACGCGCCGTCATCGACTTCCTGCGTGAGGCGGTGCGCGGCAAGGATGCACGCTTCGTGCCGCCCTATGTCACCGCCGCCGGCCCGGCGCGCCGGTCAGAATCCGAAGCCTGATTACTTCAGAAATTCGGCACGGTGCGGCGTGAAGGCATCGATCAGCCGGCCCTTTTCCAGCGCCTTGACGCCATGGACGAGATTGGGCGGCACAATGAAGCTGCCGCCCTGCCGTAGCACCTCGGTCCGCCCGTCGATCGTCACCTCGAAACTGCCCTCGGCGACATAACTTGCCTGGATATGCGGATGCGAATGGGCCGCACCGACAGCGCCACTTTCGAAGGCCACCTCCACCATCATCATCTCCGGCAGATAGGTCATGATGCGCCTGGTAACGCCGGGCTCCGGATTGACCCATTCGGCGCCTTCGGCCGATACGAACAGATCGCTTGACGTCATTTCCGCCTCCTCGCTCCAGAATCGAACGCGGGCAAAGTGGAGCATGACGACGCTTTTGAAAAGATGGCGCGCCTCGTATTTTCGATAGGCTGGCTTGTGTTGACGCGGTCGGCTGGCGGGTCTATGCGACCTTGAGCGAGGAAGCCTGAATCGTGGGTGAGGAGACGCCGCCATGCAGCAGACGCGCGAGGTTTTCGACTGGGCCGATCCGTTCCGCCTGGTGGAGCAGCTGACCAACGAGGAGCGCATGGTGCAGGATACCGCCCATGCCTACGCGCAGCAAAAGCTCGCGCCCCGCGTCCTCGACGCCTTCCGCCATGAAAAGACGGATCCCGCAATCTTCCGCGAAATGGGTGAACTCGGCCTGCTCGGTCCGACGATTTCCCCCGATTACGGCGGCGCCGGCCTCGGTTACACCGCCTACGGGCTGATCGCCCGCGAGGTCGAACGGGTCGACAGCGGCTACCGGTCGATGATGAGCGTGCAGTCCTCGCTGGTCATGGTGCCGATCGAAACCTTCGGGTCTGAGGCGCAGAAGCAGAAATACCTGCCGAAACTCGCCACCGGCGAATGGATCGGCTGCTTCGGCCTGACCGAACCCGATCATGGCTCCGATCCCGGCTCGATGGCGACCCGCGCCAAGAAGGTCGAAGGCGGCTACAGCCTCACCGGCTCGAAGACCTGGATCTCGAACGCGCCGATCGCCGATGTCTTCGTCGTCTGGGCCAAGACCGAGGACGGCCTCATCCGCGGCTTCATCCTCGAAAAGGGCTGGAAGGGGCTTTCGGCCCCGGCCATCCACGGCAAGGTCGGCCTGCGCGCCTCGATCACCGGCGAAGTGGTGATGGACGCAGTTTTCGTGCCGGAGGAAAATCTTCTGCCCGGCGTCACCGGCCTCAAGGGGCCGTTCACCTGCCTCAACTCGGCCCGTTTCGGCATTGCCTGGGGCGCGCTCGGTGCCGCCGAGGATTGTTATGCCAGGGCACGGCAGTACACGCTCGAGCGCAAGCAGTTCGGCCGGCCGCTTGCCGCCAATCAGCTGATCCAGAGGAAGCTCGCCGACATGGCGGCGGAGATCTCGCTCGGCCTGCAGGGCTGCCTGCGGCTCGGCCGCATGAAGGAGGAAGGCCATCCGCCGGTGGAGCTGACCTCGATCCTCAAGCGCAACAGCTGCGGCAAGGCGCTGGAGATCGCGCGCGCGGCCCGCGACATGCTCGGCGGCAACGGCATCTCCGACGAATTCGGCATCGCCCGCCATCTCGTCAACCTCGAAGTGGTCAACACCTATGAGGGCACGCACGACATCCACGCGCTGATCATCGGCCGGGCGATCACCGGCATCGCCGCCTTCGCGAACTAAACTCCCGGCGCGGCAAGGCGAATTGCCACGCGCTTGACAATATGCAACCTTCCCTCTCGCGGCACGACGCCGGCAATGAGGGGGATCGCGCATGTTTCTTTTTCTTGCATTGCTGATCGGTGTCATCTCCGGCCTGCGCGCCATGACCGCGCCCGCTGCCGTCGCCTGGGGTGCAGCACTCGGCTGGTTCGACGTCTCGCAGACGCCGCTTGCCTTCATGGGTTACCGTTGGACGCCGTGGATCTTCACGGTTCTCGCCATCGTCGAGCTGATCACCGACCAGCTGCCCTCGACGCCGTCACGCAAGGTGCCGGTGCAGTTTTCCGCCCGTATCGTCACCGGGGCGCTCGCCGGGGCGACGATCGGCGCCGCCAGCGGCCTGCTCTTCGGCGGACTGATCGCCGGCGTGATCGGCGCGGTGATCGGCACCTATGGCGGTGCGGCCGTCCGCGCCAGGCTGGCCGCCTCCTTCGGCAAGGACCTGCCGGCCGCGCTCATCGAGGATGCCGTCGCCGTCATCGGCGCGGCGCTGATCGTGGTGGCCATGTCATGAAAAGCTTCGACGCCATCGTCATCGGCGCCGGCCAGGCCGGCCCGTTCCTCGCCGCCCGCATGGTCGAAAAGGGCATGAAGGTCGCACTGATCGAGCGCAAATTCCTCGGCGGCACCTGCGTCAATGCCGGCTGCATGCCGACGAAGACGCTGGTCGCCAGCGCCCGTGCCGCCCATGTCGCCAGAAGTGCTGCCGCCTACGGCGTCAATATTCCGGGCGACATCGCCATCGACATGAAGGTGGTCCGAGCCCGCGCCGAAACGGTGACGATGAATGCCCGCAACGGCCTGATCGGCTGGTTTGCCGGGATGGACGGCATGAGCGTGATCTATGGTCATGCCCGCTTCGAGGGTCCGAAGACCGTCAGCGTCAACGGCGACACGCTGAGCGCGCCGCGCATCTTCCTCAATGTCGGGGCGAGGCCCGTCATTCCCGGGCTGCCCGGCATCGATGACATCGACTACCTCACCAGCACCTCGATCATCCATCTCGACACGCTGCCGCGGCATCTGGCCGTCATCGGCGGCAGCTATATCGGGCTGGAATTCGCGCAGATGTATCGCCGCTTCGGCGCCGAGGTCAGCGTCATCGAGCACGGGCCGAAGCTTGCTTCGCGCGAGGACGAAGATATATCCGATGCGATCGCCGAGATCCTGCGTTCGGAAGGCATTGGCGTCCATACCGACGCCGGCAACATCGCCTTTGCTGGAAACGGCAATGGGGTGAGCGTCACCGCCGGCGCGGCGAAAATCGATGCGAGCCATGTGCTGATCGCCACCGGCCGCAAGCCGAATACCGACGATCTCGGCCTCGAGGCCGCCGGCGTCGCCACCGACAAACGTGGCTATATTACCGTCGACGATCGGCTCGCCACCAATGTCGAGGGCATCTTTGCGCTTGGCGACTGCAACGGCCGCGGCGCCTTCACCCACACGTCCTACAATGATTTCGAGATCGCCGCCGCCAATCTGCTGGACGGCGACGACCGCAAGCTGTCGAGCCGCATCCCGGCCTATGCGCTCTACATCGACCCGCCGCTCGGCCGCGTCGGCATGACGGAAAAGCAGGCGCGCGAGTCGGGGCGCAGGATCATGGTCTCGACCCGCCCGATGAGCCGCGTCGGCCGCGCCAATGAGCGCGGCGAGACCAAGGGCTTCATGAAAGTGGTGGCCGACGCCGAAACCAAGGAGATTCTCGGTGCGGCGATATTGGGCATCGAGGGCGACGAGGTGATCCACGGCCTGATCGACGCGATGAATGCCGGCACAACCTATCCCACGCTGAAATGGTCTGTGCCGATCCATCCAACGGTGTCGGAACTGATCCCGACGCTGCTCGGCGATTTGAAGCCGGTTTAGCCTTGACCTGACGCTTCGGAAACAGCTGGGGGCGGGCCGCCATGTCTATCGAACTGCTGATCGAGAATTACGGCCTGCTGGCAATCTTTCTGGGGGCTGCCTTCGAAGGGGAAACGGCCGCTTTCCTGGGCGGCGTGATCGCTCATCGCGGCCTGCTTACCTATTGGGCGGCAGCGTCTGCGGCAACCGCCGGATCCTTCGCCGGCGACCAGTTCTGGTTCTTTGCCGGCCGATACGCCGCCCGATGGAGCCTCGTCCGCCGGCTGCTGGAAAGACCGGCGCTTGCCCGCGTCACCCGGCTTCTCGAAACATATCCCACAGGCTTCATCCTTGCCTTTCGTTTTCTGGTCGGGTTGCGGACGATCAGCCCCGTCGTCATCGGGACGACTAGGATATCGACCGGGAAATTCGTCGTCCTGAATGCGGTAGCCGCACTGGTCTGGGGACAGCTTTTCACCGCGCTCGGTTATCTCTTCGGGCACGGAATCCAGCAGACATTGGGCCACCTCCCCCTTCACCGCCATCTGCTGATCGCGGTCGGAGCCGCGGCTGTTGTCGCAGCCGCCGCGCTTGCCCTTCGCAAGATGAGACCGAGCGCCGGGCACTCATAGACGTGGTGCGGCGCCCTACTCCATGACGATCTGCAGCTTCACGTCGCTCGGCCGCGCCTCGACGGCCCGGTCGAAGGCCTTGATCGAATCCTCGAAGGTGAAGGTCTCCGATATCAGCGGCTTCAGATCGACACGGCCCGAGCCGAGCAGCGCGATCGAGCGCTCATACTGATGGGCGTAACGGAACACCGTTTCGATGCGGATTTCCTTGGTCGTCGCCGTCGAGACGTCGAAACCAACAGGATTGACCGGCAGGCCGACGGCGACGATGACGCCACCCGGGCGCGGCAGCGCCATGATCGTCTCCCAGGCCTTCGGCGAACCAGAACATTCGAAGACGACGTCGGCGCCCCAACCGTCGGTCAGCCTGCCCACTTCTTCGATCAGATTCGTCTCGCGGATATTGACCGGGATGACGCCCTGATATTGCGCGGCGATATCGAGCTTCGGCTGGGCGAGATCGGCAACGATCGCCCGGGCGCAGCCGCCGGCAAGGGCGGCAATCGCCACCATCGTGCCGATCGGGCCGGCACCAAGAACGATGGCGGTATCGCCCGGCGCAATCTTGGCCTTGCTCGCCGCCTGCATGCCGACCGCGAAGGGCTCGACCATCGCGCCTTCGGCAAAGCTGACATTGTCGGGCAGCTTGAAGGTATAGTTGGCGGGATGCACGACCTCCGGCGTCAGCACGCCATGAACCGGCGGCGTCGCCCAGAAACTGACGGCGGGATCGATATTGTACATGCCGAGCCGGCTCGCCTTGGAATTCGGATCGGGAATGCCGGGCTCCATGCAGACGCGGTCGCCGACTTTCAGATGCGTGACGCCGGCGCCGACCTCGACCACCGTGCCCGCCGCCTCATGACCGAGCACCATCGGCGCGTTGACGACGAAGGGGCCGATCTTGCCGTGGGTATAATAATGCACGTCCGAACCACAGACGCCGACGGTATGAACCCTGATCTTGACCTGCCCCGGTCCTGTCTCCAGCGGCAGATCGATATCGCGAAGCGCAAGCTCATGCTGGCGCTCCAGCACCAGCGCACGGACTTTGGTCATGATCGGTTTCCTTCCCTTTTGCCCCCGCGATTCATCGGGTGCCGTCGACACGGACTATAAGACCGTAAGCGGCGGCAATTCAATCGCACCGGTCAAGCTTTTGCTCAACCGATGATGAAATGCCCATTTTCTATAATCCGAAAGATTCACGCTCCAAGACCTCCGTATGATTCCAGCCGAGGCCGACGGGGAGTACATTCTCAATTCGAGATCCCCGGGGTCTCCAGTTTGAGATCCCCCGGCGACGAGGACAGGCAGAGAGATGAAAAACGGCCCAACATTATCCAGGTCATTCCGGAAATTCTGGCAGCGGCTTGCGGACCTGATCGCCGCGCTGCCGAAAGGCCATCGGCCGCGGCCGGTGCGCCTTATCGCAAAAACTAGGGATCGAAATCCTCCTCCGCAGCGTTAATAGTGATGCGTCGGCGTGGCGTCACGGAAGCATGAGGGCTCCGGGCACATGCGGATCGGCACAAGGAAGACCATCATGAAGTCGATCGCGTCATTCTGTCTGTTCGCCTTCCTTCTTTTCACCGCAAGTGAAGCGTCCGCGGCCTTGGAACAAGCCTCGCTCCCATCGCAACAGCAGGAACAACAGCTCGTTCCTGCCAATCTTGAGCTCACCTTCACCGGCCCGGTCGATCTTGCCCGTTCGACGGCCGTGCTGTTCGATGCCGAGGGTACGGCGCTTCCCACAGGCAAGCCGTTTCTCTCCGGCCCTGAGGGATCGATCTTCAAAATTCCGCTCGATCCTGCCATGGCGCCCGGCCTCTATACCGTCGACTGGCGCGTGCTCTCGATGGACGGCCGCAGCGCCGAAGGCCGATACCAGTTCCGGGTCGATCCTTAATGCATGTCGCCCGGAAGTGTGCAGCGGTTCCGGGACAACGACATGCATAAAAACAAAGGGCTAAAG